>DCUM01000204.1 GCA_002327255.1 bacterium UBA2214 | reverse complement strand
ATGTGCTGCGTGATGCCGCCGGCTTCACCCGCTATGATATTGCTCTTGCGGATAAAATCGAGCAGTGAGGTCTTGCCGTGATCGACGTGTCCCATGATGGTCACCACCGGCGAACGACGCACCAGTTCCTCCGTTTCATCTTCCTCTTTTTCCAGCTCCTCGAGCAAATCCTCACCAAATTCGGACAAGGGTTCGACTTCATACCCGTATTCAGCGGCCAGAAGCGTGATGGTATCCATGTCGAGGCGCTGGTTGATGGAGACCATCATGCCCAATTCCATGCATTTCCGGATCAGGTCGGAAGCCTCGGCTTCAATGAGCCGCGCCAGCTCCGAGACCGACATGAATTCGCTGACCTTGATGACGGGAGACTCATCGGCTTCGATCTCTTCTTCGGCCTGCGTACGGCGTTTTTTGCGTTTGATCTTTCCGGTCTCGTCCAGGTTCGCCATGGTTTGGCGGATCGATTCCTTGATTTCCTCTTCGTTGAAGGTGACCTTTTTCTTCTTTTTGGTCCGCTTGCGTTTGTGGTCGGCCTCAGCCGGCTTCACGGCGGGCGTTTCGACCTTGTCGACGCCCTTCTTCTTGCGTTTGCGTTTGCGTTTTTTCTTGCGTGCGCGCCCCTCTTCGGCCTCGATCTCACTGAGACGCTCCGGGGTGACCATTTCTTTTCCGGCTGCTGCGGGTTTTTCGGGCTTTCCTGGTTTGCTTTCGCTTGCGGCCTCCGGGGCCCGTTCCCTGGTGCGTTGCCGTTTCCCGAGCTCTTCGGGTGGGATCTCGATCACAATCAATTTTTTACGGGTTTTGCTCTCAACATCTTCGGGTTTGATTTCAGTCACTTCAGCAACATCAGAAACCTGAGACGGTTTGCCGCTCTTGACGGGTGCTTCACCAACCGCTTCCGTGGCAAAAAGTTTTTGTTTGGCGGCTGCTTCTTCGGCCATTTCCGCTTCGCGTTTTTTGCGCAGCCCAGGCATCTCTTTGGCGTACTCCTGCGCAACCTGCAGGCGACGTTCCAGATCCTTTTGCTTTTCGAGCTTCTTGGCTTCCTCATTGGCTTTCTTTTCACGCAGGCGTCGGCGAAATTCATATTCTTCATCGACCTGGGGCGCCTTTTCCCCGAATTTTTCGGCGACCAAAGCGTAGGCCTCATCCGAAATCACGCTCATCTGATTTCGGATATCAAAGTTCAATTTTGTGAGGAAAGCGATGAGAGCTTCGTTGGAGATGTTAAATTCTCTCGCTATTTGAAATACCCGCATTTTAACAGACAATATAGAGCTCCTAAGATTCTACCGATGCGTCGAAACAAAGGAAGGAACGGACCCGCATCTAGTGAGATTCTGCTTCCAAAGCAGAGATAATTTTTTCCGCTGTTTTGACACCAATACCCGGCAGCTTGGTCAAGTTCTCAACATCTGCCGTGAGAACGTCGCGAACAGTGCTGTAACCGCCATCCAGTAAGATTTGTTTGACTTTTTCAGAAACCCCCACCACATCCTCGAGCGGTTTATCGAGATCGCGCTGCGCATCGATCATCTTTCTGTAGTCTTCCTCACGCATGGTCTGGATATCATATCCCGTCAAACGTGAAGCGAGTCTGCGATTCAGTCCGCCCTTGCCGATGGCCAATGAAATTTGTTCGTCGTCGAGAACCGCGGTGACTTTTTTCTCCTCTTCATCAATGATGATACGCAGGGGTTTTGCCGGGCTGAGTGCCCGGGTGATGAATATTTCCGGCTCGCTGCTCCAGTTTATGATGTCGATTTTTTCATTGTTCAACTCGCGCACGATAGACTGAATGCGCATGCCTTTCATGCCGACGCAAGCCCCTACGGCATCGATGCGCTTGTCGTGGCTGTAGACACCAATCTTGGTGCGCTCGCCCGGCTCTCTGGCGATGGTTCTGATCTCGATGATGCCTTCTTCAATCTCGGGCACTTCATTTTCGAAAAGACGGGTGATGAACGAGGGATCGGCGCGACTGACGATAATCTCCGGGCCGCGATTGCTCTTGCGAACCTCTTTGATAACCGCACGCAGCGATTCACCGCGACGGTATTTCTCGTCCTTGATTTGTTCGGATTTGGGCAGGAGGACTTCGATTTTGTTGTCCACGGTCATGAATATTTCATCACGATTGAGCTGGCGAATCTCACCGATGAGAATTTCACCGACCCGGTTGATAAATTCCTCGTAAACCAGCTCTTTTTCGATCTCTTTGATGCGTTGATTCAAATTTTGTTTGGCGGAGATAATCAGACGCCGGCCAAAAGTGGAGGGATCGATGATTTCCAAAAACTCGTCGCCTTCTTCCAGATCGGGTTCGGTTCGCTGTGCAATCTCCAGGGCAATTTCGGTCACCTCATCCCCAACCTCAGAGACGATGGTCTTGCTCTGGTAGATTTCAATCTCGCCCTTCTCCATATTGACAAAGATGGAGTAGTTGCCATTCTGCCCATATTTTTTCTTCACCAACGTGAGAAAAATTTCCTGAAGGATTCTGGACAGCACTTCTTTGTCAATGTTCTTCTCCTTCACCAGGAGCGAGAATGCTTCGACGATTTCATTTTTCATAATGTGTACCCAATGAACATCATTTCATTTCGACAACTATTTTGGCCAACGTGATATCACACAATGGTATTTTCAAGTCACTGTCTGCTGTATGCAAATAGAGCATATCATCCTCGACGCGGTTGATTTGGCCGAGACACTGCGAGGTTTCACCGTTTACCGTAAAGTTTACTTTTACCATGCGATGGCAATGTCGTGAGAAATCTTTGCCGGATTTCAGCGGCCGGTCTGTGCCGGGAGATGAGACTTCGAGTGTATATCGCCCCGGGATGACATCCTTCTGATCCAGTAGATCGGCAATGACGCGACTGGCCTGAGTACACTGCCCGATACGGATGCCGCCTGCGACATCGATGGTTATCCGCACGATGCTTTTGCCCCCTCCGCCCTTCACTTCCACATCAACCAGTTCAAGGCCAAGCGTTTCGAGAACAGGATCGACAAGTTTTTTGATTTCTTCTGATGTATTCACAGAATGAACCCTATAACAACAAAAAAGTGGGTCAGATGGACCCACTTCAGCGTGATAATATATAAAAAAATAATGAACTATGCAAGAAAAATCGCTAAAAAATCAAGCGCCGAGCATGCTGAGAAGCATCAAAGCTTCCTCTTTTTCCGTGGCTTGGGGAAACTCTTCTATCACTTTGTTGTAGAGCGATTTGGCCTTGCGATCATCTCCCAGGCTGGTATAGCACCGCGCGGCTTGAATATAAAATCCGGGCGCCAAAACCGAGTCATATTTTTCGGCCGCTTTTTCATATGCTTTGGCCGCTTCGGCCCATTTTTTCCGGGCTTGCAGGGACGCAGCAATGCCGCCCTGAGCCGCGGCTAGCAGGTACTCGTCACCCGAAAAACGCGAGATAAATTTGCCATAATTCTTTTCGGCATTGTTGTATTCTTTGGTCTGAAAAAGAGCGTTGGCCAGATAGAGACGCGCCATGGTTCCGCTGGTCGAGCTGCCATAGTTGTCGACGATGCTGCTCAATTGCGCAATGGCATTCTGATAGTCACCGGTTTCCAAAGTACGCGTCGCGCGCGCCAGATCGACGCTGGCGTTTTTCTCGGATTTTTCCTGCGCGTAATTGAAATAGATGATCGCCGCAGCCACCAAAACGATGGCGGCAAGGCCCATGAACAGGTATTTGCTGTTTTCTTCCAGCCAATCGCTGGCCCTGAAATAAAAAGTGACCAGCTTGTCTTCCTTGAGTTTCTTTTTGGTAATTCGCTTTCTTGGTTTCAGCATTGTTTATCAAACCCGCTTTTGATGGATGGTTTAGCCCGAATGGGTTGCTTTAAGATAAAATGCAATTCCTGCATGATGAACAACAAGCGAAATAGGCCCTTTTGCTCGCAGCCGGGGGGCGGCGCCAGGGCAGAATCCGGCAAGTTTGATCAAAGTTGGATAATATACACTTAATATTTACGAAAAGCAAGTATAAAAGCTGATGAAGCTATATCCTTTCAATCAGGCCTCGCCTCGCGCGCCGATACGGTGATGATCTCGTATATGTGAGCGGACAATCCGGCGATAAAAAACATCAGCAGCACCAGGATGAAAATTTCTCCCTCCCTGGAGTTCAAAATGCCAAAAAATTGGCCCAGTTTTATGAACAGGGGCATGGCAAGCATCGCGATGAGGATGGATATAACCGTGCTGGCAATGATTTTGCTAAAGTTCTCCTTGCCGCCGGCAAAATAGGCGATGATGAATATCAGGATGCCAACCGTCAAGGCAACGATGGAAATCGTTTCATTGACCGGAAACCAGACCAGAAATTCGCCGGGTTTCCCCACGCCATTGGCAACGGGTGTTGGATCGGGTATTGGCATATCGCCCCTCACGTTAAGCGGGTGATCCTGGTAATGATGATGCAGCGCGCGGAAAAGGATGCGTCTGGTTACGCTGTTTTAAATTTAATAGAATTATACGATAAATGCAAGATTATTTTATCCCCGATCCGGTGTGACACGTTGAAATCAGTAACCCTGTGGGTGTCAACATTTCCGATACCTGTGCCTGTTTACACCGAATCCGGGTTCATGACGTGCAAAGTTATTGGGCAGGCCAGAAGGTATATTGCACCAGACATTTACCCAATAACCGTTCACTGTTGCCTTCACGATCCACCAGCAGAGGGTTTTCCTCGACGCGAATGTGCAACTCCTTGCCGTGACGGCGGGTTGATAAGGCGCTGGAGGCATCAAATTCAAAATCCCGCTCGGAAAAATGTTCACGATGAGCATTGACAATATAAATACGGCCATAATTGCGTCTGAAAAAGGAATAGACCTTGTCAAAAGAGTCTTCTGTGAGGATAATGAGCACCTGCGCTCCGGCACCCAGTTCATGGTTTTTCAGCGCCGCCAGGTCGTTCCTTGTTTGCCCCGGATACCAGAGGCGGCCCGTCAAAGGTTTCAATTCGGACGTGGTGGGTTGGCTGGCCGGCGTCAAGCCGGCCAAGGGAAACGAAAGCAGAACCAGATTGATGCGTGCCGGCCAGAAATCCGACGATCCGCGCAGGATCTGAATCGGACATACCTCGATATAATCGGTCGGGATGCCGTTGCGAGAGGAAAAGATGAAGTAAAATCGTGGACCGATCTGACGGAATGGCAGCCCGGTCATGATCGTATAGTAAGCGACGACCTTCTGCCACGCGGTCGGCGTCAACAGGGAGGTCAGTTTGACAGGTCTGGCATCCGGAAATGTGGTGAGAATTTTCTGATCCAGCGCCTTGATGGCAGCGGGTTCCGGTTTTGCACCGGGATAGAGGAATTCCTGAAAGGTCTCCGGTGTCAGGAGCTTTTGCGCACTACCCGTGCGGCCCTCCGCACAAATGATTAATAGACACAGAACAACCACTCTTGCGTGCATCTGCCTCCCTCCTCGTGGAACGGTTATCCGAGTCCCCGAAGGTTGATCTTTTACGCCATCTCCCAGGAAAAACAGCTTCGTTTGCCTGTATGGCATGTCGGTCCAATGGGGCGAACGCGCAGCAACAAGGCATCACGATCGCAATCGGTGAATATCTTGACGAGATAGAGATAATGTCCGGAGGTCTCCCCTTTGGTCCAGTACTTTTTCCGCGAACGGCTCCAAAATGTCACCTGACCGCTCTCCAGGGTTATCTGCAAACTCTTTTCATTCATATAGCCCAACATGAGGATGGCGCCATCTGCTTCATCCTGGATGATGGCGGGAATGAGTCCCTGCTGGTCAAACTTCAGGTCTGATAGAAATTTATCCTGTTTCAGAGATTCATATTCGGACATGGATGCCTCTCTCCTTGAGATAGTTCTTGATTTCGGCGATGCTGTTGTGCCGGTAATGGAAGACCGATGCAGCCAATGCGGCGTCGGCTTTGCCATTTTCAAAGACATCAAAAAAATGGGCGGCCTCGCCGCAGCCCCCCGAAGCAATCACAGGGATGTTGACGCGGGTGCTGATGGCGCGCGTGAGATCTATATCGTAACCATCCCTGGTACCGTCGCGATCCATCGAGGTGAGAAGAATTTCACCGGCGCCTCTGTGCTCTGCCTCGAGTGCCCATTGTACCGCATCCACATCCATGGCGGTGCGACCTCCATGAATAAAGACTTGCCACCTCCCGGCCGATATCCGGCGCGCATCGATGGCCACGACGACCGCTTGACTGCCGAACTGACGCGCGCACGCAGCGACCAGTTCCGGCTCCTGCAGCGCCGCTGTGTTGATGGCGATTTTATCGGCACCACTCTGCAGCAATTTACGGGCATCCGCCACCGTGCGAATGCCGCCGCCGACCGTCAGCGGCATGAAAACCTGCTCAGCGGTATGCGCTACTACATCATAGATGATATCACGGTATTCTGCGGATGCCGTGATATCCAAAAAAACAAGTTCGTCAGCCCCCTGCTCGTCATAAAAACGCGCTTGCTCAACCGGATCGCCGGCATCGCGCAAATTGACAAATTGGGTTCCTTTGACCACGCGCCCTTCCTTGACGTCCAGACACGGGATGATCCTTCTGGCGAGCATGACCGCTACTCCATCGTTTTCATCAACTGCGATAATTCCATAAACGACACCTTGTTTTCGTAAAGCGCTTTGCCCAAAACCGCCCCCTCCAGGTTTGCACACGGCAACTGGCAAAGCGCTTTCAAATGATCCAGATTCGCAAAACCACCCGAGGCGATTATTTTGAGCTGCGTCTTTTCGCACAATTGGCGTGTGCCGGCCAAATCGGGTCCGGTCAGGGCACCGTCCCTGCTGATATCGGTGTAGATGATGCGCAGGACGCCGCGCGCCTGCAGGGCCTGCGCCGTGGGAAGCAATTGCGCGGAAGTGACCTGCTCCCAGCCCCTGATGGCAATGTGTCCGCCGCGGGCATCGAGTCCAACGATAATGCGCTCCGGGGAAAACAATGTCAGCATCTCATCCAGCAGAGCCGGTGTGCCTATGGCGATGGTGCCGAGGATGATCCTGGAAACCCCCATATCCATCCAGGAACGGGCCTGATCGAGCGTGCGGATACCACCCCCGAGCTGTACAGGGAGCGTCTCCGACAAAATGATTTCCCGCACGATGGCGCTGTTGTCATTGGCCGCGCCAAAGGCGCCATCCAGATTGACAATGTGCAGCCGCTTCGCGCCCTGATCCCGCCAGTGGTGCGCGATTTGCAATGGATCTTCATGGTAGACGGTGACCCGTTGACGATCTCCCTGCAGCAGCCGGACACATTGTCCGTGCAGAATATCGATGGCAGGTATGAACTCCAATTTACCTCCTGATCTGAACCCGCACACACCGGAATTGGCAGCAGTAACATGCCTGCCAACCTTGCGATAGAAAGCGCCAAGTCTCAAAACTGAACGCAACCACCAGGCGCATGCATTGCCAAAAAACGGTTGATAAGGTTTCAATCCAAAACACTACAATTATCGATTCCGCCTCGTTTTTTCGGAGTATTTAACCTGATGAATCAGCAAACAGGCCAACAAAAGCTGCGACTTGCCTGGATACCATATGATTCGGCACAACAGGTTTCAAAATGCATTTTTCACGCAAAGTCCACCAGGCACACGAAGTATATGACGGTTATCATTTAAGGGATCAATCCAATATTGTTTAATCAATAAATTCACCCGGTGCTCTTTGTGAGCTTTGTGCCCTGGTGTTGTGTGAATTATTCAGGTTAAATGCTTCCGGCTAAAGCGTGATAAAATTGTTCAATACAAGCAGACCGTTGCTTTGTGATTTTTCCGGATGAAATTGAATGCCAAATACAGGCTCACGGGCCGTTGCAGCTGTGTAACTGCCCTGATAATCAGTTGTTGCAATGATACATTCCGATTGCACTGGATGTGCATAATACGAGTGTGCAAAATAAAAGAAAGCTTCTTCCGGCACACCCCTGAAAAGCGGCGAGGATTTCTCGGGGATGATTTGATTCCAGCCCAAATGGGGTACTTTGAGGTGGTTTGGGAAACGACGCACGTGGCCGGGGAAGATATTGATCCCCGGTACGCCGGGACTCTCCTCGCTGTCGCCAAATAGCACCTGCATGCCGAGACAGATGCCGAGAAAGGGTTTGCCGCTCTGCATGAATGTTTTGAGCGCATCGAGCAGGTCGAGCTGCGCAAGCGCGGACATGGCGTGTCCAAAGGCGCCAACGCCAGGCAGGATGATCTTGTCCATGTGCAGAATCTCTCGCGGCGTGGCGATAATCTGCGCTGTGGCGCCGCAATATTCCACCGCCTTGGCGACACTGCGCAGATTCCCCGCCCCATAATCGATGATGCCGAGGTTCATCGCAACGTCCCCTTGGTGGAGGGAACACCGCGCTGCGCCGCCTGCACCATAACCGCTTCCCGCCAGGCAATCGCAAAGGCTTTCATGGCCGCTTCCTGCAGATGATGCTGATTCTCCCCTTTCAACAGATCCAGATGCAGGGTGAAGTGGCCGTTCAAGGCCAGTGCACGAAAAAACTCGGGGAGCAGTTCGCCGGCGAAGGCGCCCACCTGTGCAAGCGGCAGCACGGTTGTGAAATAAAAACCGCCGCGGCCGCTGATGTCCACCACGGCACGCACCAGTGCTTCGTCCAGCGGACAGCAGGCGTAACCGAAGCGGCGAATCCCGCTGCGATCTCCCAGCGCCGCGTCAAAGGCTTTCCCCAGCACGATCCCCGTATCTTCAACCGTATGATGCCCATCGACTTCAAGATCGCCCGTCGTTTTTACCGACAAATCCAGGCCGGCATGGCGGCAAAGCGCATCGAGCAGATGATCAAAAAAACCGATTCCGGTCGCGATCTCCGCGGTTCCGGATCCCTCGAGCTGCAACCGTACGGCGACAGCGGTTTCGCGGGTTTTTCGCTCCCATTCAGCACAACGTTCCATGCATCCACCTATAGATAGTATTCATGCAATGCGGTGATAAATAATTGATTTTCCAGCAAACTTCCGGCATTTACGCGCAAATGGTTTTCCAAGCCCCAATAGCCCGACACATCGCGCACGAGAATGCCTCTTCCCTTGAGGTGCGCAAAGAGCGCTTTGCCATCCGGACAGGAAAACAGGATGAAATTGGCCGCGGAAGGACAGGCTTTGATGGCATCGATCTGTTGCATCTGCGCGAGCAACCATTCGCGTTGCCGGATGATGAATTGTACCTGTTGCTCGATGAGCGCACGATGATTCAAAAGGGTCAAGCCAACCAGTTCTGTGAAGAGATTGATATTATAGGGCAGATTCACTTTACGCCACTGCGCGATGATTTCTGCGTCCGCCATCAGATATCCCAGTCGCAGGCCCGCCATGCTGAAGGCTTTGGAAAAAGTACGGGAGAGGACCAGATTTTTACGCTGTTTCAACAGCGGTAAAAAGGATTGGGTGCTGAATTCTGCATAGGCTTCATCGACGACGACCAGTCCGCGGGAAACATCACAGACTTGTTCGACAAAAGCCACCTCGAATTCGCTGCCAGTGGGATTATTGGGTGAACAGAACAGGATCAATTTGGGTTGCCGGGTTTTGATCGCCGTCATGATCTCCGCTTGCGGGGTTTCTGAACCGGGAAGACGGGGTACCAGAAGCGCTTCGCCCCCATAGAGCGCGATATACAGCTCGAACAGGGAAAAAGTCGGCGGACAGCAGAGTATTTTCTCTCCGGGTTCCGTGCATCCACTCAGGATGGTTTGCAGCAGCTGGTTCGACCCGTTTCCAAGCAAAATCTGCTCTGGCGCCAGCTGGTGCCAGGCGGCCAGGGCTTCTTTCAATCGCGGTGACTCATTGACCGGATAGCGATTCCAGGACAGCGTTAGCGCTTTATCGAGTATCTCTTTTTTCAAGGCAGCGGGCAAGTCAAAGGGACTCTCATTTTGATTGAGTTTGGCGGCAGGCGCTTCCTGGGGAGGCGCGCCATAACCGGGCAGACTGAGAACGCTCGCTTTAAAATAATTTTCCATCGTTTATTTCACTCGAATGGTGACCGATTGGGCATGTGCCAGCAATCCTTCGCTGGCGGCAAATTGTTGAATGAAGGGACTCGCTTTGGTGAGTCCCTCCTGTGTGTAACAGACCAGGCTGCTGGCGCGCAGGAAATCTTCAGTGCGCAATGGCGATGCAAATCGCGCGGAACCGTTGGTTGGCAGAATATGATTGGGCCCGGCCCAATAGTCGCCCACTGCTTCCGGTGAATGATGACCGAGGAAAATGGCGCCGGCGCAGACGAACGCAGGCAGCCAGCGCCAGGGATCGTCGAGGTGAAGTCCAAGATGTTCCGGCGCAAGACGGTTCGACAGGGCGGCCGCTTCGTGCAAATCTTTGCTGATCAAGAGGGCGCCGTAGTGGCGCAAGGCCTCGGCGATGATGCTTTTTCGCGGCAACGGCGCCGCGAGTCGGTTCAATTGCCCGGCGGTCGCACGCGCCAGTTCCCGGGAGGGCGTGATGAGAATGGCAGAAGCGAGGGGATCGTGTTCAGCCTGAGCGAGAAGATCGGCGGCGATATAGGCCGGATCGGCTGTCTCATCGGCCACAACGACCACTTCACTGGGACCGGCCACCATATCGATGCCGGTGGTTCCATAGACCATCTTTTTCGCCGTCGCCACATAGATATTTCCGGGTCCGACGATTTTATCCACGCGCGGGATGGTTTGGGTGCCATAAGCCAGGGCGGCTACAGCCTGGGCACCGCCTACGCGATAAACCTGGCGTATACCCAGTTCCCAGGCAGCGGCCAAAATCGTCGCATGGATATTCCCGTTGCCATCGCAGGGTGTTGTGATGACAATTTCGCGCACACCCGCCACTTGCGCCGGAACCACGCCCATCAGCAGTGAAGAGGGATAGGCCGCCCGTCCACCCGGCACATAAATACCCACACGATCGAGTGGCAGCAGACGCTGTCCGAGGATAATGCCATCCGCCTCCCAACTCATCCACGATTGCGGCACGGCACGGCTGTGAAACCGCGCGATATTTTCTCGCGCGCTGCGCAACGCCTGCAACAAGGACGGGTCGAGATTTTTATGTGCCGCTTGTAATTGACTCTCCGGGACCAGAAGCCCGATTTCTTCCAAAGGCACCCGATCGAACTTTCCGGCATAGGTGTACAGAGCCGCATCGCCGAGTTTCTCGACATCGCGGAGAATTTCACGCACCGCGGCCTCCACTTCAACGCCGATTTCCTGACGCCGTGACTGGAAACGCTGTAAAAAAGATTCAATTTCGCTATCCTGATAGACCGTGATCATGGTGCCCATCCATCAATAAATGACTTTATTCAACGGGTATTCAATGATGTCCTGTGCGCCGGCACGCTTCAGATTCGGAATGAGCTTGCGCACCAGGGCTTCCTCGACGATCGTTTCCACCGCAACCCATTCACCGCCGTGCAGCGGTGAAACGGTTGGCTGCTTCATGGCTGGCAATTGCTGCATGAGGCCTTCCAGTTGGGTTTGGCGGACATTCATCTTCAATCCCACTTTGCCCTCCGCCACAATCGCGCCCTGGAGCAGCATGTTGAGGTTTTCAATGCGTTCTCTTTTGCTCTCATTCTGCCAGCTCATCTTGTTGGCGATGAGCATGGTGCGCGACTCCAGCAGCACTTCAACGATGCGCAGATTATTGGCGCGCAACGAACTGCCGGTTTCCGTAACCTCGACAATGGCATCGACCAGTGTAGGGGCTTTGACTTCCGTGGCGCCCCATGAAAATTCGACATCCGCGGAGACACCGTGCCCACTCAGATAATCTTTGGTGAGATTGACGATCTCGGTGGCAATGCGTTTGCCCTGAAGATCCTGAACACTTTTTATCGGGGACTCCGTGGGTACGGCGAGCACCCATTTGACCGGTCGCATCGTCAATTTGGCATAGGTGAGTTCAGCGACTTCAACAACATCGGCACGATTCTCCAGAATCCAGTCTTTACCCGTCAAACCGATATCAAAGATGCCATCCTCAACATATTTGGCGATCTCCTGTGCACGAATGAGTATGGCCTGGATATCCGGGTCATCGATGGAAGGAAAGTAGGACCTTTCGCTCACGGAAAAATGAAAACCGGCCTTTGCCAACAAGCGCAACGTTGCCTCCTGCAGACTTCCTTTGGGCAACCCGATTTTCAAGACTTTATCATCAAGACCATTCCAGTCAATCATATTTTCCCTTTCCTCGAGTTTCAAATAAAAAGGCCCGCTGATAGGATCAGCGGGCCTGTAATCAAAACGTACTGCAGCCGTAACCTATCTCTCAAGTCTCACAGGTGTGATGGTGGTGCTGATGATGGACGCGGCTGAAATACACGTTACGCTCCTTAATTTCCATCAGTGTACTCATATTTATTAAAAAATGCAACCTTTTTTTTAATTTCGATGACGCCGGAGGCTTCTGGTCAGCACACAGTCTGAAATTGCGCTTCAAAGGGAAACAGGCCAAAGAGGCCGCCGGTATGCAGAAAGAGAATATTGGCCAATCCGGCAAAACGTCCTTTATTGAATTCTTTCATGAGGCCGTGCAGTGCTTTGCCGGAGTAGACGGGATCAAGGATGATGCCCTCGAGGCGGGCAAACGCGATCAGCGTGGCCAATTCTTCAGGCCGGGTTTTGGCATACCCATCACCAATATGGCCATCGAGCAGCCGAATATCCTGCCGGGCTGCCGCAAATTCCGGCAGATAGTCCGCCCGGACACCATCGAGAATGGTGCGAATTTTTTGCTGAAAATAGGCTTCATCATCACAGATGTTGATGCCATAAACGGTTGCGTTCCAGCCATATAGGGCTTTGCCCAGTATCAGGCCGGCCTGCGTACCGCCTGAACCGGTGGCGCAAAAGACCGCATCGAACGAGACCCCCATGGCCTGCGCTTGTTGTATGATCTCCTCTACGGCTTTGGCATAGCCAAAGGTGCCGAGTGCATCGGAAGCGCCTTCGGGAATGACGATCGCCTTGATGCCTTTTGCTGCGTACGATTCGGCCACGGTGTGCATGATCTGCCAATTAGCCGCTGCGTATTCTTCGGGTGTTATGAAGCTGATCGTGGCGCCCGCGATTTTATCCAGGAGAAAATTGCCATTCCATTGCGCGGGCATTTCGCCGCGGAGAACCAGGTGTGATTTCAATCCCAATTGTGCGGCGACCAGTGCAGTCGTTCTGGCGTGATTGGATTGCAGGCCTCCGCAGGTGATGAGGACATCCGCATCCCGGGCAAGCGCCGCATGGGCGACATACTCGAGCTTGCGAATCTTGTTCCCGCTGGCGGCATTGGCCGTGAGATCATCCCGCTTTATCCACCAGTTTACGCCGGCGGTTTTTTCCTGCCATTTCAGCAGGGGCTGAATGGGCGTCGGCAAATTGGCCAAAGGGGTGAAAGCCGGTAATCGGCTCAGCATGGCGGTCTCTGGATGATCAGACATAAAAATTACATCACGAAAGGGCTTTGTAGCAATCTGCGGCAAGTGCAAAGGCGCCCACCACGCCGGCATCGTTACCCAGACTGGCCCGTTCAAGGCGCACACCACGCAGCGCGGCTTCCATGGCTCTGCCGTGGACAGCCTGCCAAATACGCTGAATGAACTCATCGCCGGCATCCGCGACGCCACCACCGATGACAACGACTTGCGGATTGAAGATATTGATGAGGCTGCCGATGGCTGCGCCCAGATAAAAACAGATTTCGTCGATGACCTGATTGGCGAGCAGGTCACCGTCTTTGGCATGCTGAAAGATGATTTCGGTCGTGATTGGATTGGGCGTCGGAAAGTGTTTGTTGGCGAGTTTTTCACGATAATTTTTCACTATAGCGGGGGCGGACGCATAAGCCTCGATACAGCCAACGCATCCGCAACCACAGGGCGGTCCCTCAAAATTGATGCTCATGTGGCCCAATTCAGAACCTGAAAAACGCGCACCGCGATAGAGTTGATCATCGATAACAATCCCGCCACCGATACCCGTACCCAGCGTCAGCGCGATGACATAGCGGCTGCCCTTGGCCGCGCCGTAGCGGCACTCGGCCAGGGTCATCAGGTTGGCATCGTTATCGGCCCAAACCGGGATATTGAACCTGGACTCCAATTCGCCGCGGATGTCGGCGTCCGACCAATTGGGCAGATTGGGCGTATTGCCGAGGATGCGTCCATGATCGAAATCCACGGCACCGGGACTGCCCACCCCCATACCGGCGACATGCACAGAAAAAGATTTCGCTTTTTCAAGCATCTCTGCGATGGCCATGAACATGACCTCAAATGTTTTATCCCTTGATTCCTGAGCCCGGCTGGGCATTTTCCCCTTGGCCAGCACCTTTCCATCCTCACGCCCCAAGGCATATTTTAAAAAAGTGCCGCCCAGATCGAGTCCAATAAATGCCAATGAATCATTGCTCATCACAACTCCCTGTTGCCGTCCTGTGCTCTGTGTTGCCCCTGTTTGTGCTTAAAATAGAAAAACAGGATGAAATATTCAAGTATTTTTCGGGGGCGAAAATACACTGAGCGGCACGGCTTTATGGTATTGTTTATTATACGCTTTCTGAACTTCCTCCAGGGTGGCGGGTTCTGTCATAACCTCCTTTTCACTCACATCGCGTAGCCAAACCAGCGTATCCAGATCAGCCCGGTCGATGTAAAGAATGCCGTTGAGATGATCAATTTCATGCTGGAGAATGCGCGCAAAGAGTCCGCGTGCCTGAATTTCCACCTTTTCCCCATCAGGCGTGAGGGCGTTAACGACTATTTTGCTGTGACGCTCCACCGTGGCCTGCAATCCCGGCAGACTCAGACAGCCTTCGCTGTCTGTTTCGCTTCTTTCGCTGTATCCGGCAATGACCGGATTGATCAGGACGTGAATCATATCTTTTTTGGGTTCTACGGCGACGAGGATTTTCTGCAGGCTGTCAACCTGATTGGCTGCCAGGCCAGCGCCATCCAGGGCAAGCATGGTCTCTATCATATCCTCAATGAACCGGGAATCAATCTCTTCCGGCCGGACGGGTTGAGCCATTTTTCGCAAGGTCGGGTGTCCATATTTGATGACGGGTAAAATCGCCATATCGTTTCTCTCTCAGGTGTAAGGTTATAAAGCTGGTTCAATGCCTGATCATCATCCGCGCAAGGCCTCGAGGGACTGTTTATCGGCATGATAGGAACTGCGGACCAGCGGGCCGGACTCCACATGGCTGAATCCAACATCCAGTCCCATCTGTTTCAATTCGGCAAATTCTTGCGGTTCCAGGTAACGTTCGACGGGGAGATGATGCCGGGAGGGCTGCAGATACTGTCCAAGGGTCAGAATCTGGCAATCGACGTGGCGCAGATCATGCATCGTCGATACAATCTGATCGCGCGTTTCTCCCAGTCCCAGCATGAGACCCGATTTGGTAGGCATGCCGTTTCGCCGGGCGCGCTGCAGGACTTCCAGGGAACGCCGGTAATTCGCCTGCGGCCGCACACGCTCATAGAGCGCCGGGACGGTTTCGAGGTTATGATTGAGTACATCCGGTGCCGCCTCAATCACCATTTCCAGCGCCGCATTCGAACCCAGAAAATCCGGGATGAGCACTTCCACCAGACAATGCGGGGCGCGACCCTTGATGGCACGAATGGTTTCAGCGAACTGGCACGCGCCGCCGTCCGGCAAATCATCGCGCGTCACGGAGGTAATGACCGCATAGGAGAGGTGCAATTCGGCGACCGCTTCCGCAACGCGCGCGGGTTCATCGCCATCAACCGGCCCGGCTACTCCATGGTCAACGGCACAAAAACGGCAATTGCGCGTGCAGGTGTCGCCTAAAATCATGAAAGTGGCGGTATTACGCGCCCAGCATTCTCCGATATTCGGACACCTGGCACTCTGGCATACCGTATGCAGTGCTCGTTTGGCAACCAGCTCTTTGACGTGGTAGTACTGGCCTTTACCGCTCAAATCCACCTTGAGCCAATGCGGTCTGCGTTGCCTGACTACTCGATCCATTTTTCTCCCGAGACGACATAACGTTTGAAGGCGTCGAATGTCCAGGGCATGTATTCGGCAAAGACGCCTGCGATGGCTTCTGCATAATGCCGAATCTCATCCTGGGCGTGTTTATCCAGCCTGAGCGACAGAAAGTTCATCAGGGCGCGCGCGTTGATGGTCCAATAAAACTGCGTATACAAGGCGAGCGGCAGCACCATGCGCGCATGCTCTTTTGCGACGCCGTTTTGCAGCAATTCCCGGTAGAGGTCGTAGGCCGCCTGATAGAACGCCGCCATTTTGCCCTTCAACACGCTATTTTCGGGCTCGGCCATGCGTTCATAGCGGTAGTTTTTCGCCTTTTGTGTGCGCAGAACCTCCGGCAGGCAAAATTCCTCATTCAGAGTCGCATAACGCCCGGATATTTCATTATAGCTGGCGATGCGATGACGAAACCATTGCCGGGCGACGAAAAGAGGGCACTTGATATGGAATTTGAATACCGAGTGCTCAAAGGGCGTTTCATGGCGATTGGCCAGTAAAAATGCCAGCAGTTTTCTGTCGCGTTCCGGTTCAGTGACACCTTTGCCAAAGGAGACACGGGCGGCTTGGACGACGGCCATATCACCACCCATAAAATCAACCAGTTTGACAAAACCATGATCGAGAACCGCTATCTCACGGAGTGGTTCCTCCACCCTGCCTCCCTTGCATTGGTTATTCAATTTTATAATTCTCGAGTTTCTGGACTATCTGCTGCAAGAAGGAGCCGCCATAGAGGCCATCAATGATGCGATGATCGTAGGTCAGGCTCATATACATCATGGAGCGAATGGCGATGGCATCATCGATGATGACAGGCCGTTTTTTAATGGCACCGGTTCCGAGAATGGCCACCTGGGGTTGATTGATCACCGGGGTTCCGAAAAGATTGCCAAAAGTGCCGATATTGGTGATGGTGAAGGTCCCCCCCTGCACCTCATCGGGTTTGAGCTGCCGGGTGCGTGCGCGGTTGGCGAGATCGGATATCACGCGGGCGATACCGGTCAAATTCATCTGATCGGCGTGACGAATCACCGGAACGATCAGGCCGTTTTCAAGGCCGACGGCAATGCCAATATGAATGGATTTCTTGAGAAATATCTTGTCGCCCTCCACGGAGGAATTGAGATAGGGAAAATCCTTCAGCGTGCGGGCTGCCACATCGACAAAAAAGGCCGTGAAGGTGAGGGGAAAGCCCTCGCGCTCTTCAAATGATTTTTTGACACGTTCGCGGTATTGGACGATTTCAGTGACGTCGATTTCGGCCACCGAGGTCACGTGCGCGGAGGTATGCTTGCTCAAGACCATGTGTTCGGCGATGCGTTTGCGCACATGGTCCATTGGCACGATTTCATACTCGGCGCGTTCAGCAGATGACGCAGGCAGGGCCGGCGGCGGCGTCTCCGGGGTTGCGACCGATGGTGGCGGGGCTGCCGGCGGCGATGAAAGCGAGGGTGCACCGGATGGCGCCGCAGGGGCCGGTTGCGGGAATGCTGTGGCGACACCGGGCGGCGCAGCGGCCGGCTTTGCAGGAAACACCGCGATCCCGTCCCGCTTTCGTTCAAGATAGGCGAGAATATCATTTTTGCTGATGCGCTGATTGCCGCCGCTGCCACGGATGGCATCCAACTCGGCGGCGTTTAGTCCATATTCGCGCGCGATTTTTTTCACCACCGGTGATAAAAAACGTCTGCTATCCGGTGACGGCGCCGCGGCCGGGGCGGGTTCGGATCGATCTGGTGCGGTGCCAGGAAGCGGCGCCACGGGCGGGGCTGTCTCCACGCCGGCGCTCTCGATGCGGGCAATGACAGAGCCCACGGCTACCGTTTTGCCCTCTGCGGCGAGAATTTCCGTCAACACGCCCGCGGCCGGGGATGGAATTTCGGAATCGACTTTGTCGGTACTGATGTCGAGGATCATTTCGTCCTTGTGCACGTGCTCACCGCTGCGTTTGCGCCATTTGAGGATGGTCCCCTCGACGATGCTCTCCCCCATCTGGGGCATGATCATATCGATTTTCATGTTTTAGCCTTTCAAAACCGGATGGTTCAAATGTCGTAAGACAAAGCCCGATCGATCTCCAATTGCGCATTGATTTCAGCCAGCTGGGTTTCCAGCGTCTTCTTGTGCTGCTGTTCCTGGGCCGCCAGGCGCGTGAACATCTCCTCTTCAACGGGCGTACGGGCACACTGTCGAGCACCAATATAAAATTGATAAGCCTCCTCTTCGCGTTGTATGGCGATGAGGAGAATCTCGCGCATCGAGCGCAATTTTTCTTCTTCGTGTCTCGTCATGCGTGCACCTCTGGCGTTAGAAACGAACGACCTGTCGTATCGCGTTAACAATTTTTTCTGCATTCGGCATGAAATACTCTTCCATGGCCGGCGCGTACGGCGTTGGCGTATCCAGCGCCGCCACGCGTTTGATGGGGGCATCGAGCGATTCGAAGGCATGCTCGGAAATCAGCGCTGCCACTTCCCCGCCGATGCCTCCGGTGAGGTTGGCCTCATGGGTAATGACCACCCGGCTGGTTTTTTGCACCGTTGCCAGGATCGCTTCCACATCGAGGGGCTGCAGGGATCGCAAATCCACTATCTCCGTCTCGATCTGATCCTGTTCGCAGACGATCTCGGCGGCCTGCTGCGCGGCATGCACCATGGAACCGTAGGTGATGATGCTGACATCGCCGCCGCCGCGAACCGTTGCCGCTTTTCCCAGCGGAACGACCACTTCTTCATTCGCATCCAGATCTTCCTTGACGCGGCGATAGAGATATTTGTTTTCAAAATAGATGACGGGATTGTTATCGCGCACCGCCGCCTTGAGCAACCCCTTGGCATCCCGCGCGGTGGCCGGTGCGACCACCTTCAAACCGGGCTGATGCACAAACCAGGCCTCGGGATTTTTGGAATGAAAGGCGCCGCCATGAATGCCTCCTCCCGAAGGCGCCCGGACGACCAGCGGCACGGGTGTGCCGTAGCGGTAATGCATGGTGGCGGCATTGGTGACGATCTGGCTGAATGCGACGGTGATGAAATCGGCAAACTGAATCTCCGCGATGGGCCGCATGCCCACCAGGGCGGCCCCCACAGCGACGCCGATGATGGCGGATTCGGAGATCGGCGTGTCCATGATGCGCTCTTCGCCAAACTCATCGATGAGGCCCCTGGTGACCTTGAAGGCGCCGCCATAGACGCCGATGTCCTCGCCCAAAATAAAAACCCCGGGATCGCGGAGCATCTCTTCACGCATGGCGTCCGTGATGGCCTGAATATAGGTTGTTTCTGCCATATGGAATGATCCTCCATGCTATTCCGCGTAGACGCCTTCAGCCGCCCAATGGGGTTCGGGCATGGGACTGTTGATGGCCGTTTCCGTGGCATTTTCGATTTCTTCATCGATCTCTTTTTTAATGGCGGCCGCCTGAGCGGATGTCAACAGAGCGGTTTCAAACAGCTTTTTCTCCAGCCGCGCGATCGGATCCTTCTTTTCATACTCTTTCATGCGGTTTTTATCGACATAGAACGCATCGTCATGGGCGGAGTGGCCAACCATGCGGAAACTCAGGCATTCGATCAGGCTGGGGCCATCTCCGCTGCGGGCGCGTTCCACCGCTTCCCTGACGACCGCATAGACCTGCAAGGCATCCGTGCCATCGACGTGATGGCCGGGAATGCCATAGCCCGCGGCGCGGTCGGAGAGATATTTGCAAACATAGCCTTTATGCGTCGGCGTCGAATAGGCGTACTGGTTGTTTTCAATGATGAGCACGAAAGGCGCCTTCTGCACGGCGGCAAAATTGAGGCCTTCGTGAAAGTCGCCGATATTGCTGCCCCCCTCGCCGATGAAGTTGAGGCTGACCACTTTTTCGCCCTGCATGCGCTTGCCAATGGCGGCGCCCACAGCGACCGGAATCATATGCCCGAGATGGCTGACATTACCAACGATGTTCAAGGCCGGGTCGGTGACATGAATGCCGCTGTCTTTGCCCCTGGTCAGGCTGTTGCCGCGTCCCAGATATTGCAGCAGAATGTTGAGCACACTCTGTCCCTTGGCCAGATGCGCACCGAGATCGCGGTGGATGGGAAAGAGATAATCTTGCGGTTCAAGGGCGAGCGCGGCGCCGACGGTGGTGCCTTCAACACCGCGCCCCGTGTAGGCACCACCTACAATGCGGCCCTGCCGGTACAGCGCGATGATACGATCTTCCGTGGCCCGGGTTTTGACCATGAGCGTGTAGAGCTTTATCTGAATATCCGGCGATATTTCCATTTCCGGCCGGGACATAATGATTCCTTTCCTTTAAAAGCCAACCAGTTCCTGGATGGCCGTTTCGATGTGCCAGTTTTGGGGCAGGACGGCGGCTTCCAAATCCCAATTATAGGGAATGGGCGTGTCCAGCGCCGCCACCCGCATCACGGGTGCATCCAGGGAGGTGAAAGCTTCCCGGGCTGCGATGGCAGCAATCTCTGCACCAAAACCGGCCGTCAGCGTGTCCTCATGCAACACCAGCAATCTGCCCGTTTTTTCGAGCGACGCAAACAGCGTCTCCTTGTCAAGCGGATAGATGGTGCGCAGATCGATGATTTCCACATCGATCCCCTGATCCGCCAGAGTGGCAGCGACCTGGAGCGCTTTGTATACCAGCAGGCCATAAGTGACCACAGTGACATCCACACCGGGACGGCGGACAGCGGCTACGCCAAAGGGCAGACGATAATCCGCCCCCGGTTCCGCCGTCATGGCGAAACTTTGCCGATAGAGTCCTTTATGTTCCAGAAACAGTACCGGATCGGGTTGATGAATGGCTTCTTTCAGGAGACCTTTGGCGTCGGCAGCCGTGGATGGGAAAACGATATAGAGTCCCGGAATATGGGCGAAAAAGGCTTCGATATTCTGGCTGTGGCACAAACCGCCATGGATGTAGCCACCCACCGGCACGCGGATGACCATGGGAACGCTGAATTGGCCGGCCGAACGCCAACGCATGGTGGCCACTTCATTGCGGATCTGCATCATCGCCGTCCAGATGTAATCAGCGAATTGTATTTCGACGACGGGTTTGAATCCGCGCAGCGCCAGTCCAATGGCCGTTCCAATGATGCTCGATTCGGCCAGTGGGGAATTGAAAACCCGCTCCGGACCAAATCGCGTCGAGAGTCCCTTGGTCACGGTGAATACGCCCCCTTTATCATCGGCGACATCCTGCCCGTAAATGAGCAGTTTGTCATTGGCGGCCAGTTCTTCGGCGAGGGCATGGTTCAGGGCATCGACCATGACAATTTTTTGGGTATCATCGTCGGGAAAGGGAGTCACGGTATGGGGCCCGTAAGGTGTGGCGAAAAGATGATCGCGGACGCTAGCCGGATCCGCGGAGGGCGCTGCCTCCGCCATGGCGGCCGCGCGGTCGATCTGCAGGCGGATGCCGGATTCAAGTTCCGCCACAGCTTCGGGTGAAAGGATACCCGCAGAGAGCAATTTTTGCTGCAGATTGCCGAGAGGATCTACTTTAAGTTCTTCTTCCAGGTCGCCGGCGGAGCGATATTTGCGATGATCGTCAGAGGAAGAGTGTGAGAGGAGGCGAACGGTGCGGGCGACGATGAGGCTCGGGCCTTCCCCCTGCCGGGCGATGTGTGCGCAATGTTGCACCGTTTGATAAGTCTGCTCCAGATCGAGTCCGTCGACGCAATGACGGTGCAGGCTTTTATAGCCCATCACCATTTCATAGACAGAGGTACCTGCGGTCTGCTGCGAACTGGGGACGGAGATGGCGTAGTGATTATCCTGAATGAAAAAAAGCACCGGCAATTTGTCGCGCGTGGCCCAATTGATGGCTTCATAGAAGTCACCCTGGCTGGTGGCCCCCTCTCCGGAAGAGACATAGACCACCTCGGAGGTGCCGAGGCGCTTGCCGGCCATGGCGACACCGACGGCCTGGAGATATTGGCTACCGGTCGGACTCGATTGTGAGACGATATTCAGTTTTTTATGTCCATAATGCTGCGGCATCTGCCGGCCGGCGGAAGAAGGATCCTCTCTGCGGGCGAGAAAATTGAGAAGAATCTCCTCGACAGTCGTACCCCAGGAGAGCACGAAGGCGAGGTCGCGGTAATAGGGAAAGGCCCAATCGCTGCCCGGATGAAGGGCCATGCCCGCGGCGATTTGTGCCGCTTCATGTCCTGCGGCACCGATGTGAAAGTAGGATTTGCCCTGACGCAGCAGGATGAGCATCTTTTCATCGAGCAGACGGCTGGTATACATCAGGCGATAAATAGGCACTAAATCTTTATTTGATATTGATTTATATCTTGTCAACAAGGATCTCCTGCTCTCTCATTATGCACGATCAAAGGACAGCCAGGACGACCACGTCGCTTAAATATGAATCGCGCGACCAAATGCGTCTTCGCTGGCTTCCTTGATGGCTTCGGAGACGGTGGGATGGGCATGCATGGTATGCATGAGTTCATCGGCCGTGGTTTCCAGCGCTTTGGCGACATTGAGTTCGGCCAGCAACTCCGTGGCTTCGGCGCCGACGATATGGGCACCGATCAATTCGCCATATTGCGCCTCGAAGATGAGTTTGACGAATCCCTCACTCTCACCCATGGCCAACGATTTTCCATTGGCGCGCAGGGGGAAACGGCCTATTTTTACATCGCGTCCCATTTCTCTGGCCTTCTCCTCGGTCAAACCCATGCTGGCCACCTGCGGTTGACAATAGGTGCATCCGGGGACATTGTCGTAATCGACCGCTTTGGAGGGATGTCCGGCGATTCCTTCCACTGCCGCAATGCCCTCGGCCGAAGCGACATGCGCCAGCCAGGGAGGTCCGATGATGTCACCGATGGCGTAGATGCCTTCCACATTGGTTTTATAGGTCTTTTTATCAACCTGGATGAAGCCGCGTTCGACCTGGATGCCCACGGTTTCGAGTCCGAGCTCTTCGCTATTGCCCTGCACGCCGATGGCGACCAGTGCCTTCTCCCCTGCAACGGTTTTTGCGCCCTCCGCCCCTGACAGCGTCAGCACGACGCCTTTGGCGGTTTTTTCCACCTTTTCGACTTTGGTGTCGGTGAGGATATCGATAGCGCTCTTTTTAAAGGCTTTGGCCACCACGTCCACCGCCTCCTTGTCCTCGATGGGCAGAATATGCGGCATCATCTCGATGAGCGTCACCTTGCTTCCCATGGAGGCATAGAAATAGGCGAACTCGACACCGATGGCGCCGGCGCCGATGATCAGGAGTGTTGCGGGTGGTTTTTCCAGCACCATGGCTTCTCGTGCGCTGATGATGGTTTTGCCATCAAAGGACACGCCGGGGATGGCGCGCGCGCGCGCGCCGCTGGCGATGAGGATGTTGCCGGCCTGGACGATCTGTTTGCTTTTGTCCGCTGCCGTGACCTCCACCTTGTCTTTGGCGACGAGCCGGCCGTGCCCGGGGATCGTCGTGATCTTGTTCTTGCGGAAGAGAAATTCAATGCCTTTGGAGAGCCGCGCTGCGGTCGTGCGGCTGTGTTTGACGACTTTGGCAAAATCGACGGAGACGTCCGATGTGACGATCCCGAAATCAGCCGCACGCTTGATATGATTGAGCAGCGTCGCACTGTGGAGCAGTGCCTTGGTGGGAATGCAGCCCCAGTTCAGACAGACGCCGCCCAGTTCTGCCTTTTCAATGACGGCGGTTTTGAGCCCCAATTGAGACGCCCGGATGGCGGCCACATAACCGCCGGGACCGGATCCGATTACAACGAGATCGTATTTTTCTGCCATAGAATGACTCCCTGCTGGGTGTTGTCTGTCCTTACTCCTTTGCCTGCGCAGCCGCAGCGATGGCCTGGCCGAACACAAAGCACTGTTGCAAATCTTCATCACTCGGTATCAAATTGATTTTGAGTCCGGGTTGTGTGACCTTGAGTTTAAGATGGGCCAGTCTTTGATCGAGATAATCGACGGCCTCGCCGCTCCACCCCATGGAACCGAAACTTGCGCCGATTTTGCCCTTGAGATCGAGCGTCACCAGACTCGAGAGCAGATTCCACACCGGTTTGACGGCATCGTTGTTGATGGTGGGACTGCCGATGGCAATGGCGTCGGCGGACTCGATGCGGTCGAGGTGATCTTGCGGCTGGATGGCAGTTGCATCGTAGAGATCGACCGCCAGGCCGGAAGCCTGGGCGCCGCGCGCGATTTGTTCCGCCATGCGCTCGGTGTTACCATAGGCGCTGGCGTAATAGATCAACAGCCGGCGCGGCGTATTTGCTGCAGCGGGAAGCGACCAGCGATCGTACGCCTCGACGTAATCCCTTGCCTTCTCGCGCAAGATCGGCCCATGGCTGGGTGCGATCATATCGAAGGGCAGTTCCGCAATTTTTTTCAACCCATTGCGCACCTGTTTTTTAAACGGACGCATGATCATATCGAAATAATACCTGAAATCCGCCTGGGTATCGCGCGTGATCAGGTCGTTGAAGAGGTGGCTGTCGCAAAAATGGGCGCCGAACATGTCGCAGGTGAAAAGCACCTTATCCTCTTGCAGATAGGTCATCATGGTGTCCGGCCAATGCAAAAACGGCGCCGGGAAAAACTGCAGGGATTTGCCGCCGAGATCGATAATTTCTCCCGCTTCAACGGTTTTGATGGCGACATCCCTGTTGAGTATGTTTTGCACATATTTGGCAGCCGGTTTTGAGCAGACGATTTGTGCCTGGGGCGCTTTTTCCAGCAAGGCGGCCAGACTCCCCGCATGATCCATTTCATTGTGCTGCGCCACAATATAGTCAATGCGCGAGAAATCGACCAGTTCGGCAATCCGTTCGAGATAGCCGGCCGAGAACTTGTCTTTGACGGTATCGATAATGGCAACCTTGTCGCCTTTCACCAGGTAGCTGTTGTAGGTGGTGCCATTCTTGCAATACATGATGATATCAAAGACCCGTAAATCGGGATGTAACGCCCCAATCCAGTAGACATCGGGCTTGATTTGCACAGGTTTCATCGTTGCGCACTCTCCTTTTTCACAAGCGTAAACTGATTATCGTTGCGAATTATTTCATTCAGATTCAATGATGATACGGTAGCCCGGCAGCTGCACCTCTTCGACGCGACAGCTTCCTTCATGGGCCTGTTTTTGCGGTCCGGATTCCTTGTGATCCAGACAATGGGTCAGTGCCTCTTCCGGAGAGCGTGCGACGCGCAGACTCCAGCAGGCATTGGCGCCCAGATGGTAGACAATGTATAATTTCAACGTTCCCAAGCTTGGTCTCCTCATTTTGTGGCGAGATCGGTTTTGCCCGTTTTTTTCCGGTAATCATCGACAGCCGCTTTGAGCGCATCCTCTGCCAACACCGAACAATGCATCTTGATTTTCGGCAATCCGCCCAGCGCTTCGGCCACCGCTTTATTGGAGATGTGCAAAGCTTCCGTGACGGTTTTACCGATGACCATCTCTGTGACCATGGAACTGGTGGCGATGGCGGCACCACAGCCGAATGTCTTGAATTTTGCATCCACGATGCGATCATCCTCGACGCGGATCGTCAATTTCATGACGTCGCCGCAGGCTGGATTGCCGACGACGCCGACCCCGTTGGCATTGTCGGCCGTGCCGACGTTGCGCGGATTCTCGTAATGTTCCATGACTTTTTCAGTATATTCGTCCCAGGCATCCATCGTTAATTTCCTCAGTGATTGTGGTGATCATGCGGACTCCATGCATAGTTTTCAAGGTCCACACCTTCTTGGGCCATATCGTACAGGGGTGACATCTCCCGCAATCGTTTCACCTGCTTTTGCAGCAGATCGAGCAGATGATCGACCTCCGCGGCGGTATTGCTTTTCCCCAGGCCGAACCGAATCGAGGAGTGTGCCAGTGTCTCCGCAACCCCGATGGCGCGCAGCACATAGGATGATTGCAGTGAAGCCGAGGTGCAGGCGGAACCGGAAGAGAGTGCGACATCGCGGCATGCCAGCATCAGTGACTCGCCCTCGACAAAGGAAAAGCTGTAATTGAGATTATTGACCAGGCGCTGTTGCGGATGACCATTCAAACGAACCAGTTCTATTCTCGATTCGATGCCATGCCGCAGACGTTCGCGCAGTTGCAGCTGACGCTGTGATTCAGTTGCCAGATCGCGTCCGGCGATTTCAGCCGCCTTGCCGAGGCCGACGATGCCTGGCACGTTGAGGGTTCCGGAGCGCATGCCGTGTTCGTGTCCGCCGCCGTGCAACAGGGGCTGCAGGCGAATGCCTTTTTTGACATACAGGGCCCCGACCCCCTTGGGACCGTAGATCTTGTGAGCGGATATGGAGAGCAGATCGATCCCGTCCTTGACGACATCGACAGCCATTCTGCCGAGGGCCTGCACGGCGTCGCTATGAAACACGATGCCGTTTTCGTGGGCGATGCGTGCTATATCGGCTATGGGCTGAAGGGTGCCGATTTCGCTGTTGGCGGCCTGAATGGTGATGAGCAGGGTATCTTTACGAATCTGCTGGCGCAGGTCGTCCAGGTCAACAACCCCGTAGGAATCGATGCGGGCATAGGTGACCTCAAAACCCTGTTTTTTCAAAAATTCGGCGGTGTCGAGAATGGCCTTGTGTTCGGTGGCGATGGTGATGAAGTGGCCTTTGCCGGCCGTTTGCCGGAAAGCGAGTCCTTTCAGGGCCAGGTTATCCGATTCGGTGGCGCCACTGGTGAGGATGATTTCATCGCTGCGTTCAGCGCCGATCAACGCGGCGATCTGTTCCCGGGCGTTTTCCACGGCGACGCGCGCCTGGCGGCCGTAAATGTGGGTGCTGCTGGATGGATTGCCAAAATCGCTCGTCAAAAAGGGCATCATGGCGTCGAGGACTTCCGGGTCCATGGGAGTGGTCGCATGATGATCCATATAAATTGGCTTCATAATTACCTCGCGTGAAAAGCACATGAGATTGAAATCGAGGCCCGTAAATTCCGGTTAAAAATAACAATTATTTCCAATAAAATCAAGCTCAATTCGCACCGGTTAGGGGTGACGGCAAAAATGCGCGATGGCAAAAAAAAGCCCGCTGCATGATGCAAGCGAGCTTTTTCGAGATCTACGGGATAGCAGATCAGACGTTCTCTGAACAGCGCGTCACCATGTAGAGGCTCCGTCATTTCCTTCCGCGGCCATTTCCTGGTAGATGGCATCGTTCTGAGCCGCAGCGCCCTGATCGAGGTTCAGCGGTTCCACAAAAGTCGATTCCAGCAGGGCAATGTGTTGCTCTTCCTCCATCGCCAGCTGGCGGAACATCTGCCGCATATCACTCTCGTACAGCCGGCGTGAAACCGTGGTATAGAAATTCTTGATTTCGGTCTCGTTCTTCTTGGCGGCACGCACGGCTTCATTGGGGTCTTCACCGCAAGGAATCAGTGTGCCCAGTTTATGTTTTTTGCCAAGGTTGAGATAAAGAATCTTCTTGCCGCTGATGGAACTGTATTTGCGAATCAGCTGAATGCGGTGGCGTTCTTCTTTTTCAGCAAGACCGTCCAGTATGGTCATGGCATCATCGTTGTGCATCAGTTGAGCGCATTTCGCATAATAGCTTTTCATCTCCATTTTGCATTGGATAGCCATCTTGAGCGCTTCGACGGTATCCAGACTGCCGATTTTCATCATATGATATAGACCTCCTTCCCGGCCATGTGTCTCCACACCACCGAACATAGAACCCATCTATAATAAAAATAAATTAACGTTAAAAATAGATATAATTTACAATAGTTGATGGTAAAAATCAACTAAAATTGGAACTATATTGAAAGGAATGCCTGATTCTGTTTGCAAAAGGCGGCGGACGGAAACAGGATATGTGCGAATGCCCATCCGCTGGTGTTGTTTATAAAACGTATTAAGCGTCATAAAGTTCCGCGGAACAGCAAATGCGCGGAGCGCACAGACAATGCGATCGCCTGTTGTTCAGTTCAAATCGTCTCTGCGATGCAGATAGACAGCGGGATTGAATCGGGGATCGTTGTACATTTTGAATTGGCGGTATACTTTGTGTCTCTTTTTCACCTGTCTGAGATCGAGAAAGAGTTTGTCGAGTGCACGGGCGAGATCGTTGATCTGCTCGTGCAAAATGGAGCGTCGCAGGTCGCACAAATTGCGCAAGTCATCGGATAGATCCGGACGCTCTTTCTGCTCCTCCATGTGATAAATTTTGAGTGTGAGAATGGAGAGCCGGTCTATGATGGCGCCGGGGGTTTCTGAATTGAGCTCGACCTGTTCATCGGGCTGAATCCCTGCCGTACTCAATACATTATCAATCCAAACATCCACTTTTTCGATGCCATCGTTGCGTTGTTGGTTGTGTTTGTCGATGTCTCGTTTGGCACGCACAATATAGGCATCGGGCACATCGCTGCGTCGGGCCTCATCCTCCTCATGCCACAGGCAATAATTATGATAGTGAATCCACTGTGTCATGCCTTTGGACGCCTGGCGGTCTTCGGGAGCAATGGGGCCGGTTTCGTGCCAGAGCTGGTTCAAGTCCTGAAACCATTCGAGCAGATTACTGCTGGCGAGCGGCGAAAAAATGTCGGTCAAGGAAGTCAATCATTCTCCTCTGTGTATTTGATGCCCTAAATTAATCATTGGCGCCCGAAAACGCAAGCATTTTTCGAACCGCCCCTATTGGCAGACCCGTCTGATGACGCGCAGCATGTTGCGACCCAATATTTTCTGCACTTCTTCAGACGTGTATCCGTGCGCCAGGAGTGCTGCGGTGAGATCCGGCATTTTGGTGACATCCTCGAGGCCACGGGGAAGCACATCGGAAACGCCATCAAAATCGGAGCCGAGCGCAACATGATCGATGCCGCCGACCTGCACCAGGTGGTCGATGTGCCTGATCACGCTGGAGATATCGCACCGTGTGCCGCTGGGTACCAGAAATGACGGATAAAAGATGACGCCCACAACCCCTCCTGTGGCGGCAAGGGCTCTGATCTGGGCATCGCTGAGGTTGCGCTGATGAGCTCTCAACGCGTAGGCGCCCGAATGAGTGGCTACGATGGGGTTCTTGCTGGTGAGCAGAATGTCCTGGATGGTTTTCGCCCCGACATGGGAGACATCAATCATCACACCCAGAGAATCGCAGGCGCGGATCACGCGACGGCCGAATTCCGAGAGCCCGACGGTGTTGCGGCGCGCATCGTCACAGGAGACCGCCCAGTCGGTGCTGTTGTTCCAGGTGATGGTGAGATAGCGCATACCATGATGATAGAGTTGATAGAGTTTCTGCAAATCATTCTCGATGGTGTGCCCCCCCTCGACCCCGAACATATAGGCGATCTTTTTTCCAGCGACAATTTGCTCCGCCTCTTCCGCTGAAAACGCCTGCAGCAGCCTGCCCTGGCTCATATCGATCTCGGCCTTCATGCGTTCGATCATGGCCAATGCGGTCTGGAACGGATTTGTGCTGTATGCCTTGGGATTGACCCAGATGGCGAAAAACTGCAGATCGATGCCGCCCTGCTCCAGACGCGGTATATCGGTTTGCCAAATGGTATGACGATCGATGAGATGATAGGTGGGACTCTCATACATCCGTTCGAGAATATCGTTGTGAAGATCGATGACGCAGCTGCGGCGATGAATCGTCTCCAGACCGTGTTCGATCCATTCCGCTTCCTGAAGCGTCAGCTGCAGCGTATCGCAAGCATAGGCGAACTTTTTCAGGTACAGGGCCACCTTGCCGGATGCGGCTTTGGACAGCGCTTGCGTGGCGGAACCGGCATGGAAGGCGGTCAAGCCGCTGCCGTTGCCATCATCCAACTGCAGCATTTTGCCCTGGAGAATCTCCTGGCCGAAACGGATGCGGTAAACATAGACACCGGCCGATCCCCTGCTGTCCCAGCCAATGCGGTGCGGGCCGGGAGCGAGGAAAGCTTCCCGGGTGTCCATCAACTGACCAAGGACGTTGTAGACCGTGATTTGCACCGCACCCGCGTGCGGCGTCTGGAAGGAGATGACGGTGCTCGGATTGAAGGGATTGGGAAAGTTGGGATAGAGTTCAAACCGTTGCGGCGAGCGCGCCGGGCCATTGATGCCCGTGCTCCGTTGCAATGCCCAGGTGCCATCTTCACCACTCGTGACACTATCCTTTTGCGCCGATTGCAAATCCTCGATGATGATCGATACACCGGCCAGCGGTTGCCGCGTGTACGCATCTCGGACGCGGCCCTGGAGAAGTTGCGCCTGCAGCGGGGTGATGAGCACAACAAGAAAAAAAAGAATCAGTCTGTGTAACACCAACGGTCTCCCATTTGCTGCAGCAATATAGTGAATTAAATTGCAAATGCCAAGATTCTCCGCTGCTCCAGGGAAAATAATTTTGTTTTCAACGAAATAATGGTTATGTTACGCGAAAACAGGTTTTATCAACAAGCGTTGCGGGAATTCATTGGAAACAAGGCTGCTGGAAAAACTTTTTCGTACCTGTTATGACGAGACGCCCGATCGCATTAATCCGCTCAAAGGCGACGGCTCGGAGCGGCGCGTCTATCGCATGCAGAACGCGTATCGTTCCATCATCGGCGTCGCCGGCGATAACCGGCCTGAAAATGAAGCGTTTGTTCAATTCGCCAGACATTTTTTCGCCTGCGGCATCCCGGTACCGGAAATATATATCGAGGACCTCGAAAATGGCGTCTACCTGGAACAGGATCTGGGCCATTATACGCTGTTTGAATGGATGACGCCCATTCGCCAGCAGGGTGGATTCTCTACCCGCATCATCGATATGTACAAAAAGGTCTTGAAGTGGCTGCCGCGGCTGCAGATCACGGCGGGCCGCCGCCTCGATTATTCCTATTGTTACCAGCACGCCCGGTTTTCCCGGGAATCCATGATCTGGGATTTACGCTATTTTCAACATCGCTTCCTCTCGGCTTTCTACCAACGGCCTTTTGACGCAAGCGCTCTCGAGGGCGATTTTGACCGTCTGGTCAGCCACCTGCTGGAGGCACCGGGTGATTCTTTCCTCTATCGCGATTTTCAGTCGCGCAACATCATGATCCTGGAGGATGAACCCTATTTCATCGATTTTCAATCGGGACGCCGCGGGGCGCTGCAATACGATGTCGCCTCCCTCCTCTTCGATGCCAAAGCCAGCATACCCCAGGCGGTGCGCGAGGAATTGTTGAATTACTATCTCTATTGTCTGCAGGAAGTGGAGCCCTGCGACGCGGAAAACTTTCTCCATTACTTTTACGGGTTTGTGATGATCCGCGTCATGCAGGCCTTCGGGGCCTATGGGTATCTGGCCACCGTCAAAGGCAAAAAGAATTTCCTGAAATCGGTCCCTTACGCCCTGCAGAATCTGGAAATCATAAACCACAAAGCCGCTTTGCTCGAACACCTGCCGGTTTTGCGGCGGATATTCACCGATCTCATCGAGGACGCCACCTTGCGCGACCTGTAGGGTGGCACCCGCCATCAGGGAAATAGCATGATGAAAGACCATGAAGCACTGACCATCTCCGTCTTCAGTTTCGGTTTCCATGTCTCAGGCATTCCGCGTGATCCAGGCGGTCACGGCGGCGGTTTTGTCTTTGATTGTCGCGGCCTTCCCAATCCCGGCCGTGATCCTGAATTTCACAAGCGCACCGGAGAAGACCCGGAGGTGCGCGACTTTCTGGAAAAAAGTCCCCAGGTCGAACGTTTTATTGAGAACGCCTGGACGCTGATCCGCGACAGCGCCCTGAATTATCAGCAGCGCGGCTTTGGACACCTCATGGTATCCTTCGGCTGCACGGGCGGACAGCACCGCTCGGTGTACTGTGCCGATCTGATGGCTGCCCGTCTGCGCCGCGAGGGTTTTCAGGTGCGGCTCACCCACATGGACAAACCGGATTTTTCATGAGAGCGATGATCCTGGCGGCCGGATTCGGCACCCGCTTGCGGCCGCTCACCGACAAAACACCCAAAGCGTTGATCCCGGTGGCGGGCAAGCCGCTCCTTGCCCACGTCCTGCAGCGGCTGCAGCACGCCGGTTTTGACGAAATCGCCATCAATGGACACCACCTCGCCGACCAGCTCGTTGAATTTCTCGCCACCTATGCGGCGGAAACTCTCAAAATACATCTGTCCATCGAAGCCGAGATCCTGGAGACCGGCGGCGGCATCAAAAAGATGATACCTCTCCTCGGCAGCGATGCCCCGATTCTGGTGCACAATGTCGATGTCTTTTCGGATCTGCCCCTGGAACGGCTCTATGAAGCGCACCTCCGCCACGGCAACAGGGCCACGCTGGCGCTACAAAGCCGTCCCACCCGGCGCTATTTGTTGTTCGATGAAAGTCACCTCTTATGCGGACGGATGGCCGCCGACGCAAGACGCTGTGAATGGGTGCGCCAACCCCGGGGCAAACCCCTCCCTTGGGCCTTTAATGGCATTCAGGTCATCGATCCACTCCTTTTTGGCAACTATCCCGCCGATAAATTTTCCAGTATCGACGCCTATCTGCGGGCGGCGGGGCGGGGTGAACGCATCATGGGCCATCAGATGGATGACTGCTACTGGCGGGATGTGGGCAAGTGGACTGATTTGCAGGAAATTGAATCGGACCTCTCACAGCGCAATATCCGGTTTCTCTGAGCGGAGCTCTCCTTGAAGGGCATAGGTCACTGCCCCTTCATGCCTTTTTGCTGATGAAACCAGATTTAAAGCGGGAAAAGATAGTATCGATGCCGAGCCTCGCGGCGTTCTCGACAGCGGCCATGGAACGCCTTGCGGGAATCTTTCACGCTGAAAGGGTGTGTTGATCGGCGTAAAGGGCCTTGAATTGGCCGATCAGGCTGTGGCGAATGCGATCGGGCATAAATGAACCCTGGATGCCATTCAACAGAATTTGTACGATTTCCTCACGGGAGAGGTCGAAGGTTGTGGCGGCCAGTTCATACTCTGATGTCAATGAGATGCCAAAGACCTGTGGATCATCCGTGTGCAAGGCCGTCACCAGACCCCCGCGCAGGTAATCCACAAAGGGATGATCCTCGATGCGATCGACGATATGCAAGCGCACATTGCTGCTGATGCACTGGGTCAGGGGGATGCCCTCCGCTTTCAGACGCTCCAGCAGATGCGCGTCTTTATGGGCCTGCGTGCCGTGATCGATGCGCTGGGCATGCAGGAGGTCGAGCGCCTCCCGGATGCTCTCCGGACCGAGGGCTTCACCGGCGTGCACGGTACGCTTCAGGCCCGCCTCCCGGGCCACCGCAAAGGCGCGCACAAACCATTTTTGCGGAAATCTGGATTCATCCCCCGATAATCCGATCCCGGCGACCAGGGGATGATTGAGGCGGGCTACTTCCTCGACCAGCGCGGCCGTTTTGTCAGAACCATGGGAACGCTGCAAATTGACGATGAGGCGGGCATGAATCTGCTCCCGGAAGGCCTGCGTCGTCGCATGGAGCGCCTCGAGAATCTCCACCAGGGGGTAGCCCAGATCGATATATTTTTGCAGGGCACAATCAAATTCGACATAGAAGGTGTGTTGCGCAATGAGATCGCTGAGCATTTCCTGCGTGATATTTTGCAAATCTTCCAGAGAGCGGATATGATTGGAGACCGCACGCATGGCGAGGACAAACTGGGAGAGATCCTCAAAACGGTATAACGCCCTGACCTGTTCGCTGTTTTCAGGCAAAGGGGCCGAACGGTTGCGGCGCATCAAATTCAGAGCCGTCTCGGGACGGATGGCGCCTTCCAGATGGAGATGCAATTCCACTTTGGGCAGTTCTTTAATGAAACGCTGTAGGGATAGGTTGTGCATCTGTTCCTCTGTCATCTCAACGGGGATTGTACAGGGCGTACTCGTATTCAAGTATCAAAGCCGGCAGCCGCTTTTCACGATCACAAATAGTTCATCTCTTCGACATTCAGATAGACGGCGCCAAATTGTTCATCGACTGTGCCCTGTAACAGAAAGGGACGATCGTTGCTCATCCGCTGCGCGAAGCGGGCATACGCTTTTGGGAAAAAAGTGGTCTCATAGATGGCCGTCGTGTCTTCAAAACTGACGAATTCCATGAGGTCTTTATTCCGGGTGCTGACCACCTTGGCGGTGATGAGCCAGCCGATGGTATGAACCCGTTTGCCGATATGCCGCTGCAAATCACAACCCCGGACATGCGGGATGCGCTGAATTTTGGCCGTATACAGCATCAGCGGATGCTGCGACAGCAGAAATCCGAGAATTTCTTCTTCCATCCGCCACACTTGCTCGGCACAATAGGCGGGTGGAGCGGGAAGTCCCTGCGGTGTTCGGGTGTCTGCCTCAAAGAGAGAAAGGGTGGCGCCGGGAGTGGATAACGCTTTTTTCTGCGCCTGCCACCCATGCAGATGCCATACCAGTTGCGGCCGGGTTTGTCCCGATTCGAGGATATCAAAGCATCCCGCCTTTATAAAGATAGCAATATCCGTCGCATCCAAAGTGACGCGGGACAAAAAATCGCAAAAAGAAGCAAAGGGCCCGTTTTTTTCTCTCTCCGCCAGCACGGTTTCAAGGGCGTGCTGCGACAATCCCTTCAATTGCATCAATCCCACGCGCACCTGACGCTCCACGCCCGTGTATTTCTGCAGACTCTGGTTGATGTCCGGCGCCAGGACTTCCAGTCCCATGCGCCGCGCTTCCGACACATACGCAAAGGTCGAATAATAACCGCCCTGATTGCTGATCACCGCGGCGATGAACTCGGCCGGATAATGAACGCGCAAATAGGCCGACTGGCAGGAGACCAGCGCAAAGGAGGCCGAATGTGGCTTGCAAAAACTGTATTCGGCGAAACTCAGGATCATCGCCCATATTTTTTCGCACATCTCCGCGTCGGCGCCTTTTTTCATGGCGCCGCAAAAAAAACGCTCCTTATAATCAGCCAACTGGCGATGTTTGTTTTTCTTGGTGACGATCTTGCGCAGTTCGTCGGCGCCGGATGCATCAAAATCGGCCAAAGCGATGGCGACTTTCGAGACGTCCTCCTGATAGACCATGATACCATAGGTTTCCCGGAGCAACTCCTCCACAGCCGGATGCAGGGGGGTCCAGGCGCCGCCGCGCAAACGGCGGACGTATTCCTGAATGAAGACCGCCGCGGCCGGCCGGATGATGGAGCTGTGAATGACCAGATGTTCAAAGTCGCCTTTGCCGGTCTTGCGTTGCAACTGCCGCATGGCGGGTGATTCCACATAAAAGACGCCGATGGTGTCGCCGCGCGCCAGCAACGCCCGGGTCGCTTCATCTTCCTGGGGATTGATGCGGTTGAAGTCCAGTTCCACGCCATAGTTGTCCAGCACCGCACGGCGTGCATCGCGGATGACGGCCAGGGAGCGGTTGCCGAGGATGTCCATTTTCACCAGACCCATCTCTTCCGACTGGTCTTTCTCCCAGTGTACCACTTGCACATGCTCGAGCGCCCGCGGCAGCCCCGTGTCGCCGCGGGAGAGAACGCCGGCAGGTTGAAGTATCTTTTTGGCCGGTTGCACGGCACAATAGTGATCGAGTCCATCCGGGGCGATGACGACGCCGCCGCAGTGAATGGAAAGATGCCGTGGAAAACCGCGGATTTTATCTGCCATCTGCAAAATTTCGGGCCACGGCGGACGCAATTCCGTGCCGTGGAAAACCGGATGGGTGGCGATCACTTCCTCAAGATTGCCGGGCTGCCAATAACTGGTCAGCTTTTTGGTGATGAGGCCTATTTCGCGATCCGGGAGGCCATACACTTTGGCGATTTCACGCACGGCAGAGCGCGCCTTGAAGCCGTTGTGGTTGGCGATCATGGCCACGCACGACCGGCCATATTTGCGAAAGAGGTAATCAATGATATCGTCGCGCTCATCCCAGGGAAAATCGACATCGATATCCGGTGGATCGATGCGCCCCGGATTGAGAAAGCGTTCGAAAAAAAGATCGTATTTGATGGGATCGACATGGGTGATGCCGAGGCAATAGCTCACCAGACTGGCGGCCGCGGATCCGCGTCCGCAGGTGCGCGGCGCCTGGCGCACGGCGTCGGCGACGACCAGAAAATAGGGCGCGAATCCCTTGCGGTTGATGAGATCCAGTTCATACACCATGCGTTGTTGAACCGGAGGTGTGATGGCGTCGTAACGCCACAGGGCGCCTTTTTCGACCTGATCCTGAAGACAAGTCTGTGCATCCTCCCCATCCGGACCGCTGAAAGAGGGAAAAATAGCGCCGCCGAAATCGAGATCGAAAGCGCATGCTGCGGCGATCTTGCGGGTATTCTCGATGGCTTCCGGGCAATCCGGGAAAAAGTGCTGCATCTCCCGCGGCGTCGCCATACAGGCCTGCGGCGCGGCCAGTTCTGCCTCCGGAATACGGGTCAGCGTGGTGTTCAGATCGATGGCGCGCAGGAGGCGATGCACCGCATAATCGGCGCGGTCGAGAAAATAGGCGCCCTGGCTCGCCAGCGGCGGAAGATGCCTTTCGCGTGCGAATTGCAGGATTTTGTGGCGTTGCCGGTGCGGAATGAGCTCGGCGTAGAGATCATCGCGCACGCCGGAATCCGTCAGGGCGGTGAGCAGCTGGAGATCGTCGCTGAAGAGGATGGTCTGCTCCCGGTTGCGCTGCAGCCAGGTGATGAGGTCGAAAGGGTCATCCCCGTGCAGGGCGGTCAGGGTGCGGCACAGCGTGCGGTAGCCGGCGCGATTTTTCGCCAGCATCACCGCGTGGTTGGATTGGTGCTGCAGAAAGGCGCCGATGAGGGGCTGGATACCCTGCGCGCGCGCCTCCTGGAGAAACCACACCAGTCCGTAGATGCCGTTGGTATCGGTCAGGGCGAGATGAGAAAGGCCGATGTCGCGGGCGCGGCGGCAGATATCCGCGATGGTATTGGCGCCCCGGCACAGACTGTAATGGGAGTGAACATGCAGGTGGACAAAACCACCGGGAGCTCCTGCCGGGGACATCGCAGCGCTCAGACAAGCTCTTTTTGAAAAATGGCATAGACTTTGGAGAGCCTGACGTCCTGCATCATTTCGACGACGCGTATGATCAGCACATTATCTTCCAGCACCCAGCCGAGATCGCTATAGTCGTAACCCTTCTGCTGCGCAAAGATCTTTTGCTGCCACAACATGACGCCGTCGAGGCCGAGCCGGCGGAATTTGGGCCGGACGCCCATGTAGCCGAGCCGGAACCCTCTTATCTTGTGTCTGGACAGCAGCATGCGCGCCGCGCGGACAAATTCACAACGGCGGCACCAGGAGAGCGGCTGCATGCGTTCAAAAATATTCGGCACGCCGCCAAAAAAAGCGGCCAATTCATCCTTGACATAGACAAAGATAAAGAGACCTTTTTCCATGATCAGTTGCATATCGTCGATGTTTTTGCAAAACTCTTCCCGGGTGAAGGGCACATAGCCCCAGTTGTCATTCCAGGCCTCATTGTAGACCTGCAGCATCTCCTCCTTGCGCACCGGCAACGGCCGCTCTCCCCAGTTTTCGACGCGCACGCCATAGTGCTCCATCACCTTTTTGCCGACGCGCCCCAGCTTCTCCTCCATGGGCCGGTCCACGGGCACTTCCCAGGATTTGACGCGTTTGACCACCTGCATCTGATAAGCTTGCAAAATCTTTTCATAATAGGGCTTGTTGTAATGATAATAGACCACGGGGCGGGTGTCGAACCCCTCCACCAGACACCCCGGGGTGGCTTCGTTGACCGGCAGATTCTGCGGGCCGCGCATGGCGGTCATGCCTTTGCTTCTCAGCCAGGTGGCTGCGGCGTTCAACAGCGCTTCAGCGACCTCCTGGTCATCGATGGTTTCGAACTGGCCGAAGAAGCCGACCTTGTCATTCCAGTGTTTGTTGTGATTATGATTGACAAAGGCGTTGCAGCAGCCGACGATGTGATCGCCGCACTGGGCCAGAAAAAAAACCATTTCCCCATGCTTGAAGAACAGATTGCCGGGTTCAAAAAAACCGGTCATGCCGAGGAGTTTGAATCCGAGATACTCATAATCGAGCAGGGGGATGTACTGCGGATCGTGCTCATAGTGTTTCCAGTGAAAATCGACGAATACTTTCAAGAGACGGCGATCCTGGGCGGTTTTGTTGGAAAATTGAATAATCTTCACGTTCGACATAGTGGTTACTCCCTTTCGAGGCCAATGGATTAAATGAGAGATTCCGCCTTCACGTCATGGCGGCAAAAGCGTTCTTGCGCCTGAGCAGGATTTGGGGTGGCATAGCAGTACAGGCAGCCGGCCGGACAGGTATTGTTGCTGCCAATGTCCCTGCTCGGCATGCAGCCGCACAGGGGACGCTGTCCCGGATCCTTTTTATAGGCCACTCTTACCCCGAATTCGGATTGCAGCAATCGCTCATCGATGCAGCGGCCTGTGGCAATGCCATACGATTGCAGCCATTCGGGTTCGGCGCACGATTCGATGCCCAGGTGATGATGCGCGGCGATCTCCACCATGGCCTGCAGCAGGGGCTTCAGACCCGGATGTTGCAGGGGATCGCCCGGATAAGCCACGCCCGCCGCGCGCATCCGGCTCCGCGTGCGGCGGTATTCATCGAGAAAACTGATCACCACCTTGCGGGTGCAGCCCTGCAACTGCGCGCACAGGCGTGCAAAGTTCTGCAGATGATCGTCCGGATCACATTCATCCGTGAAAAAAATCGGGTCGTAGCGCCAGATCATGCGTCCCGGGCCCAACAGCCGGGCCAGGGAACGAAAGCAGGCGATCGCCTCCTCCGCGGGCGGTGCGCCGGGTTCATACCGATCGGGATAACGCGTGATGGTATATTGAAAGTAAAACTTTAATTTCCTGTGTTCAAGTTCCGGTATATAGGGCATTAACAGCTTTGGAAACCGCGTCCAGAACACCAGGGCGGTGACAGCTTCGGGGCGCAGGTCGACGCGGCGCACCTGTCCGGGATTGAAGGGATTGGGCACGGTGCAGTGGCCGGCGCGCACGCGGCGGATGAACCACTTGGCGTAATAGCGCGGGATGTCGGTGCGGCGGCTGGCGGAGATGATCATGGTCGCGCCTCCAGGGAGCAATTTAGCATAATTTTGGTAAAGATCAACTTTTTTCTGCAGGCGTTCCGTTGCATTGCGGGGCTGTCCGGCGCACCGGATTGCCGCCCTCCTGTCGCCGTTTCAGGCGGCATACCCGAAGCGGATGGCGGCATCGCCGAAGCGGTCGCGGATTTTGTCCATGGCGCCGGTGAGCGCGGCATATTTGGGATTTTCGGTGGCGGCAAAGAGTCCGAGCTGGCCGCTGGCCGGGCCGAGGCCGCCGAGGCGCAGGGTGATTTTGCGTACGCGCACGCGCCGCGCCAGGGCCTTTCCCAAAGTTGTTTCGGCGACGGCGAGGAGATCGGCGTCGGTTTGCGCTGCGGCGGTGCGGGTCTGCGCCGTGTCGCGGCGGTGATCGCCATAGAGGATTTCCACCCCCAGGTGCCGGGTGAAGAGGCGGTCGCGGCGCAGGCGGCGGGTGGCGCGGGCGAGCAGCGCGAAGGTCAGGCGGCGCAACGCTTCATAGTCGTTGCCGTCGTCGGCCAGTTCGACGGTTTCGACGATCTCCGGGCTGCGCCGGGGCGGCATCACCGGGCGCTCGTCGATGCCGCGGGCGCGCTGGAAGAGCAGCAGGCCGAAGCGGCCGAAGACCATCTGCAGGTGTTCGGATTTGATCCCCGCCAGTTCCCGGATGCGGTGGATGTTGAGTTCGGTCAGTTGGGCGCGGATGGTTTTCTGCACGCCGGGCAGATAGCCCACCGGCAGCGGCGCGAGGAAGCGTTGTTCCTCGCCGTAGTGGACGTCGCAGAGGGCGGTTTGCGGGTTCCGGACGGTGATGACATCGGAGGCGACCTTGCTGACCAGTTTGTTGCTGGCGACGCCGGCGACGGCGTCGAGGCGGAGGCGGTCGCGGATTTCGCGCTGGGCGCGGGCGGCGGCATCGACGCCGTTGCCGAAGAGGCGGCCGGAGCCGGTGAGGTCGAGGTAGGCGTGGCCGAAGCGCAGCGGTTCGATGACGGGCGTGAACTGACCGAGGAGGTGCAGCAGCGCGGTTGTGGCGCGGTGATAGAGCGCTTCGTTGGGGGGCAGCACGGTCAGATCCGGGCAGTATTTCAGGGCCTGGTGCAGGGGCATGCCGCGCTGCACGCCGTTGGCGGCCGCTTCGCGCGAACGCGCGGCGACGAGGGCGCGGCTGGCGCTCTCCACCGCCACGGCCACGGGGCGTTGCCGCAGGCGCGGCTCCAGCACCCGTTCCACGGCCACGGGAAAATCGTTGACGTCGATATGCAAAATCGTGCGCGACATAAAGTTTCCGTCCAAAGAAATCACCCTGTTTGCTGTAAGAGGCGCGGCAGAACCCGGGGCCTTTTCCCTCTTCTCCATTCTCTCTTCTCTCTTCTCTCTTCTCTCTTCCTTTCCCCTTCCACCCTTTTTCGCGCCTTGCGCCGGGGGATGGTCTTCTTTCTGATCGGCAGCCCCTTTTGCGACAGTTCGCCAAGGAGATTTGGTATCGGTATACTCCATTTCCTGCCGTTTCGCCGCCGCGTTGAGAAGCCGTTTCACCTAAGGACAGCGCTGTCATGCCGATCGACGAGCGCGTTGCATTTAATGAAGAATGCCGAAATCGCAGGCACAGCCGGACAGCGCCGTTCTGCAGGTCGACGAGACGCGTCGAGCTGCAGGCGCCTGTCACACCACCGCTTCGCGGATCAGCGCCACCACCTTGCCCTGAATCGACCACTCCCCTTGCGGGTGGATGTCGGCAAATTCCGGATTTTCCGCCTTGAGAAAGAGGCGGTCGGCGCTCTGCGCCAGCCGTTTCACCGTGGCTTCCCCGTCGATCAGGGCGACCACCACTTCGCCCACGGCCGCATGCGGTTGCGCCCGTACCACCACGAGATCGTCGGGCAGGATGCCGGCCTGGAGCATGCTCTGGCCGGCGACGCGCAGGAGAAAATGCGGCGCACTGGCCTGGAGCAAGCAGGAAGGCACCGTCACATAGCGTTCGATATTCTGTTCGGCCAGCAACGGCGCGCCGGCCGCCACCGCGCCGATCAGCGGCAGTCCCACCTCGCCCCCGCCGGCATCGGCGGTCAGCTGAATCCCCCGCGCCTTGTTGCGTTCCCAGACGATATAGCCCTTGCGCGAGAGGATGCGCAGGTACTTGACCGCGGTGTTTTTCGAGGCCGCCCCGAGTTCCTCGGTCAACTCCGCCAGCGTCGGCGGATACCCCTGCTCGCGGGTGCGTTTGGCGATCAACGCCAGTGCCTTCTCCTGTTTTCGTGACAGCTTTTCCATAACCCTCCCATAAAAAAAGGGTGAAATTCCTTTCACCCTCAGTATACGCAAAATTTCACTCTCTGTCAAGAATAAAGTGCTCTTTTGTTCACCTTTTTCCCGATTCCGCACAGGGCAGGTTGAGCAACAGAGCCAATCGTTCATGGATTTTTTGCGGCACCTCGCGCTCTCCAAGCAGCGCGTAGAGATGCACGGTCATGCGCATCGCTTGCAGCTGCTGTGCGCATTCCGGGCACGTCAGCAGATGCGCTTTGACCTTCTGACAGACCTCCACATCGATGTCTTCCGCCAATTCGGCACAAATCTGCTCGATGATTTTTTCACATACCATGTAAACCTCAGCTCATTTGACCACCAAAACCGGCAGCCGTGAACGCTGCACCAGATGCTGCGAAACGCTTCCCAGCATGATGGGTTCCTCCGTCACCCGGCTGCGCTGCCCGACGGTGATGAGATCGGCATGACTGCCCTGCGCATATTCGAGTATTTTATCGGAAACAGCGCCCATCTCGAGGATGCGGCGGCCTTTGCGCCCGGGCGTCAAACCCCGGGCTGCAAACTGCTCGAGGGTCTCCGCGGCGCGGCGCTGCAGGTCGGGCATCAAGGCTGCCATTCCGGAGGCGCCATAGTGCGCCAGGAAACTGTCATCCAAAACGTGGATCACATCGATGCGGGCCTCACGGTTTGCGAGGGTGTTGGCCATCTGCAACGCTTTTTGGCTGTTGGGAGAAAAATCCGTGGCAACCACGATGTGGCCGTAACCGGTTTTGTCAGTCGGGTTTTGAGCAGTCTGTCGCACGGTGAGTACGGGACAGGGCGCCATTCTGACGATTTTATCGGCCACGCTGCCGAGAATCCATTCCGACAGCGGCTTGCGGCCCTGAGAACCCAGTGCCACCAGGTCGATGTGATTTTTTTTGATAAAGGTGAGAATCTCCTCGGCGGCGTTGAAACCGCTGCGCACGGCCGTATGAAGGGTGACGCCTTTGCTGTCAATCCCCGCGAGATGGCTGGAAATCTCCAGCGCTGCTTTTTTCTCGAGACGCTGATAAAGTGATTTCAGGGTTGCAATTCTTTCGCCAGAGAAATCGCCCTCAAAGATGGTCGCCACATGCAGGAGGGTGAGCGAAGCGCCCGATCCTCTCGCAATGCGCAAGGCATTTTGCAGTGCGGCCTCGGCGGGCTGCGAAAAATCACTGGCGACGAGAATGTTGGAAATAGTTGCCATGCGTCATCCGATCCCTAATGATTAGATGCATGAACCTGAAAAAGTATGCAAAATCACCACTTTTTATAGCGCCAAATCCAGTAAAATCCATAGACCGAAACCAGAGCGATGCCCAAAACGAACCAAAAAGCCTGCGGATGCTTTTGGAACGGAATGCCGACGTTCATGGAAAAGGCGCTCACAATAAAGGTGGGGACCATAATGCCGATGGTGATGATGTTGAGCGTCTTCATGAGCACGTTGATATTGTTATTCACGATGGAGGCGCGCGCATCCATCATGCCGGACAAGATGTTGGAATAGATTTCCGCCTGGCGGTAACATTGCGAATTCTCGATCATGATGTCGTCGAGCAAATCCTCTTCATCGGGAATGAAGCCGATCTTGCTGCCATTGTTTTTCAGGCGCTGCAAAAGGATCGAATTGGCGGTGATGGCGTTGAGGTAATAGACCAGACTTTTTTCCAGGGAGAAGAGACTGATGAGATAGCGGTTTTCCATGGAGGAGTTGATCTTCTCTTCCAGATCGTTGGTGATCATGTTGATGATCTTGAGATGCTCGAGAAAATGGTAAATGGAACGAAAGAGCATCTTGAGCATGACATCCTTGAGACTGGTGACCTTGGTGAACTTTTTGTCATCAAAAATGGGCACATCTTCGGAGGAGACGAGAATGATTTTATCGGCAAATACAAATGCGCCCATGGAGGTGACCCTGAAAAGAAAGCGGTCCTCGACCAGATAATTGCGCGGCCGCTTGAAGATCATGGCGACATGTTCGGGTTCAAATTCCAGACGCGACAGTTCATCGGGGTCAAGACAGGAATTGAGCGTGTGCTCGTCGAGATTGAGATCGCCGGTGAGGTATTTCTTCTCGGATTCATCGGGGTTGATATAGGTCAGGATCTGCGCATCTGCAACATTGCAGGTCTGAATCTTGCCTTCGCAGATATGATAACATCTCAGCATGCTTTTATCTCCCAACCCACGGATTAAACCAGGATGAACCGCCTGATAATGTAATCAATTCAATTCATAATTTCAATGTGATTTATCAGGTAGACAGGAAAGATATTATCAAAAAACGGGATGTTTAAGTTAACGTTCTTTGACAAAAATGCAAGATAAAAGTCGGGGGCGAAAAAAAATGCTTGCAAAATGATATGATTTTTTTATATTTAAGTAGAACCTGCATCCTGGTTGCATCTGATTTTCTTTTCCTGTCTGAGCAGATCCCTTTATGCGCGTTGGATCTGTCCGGCTCATCCGGCAGCCCGCACTGTTATCGTCCACGCCAGGCGTTTTTTGATGTACTGTGAGGAGGGAAGTCATGAGCCATAGAATGAGATTGGGTGCGATCTCTTTTTCATCCATAGGATTGTTGATGATGTTCACTGCCAGCTTCCCGGCGCAGGAACAAGGGTATCGCATGCCGCCGGCGGAGATCGCCGCTCTGGTGGATGCCCCGATGACCCCCGCCGTTTTGTTATCGCCGCACCGTAACTGGATGCTCCTGCTGGATATCCCGGCGCTGCCACCTCTATCAGAACTTGCACAACCGGAGCTCTCTCTGGCGGGTGAACGCATCAATCCCGGGACGTTTGCGCCAAGTCGCTCTTCTTACTTTAGCGGCATGCTTCTTAAAAAGACGACGGAGCCGCCGGAATTTTCCATCGCCGGCTTGCCCGATCAACCGCGTCTTCGAGATGTCAAATGGTCGCCGGACGGCCGCCGCATCGCCTTCACCTTCGCCGGCGTTCATGGCATCTCGCTGTGGTGCCTCGAGGTGGCCACGCGTCAGGCCGTTCCCCTGGTGGAAAGACTGAATGCCTGTTTTCCGGGTGCACCCTATGAATGGATGCCGGACAGTCAGGGGCTGCTTTGCCGGCAAATACCGGAAAATTATCCTCCGGCGCCGGTGTCCGACGCAACGCCAACGCGGCCGATTATCCAGGAGAACCACGGCAAAATCGCACCCGCCCGCACCTATCAGGATTTGCTCAAATCGCCCCACGATGAGGCCCTGTTCGAGCATTATTTTACCCTCCAGCTCGTCCTTGTTTCTCTGGATGGGCAAAAGCGTTCCCTGGGTTCGCCCGGCCTCCATCGCACGGCCGAGCCCTCTCCGGACGGCCAGTATATTTTGGTGGAGACCCTGCACAGACCCTTTTCCTACCTCGTCCCCATGAATCGCTTCCCCCATGCCGTCCAGGTTTGGGATAAAGACGGAAAAGTGATCAAGTCTCTGGCTGATTTGCCTCTGGCCGAAGAGGTGCCCATTGCCCGGGATGCGGTACCTGCGGGCGCGAGGGACTTCGCCTGGCGCCACGATGCGGCCGCCACGCTGTGCTGGTGTGAAGCACAGGATGGTGGAGATCCGAAAATCGATGTAGCCGTTCGCGACAAAGTGTGGACGCTGCCGGCGCCGTTCAATCGCGATCCGCAACTGCTGATCAATCTCACCAGGCGCTACAGCGGCATTTTCTGGGGCACCGGCACCACCGCCTTGGTATCAGAGCGCTGGTGGGATACCCGGCAGATTCGCGTGTGGCGCGTGCGTCCGGATGTGCCGGGCGCCGCAGTGAATCTGGTTTGGGAGCGTTCCTGGGAAGAGCGCTACGGTGATCCCGGCGTGCCGGTGCTGACAACCAACGCCTCGGGGCGACCCCTCCTCCGTTTTGCCGGCAACACCGGGCGCATTTTTTTGCGGGGCATGGGCGCCTCGCCGCAGGGCGACTTTCCGTTTCTGGATGAGTACGATCTCGGCTCCGGAAAATCGACGCGATTGTGGCAATGCGCGGCACCGTACTATGAATATTTTATCGATTTCCTCGATGACGATAACCGGCACTATTTAACCCGCCGGGAGTCGCTGCAGGAACCGCCCAATTACTACATCCACAAAGGCCGGGACGCCACCGTCCACGCTGTGACCTCTTTTCCGCACCCCTATCCCCAACTCGAAAAGGTGCAAAAAGAACTCATCCACTACCTCCGCGAGGATGGCGTTTCATTGAGCGGCACCCTCTACACGCCGGCCGGATGGCAGCGCGAACAGGGTCCCTTGCCCGTTCTTTTCTGGGCCTATCCGCAGGAATACAAGAGTGCCGCGGCTGCGGGACAGGTCAAGGATTCGCCCTATCGTTTTGTGCGCCTTTCGAGCCACTCTCCCCTCTTCTGGCTCGTGCGCGGTTACGCCATCCTCGACAATCCGGCCATGCCGATCATCGGGGAGAACGATGAGGAGCCGAATGATACCTACATCGAACAACTGGTCGCCAGCGCGAGGTCGGCGATCGCCGAGCTGCAGCGGCGCGGCGTGGCCGATTCCAACCGCATCGCGATTGGTGGACACTCCTATGGCGCCTTCATGACGGCCAATCTGCTCAGCCATAGTGATCTTTTCCGCGCCGGTATCGCCCGCAGCGGCGCCTATAACCGTACCCTGACGCCTTTCGGCTTTCAGAGCGAGGAGCGTACGCTCTGGGATGCCCCGGACGTCTATGCGCGGATGTCGCCATTCATGTTCGTCAGGCAGATGAATACGCCGTTGTTGCTGATGCACGGTGAAGCGGACAACAACAGCGGCACCTTTCCCATGCAGAGCGAGCGTTACTACGCCGCCTTGAAAGGGATGGGTAAAACAGTCCGCCTGGTCATACTCCCGTGTGAGAGTCATGGTTATCGCGCCCGCGAGTCGGTGCTGCATATGCTCTGGGAAATGGATCAATGGCTGGAAAAGCACGTCGCCAGCGATCAATGAACGGGTGGGGGATTGATGCCTTTTTTAACCGTTGTTTTTATTATTTATGGAGTCCTCATGGCGGTGTTCAGCCTCACGCCTGCGCAGGTGGATTATCCCGCTTTTACAGCAGACGGCAACTGGGGACCTGAATGGGCACGTCGCGCCGTCTGGTATCAGATCTTTCCGGAGCGTTTTCGCAACGGAGACAGAGGAAATGATCCCGCGCTATCGGACCTTGCAGGCGCCTATCCCCACGACGTCCATTCGCCCTGGCAGATCCATCCCTGGGGTGCCGACTGGTATGAACTGCAGCCCTATGAAAAGAAAAATGGTCATTCCATCTGGTTCAACCTGCAGCGGCGGCGCTACGGCGGTGATGTGGCGGGCATCCTCGAAAAGCTCGATTATCTGCAGAATCTCGGCGTCACGGCCCTCTATTTAAATCCGGTGTTTGCCGCCCCCTCCTCCCATAAATACGATGGCGCGACCTATCATCACATCGACCCCCATTTCGGACCCGATCCGCAGGGTGATCGCGCCCTCATCGCCGGCGAAGATCCCGCCGACCCCGCCACCTGGCGCTGGAGCAGCGCCGACCGCCTGATGCTGCAGTTGATCGACCAGGTTCATCAGCGCGGCATGCACCTTATTTTCGATGGTGTTTTCAACCACATGGGCATCACCAGCTGGGCATTTCAGGATGTCGTCAAACAGCGCCAGGCATCCGCTTATAAGGATTGGTTCACCATCACCTCCTGGGACCATAAAAGCCGCCATGCGCCCTTCACCTATGAAGGATGGTTCGGCGTTTCCGAGCTGCCCGAATTGCGTGAAGATGAAGGGGGACTGGTTGAAGGTCCGCGCGATTATATCTACGCTGCGACGCGGCGCTGGATGGATCCGGACGGAGATGGTGATCCGCGCGATGGCATCGATGGCTGGCGCCTGGATGTGGCCTTTTGCGTGGCGCATCCCTTCTGGAAGGCCTGGCGGCAGCAGGTGCTCTCGATCAATCCGCAGGCCTATCTGACCGCGGAGGTGATCGATACGCCGGAGGTTCTCAAACCCTACCTGCTCGGCGACGAGTTCGATGCCGTGATGAACTATCAGTTCGCCTTCGCCTGTCACGACCTCTTCATGCGCAAAAAAAATCGCATCACCATTTCGGCCTTCGAGCGCCAGCTGCGGCTGGTGCGCGAGGCGTTTCCGCCGGGCGTTGCCCCGGTCATGCAGAATCTGCTCGACAGTCACGACACCATGCGCTTAGCCTCCCTGATCGTCAACGGGGATTTGGGTGCATTCCGGGAGTGGGGCGCATTTTTCGAGTTGAGCAAGGGCAGCCATCCGGATGTGCAAATGCGCAAACCCGATGCCGAAGAGCTGCAGACGCTGCGCCTGATCACCCTGTTTCAGATGACCTATGTGGGTGCGCCGATGATCTATTATGGCGATGAGGTCGGCATGACAGGCGCCAACGATCCCTGCTGCCGCAAGCCCATGCTTTGGGAGGATATCCGCCACGAGCCGGAGCGGATGTCACCGCAGGGTGTGCCCTTTCCGCAAGCCATCGCCATATCACCTGATATGGATTTGCACGATCATTATCGAAAACTCATCCGGGTGCGCCGCGATCATCCCGCCCTGTGGCGCGGCGCTTATCGCACCCTGTTGTGCGATGACAGCCGGCAGCTCTTCTGTTTCGAACGCTTCACGGATCAGGAACGATTGCTGATTTTATTGAATGGTGATGCAAAAGCGCACGCGATCAGGCTGGATCATGCCGCCGGGGCCGCCCTCGATCTGTTGTCCGGAGAGCGGTTTGATGCCGGTGGTGACGCTGCGGAAATACTACTTCCAGGACGATGGGGACGCATTCTGCAGGTCTCAACCCATCCCTGACCTCCTCAAGACTCTGCACATCTGCGCTTGCCACAAATCCGCACAAGCCCCCAAAATGGCAACTTTTTTTGTTGCACTTTACCATTATTTTAAGTAAACTGTATTGAATCAAATTCAATTTACATCTATCAAATATATAACTAACAATTACTTTCAAATTATTATTTGAATCCTATTCACACTGACAGGAGTACAGCGCATGATACTTCATCATGAGTTCATCAAAACGGCGAAAAAGAGAGGCGACAAGCTTGCCATCATCGACAGGACGACCGAGAAAAGGTTGACCTTTGCGAAAACATTGATCGCCTCCCTGATTCTTGCCAATCGTTTTAAAAAGATGAAGGAAGGGTTCATCGGCATCATGATTCCCACTTCTGCGGGGTCGATCCTCTCCACACTCGCCGTGGTGATGGCCGGCAAAGTGCCGGTGATGATCAACTACTCCACCGGCGCCGCCGAGAACTCGGAATATGCCCAGAACAAGTGCGGTTTCAAGACCATCATCACCAGCAAGGCCCTCATCGAGAAAATAAATTGTCGCATCGTCCCCGGGATGGTATTCATCGAGGATATTCTCGAACAGGTCACCGTCGCCGAAAAATTGCGCGCCGCCCTGCGCTCCAAACTTCCCGCCTCCCTGCTGATCGCCTCCCTCCCCTCGGTGAAGGAAGACGATACGGCAGTGATCCTCTTCACCAGTGGCAGCGAAAAGGATCCCAAAGGGGTACAGCTCACCCATACCAATTTCGGTTCCAACATCCGCGATCTTGTTCAGGTCTTTCACCTCACCGAACAGGAGCGCTTCATGAGTGTTTTGCCCCTTTTTCACGTTTTCGGCCACAACGCCAACTTCTGGCTGCCCCTGATCATGGGCATGACCAACATCACCCTCGCCAATCCCCTCGAATACAAACGCGTCCCCGGGATCATCCGCGAAGAACAAGCGACCCTGCTGGCCGGAACACCGATCTTTTTTGCCGGTTATCTGCGCGAATCGCAGCCCGGCGACTTTGCCTCGCTGCGTCTCATGCTGCCCAGCGCCGACAAGACGCCCGACTGGCTGCGCCAGGGCTATCGCGACAAGCACGGCATCGAATTGATGGAAGCCTACGGCGCCACCGAAACCAGTCCCGGCGTATCGGTGAATACGGTTGAGGCCAATAAACCCGGAAGCATTGGCAAACCGTTGCCCAGTGTCCAGGTGAAGATAGTCGACATCGATAAGGGCCATGAAATGCCCACTGGACAGGAGGGCAAGATCCTCGTCAAAGGCGATCTGGTGATGAAGGGCTATTTCGACGATATTGAAGAGACTTCGCTCCGCATCAAAGACGGCTGGTATGACACAGGCGACATGGGCATGATCGACAGCGATGGCTTCCTGTGGCATCGCGGCCGTCTGAAACGCTTTGTCAAAATCGGCGGAGAGATGATTTCGCTGGTGCGCACAGAAAGTGTTCTGGAAAAATACTTGCCCAGTGGCATGGCCTGCTGCGTGGTGGAAATACCCGATTCCATCAAGGGCGCCCGCATCGTCGCCGCCATTACAGCGCCCATCAATGAGAAGGACATCCTGAAAAAGATGGCCAATGATCTGCCGACGATCGCCCTGCCGAAAAATTTCATTCTGGTCGATGAACTGCCCAAGATGGGCAGTGGCAAGATAGACTTCCGTTCGGTGACGCAAAAAGTCCGCGAGAGCATCCAGCAAACCAGATGACTGGCTCCCATTAATCGAAAAAGGCTGCCCTGTTTTTCGGGCAGCCTTTTTTTTTCGTTCTCAATGAGATCAGGATGAGGCATGCTCCGGCTGCTTGAGACGTTTGCGTTGCGCGGAAATAAAATAGCAGATGAAAAACAGCAGCGTGGCAACCATGACGATGGTTGCACCGGAGGCCAGATTAAGCCATACGGACAGGAGCAGGCCGATCCAGGAGGAAGCGACGCCGAAGAGCACCGAGAGTCGCATCATGGATTTAAAGTCGCTGCTCAACAGGTAAGCCGAGGCAGCCGGTGTGACGATCAGCGCGGAGACCAGGACGATGCCGACGCTCTTGATCGAGATCACGATGGTGACCGCCATCAGGGTCATCATGAGCAGATTGAGCGACCTGGTTGGCAGTCCCGTCACCTGTGCCATCTCCAAATCGAACGTCATCAGCAGGAATTCTTTATAAAAGAACCAGATCAGGCCGAGCACCAAAACGGCGATGATGATGCTGAAAGTCACATCACCGGCACTGACCGCCAGAATATTGCCGAAAAGGTACCCGAATAAATCGGCATTATAGCCTTTCATCAATCCGATCAAAAGAATGCCGAGGGCCATGGTCGACGCAAAAAAGATGCCCACTGCGCTGTCTTCATGAATTTTCCTTTTTTCGCTGAGGAAGGCGATGCCCCATGCCGTGGCGATGCAAAAGAGGATGGTGGTGAAGAGCGGATTGATCCCTGAAAGAAAACCCAACGCCACGCCGCCGAAGGAGGCATGAGCGATGCCGGCGCCGATGAAGGACATGCTGCGCAGCACGACATAGACACCGATAACCGCGCACACGGTTCCAATGATGGTTGCCGAGAGCAGGGCGCGCTGCATGAAAGCGTAGTGCAAGAGATCCAAGACCTGTATCCTATTCCTGGTGAGGGGATTCGTGATGGTGTGCGGGCGATGGCACCACCATATGAGGCACCTTGCCGTGTTGAAAGAGCATGACATCGCACCCGTACATCTGTTCGAGGCTCTCCTGATTGAGCACATCGGTTGGCCGGCCGTGCGCGACCAGCTTTTTGTTGAGGCAAGCAATGGCGTTGACATATTGAGAGACAACGCCCACATCGTGTGAAACCAGCACCAGGGTCATATGCAGTTGCGAATGCATATGATGGAGCCATTCATAAAAGCCTTCGGTGGCACTGACATCCAGTGCCGCCGTGGGTTCATCGAGCAGCAGTATTTCGGGTTCCAGAGCCAATGCCCGGGCGATCAATGCCCGTTGGCGTTCCCCGCCGCTGAGCCGGCCGATCTGGCGGTGCGCAAGGTGTTGCATCTCGACGCGCTCCAGGGCTTTTTCAACCGCTTCGATATCCTCGCCGCTGGCGCGCCGCCCCAGGCCCATTTTGCGGCAGCGCCCGAGTAAAACCATTTCATGCACTTGCAGCGGAAAATTGAAATCAATTTGTGAATGCTGCGGCACATAACCAATCCTGTCGCGCAATGGACCCAGTTTCTGCGGCGCCACGCCGAAAACGCGGATGGTGCCCTGTACCGGCGTGAGAAGTCCAAGCATGCTTTTCAGCAAGGTGGTTTTTCCCGAACCATTGGGGCCGAGAATGCCCCAGAATTCATTGCGATGAATGCTAAAAGTCACATCTTCCAGCGCCAGCTTGTCCTGATAGGCGACACTGAGTTGAAGACATTCGATGACAATTTCTGCGGACATAGTGCTCACTTCATGGCGGTGGCCATCTGTCGTACATTATAGCGTATAAGATCTTCATAGGAGAAATCTTCGCCGTCCTGCCCCAGGGGATCCAGGGCGATGACCTGCGCCGCGGATTCTGCCGCGATTGTTTCACTGATTTTTGCAGGGAATTGCTTTTCGGCGAAGATGGCGCGCACTTGCAATCGCCGCGCCAACTCGATGAGTTCCGCCATTTCGCGCGGATTGGGCTCAAATCCGGGCCGCTTTTCGATCACAGCCGCCTGCACCAGGCCGTACCGGTTGGCGAAATAGTTCCATGAAGGATGAAAACAGATGAATTCCCTCTGCCTCCAGGTACTCACCTCTTCGGTGATCTGCGCGTGCAGCACATCCAGTTTTTGCAGATAGTGTGTTGTGTTTTGCCGGTACAGGGAGGCATGGGGGGGATCGGCCTTTACCAGGGCGTCTGAAATAGCCTGCACCTGCAGTTTGGCATAGACCGGATCCAGCCAAACGTGTGGATTGCCTTGCGCATGATCGTCGTCTTCAAGAACCGCTATGCCCTGCGCGGTGGTGATGATGATCACGTCCGGATTTTGCAGGGTGCTGGCGAGCTTGCCGGCCCAAAATTCAAGCCCGATGCCATTGAGGACAAGCACCCTGGCCTTGCTGCAACGGCTGATGATATCCGGTGTTATCTCAAAGGTGTGCGGGTTGGCGCTGCCCGGAACGATGGTCACTACATGGACCTTGTCCGCACCAATTTGCCGCGTAAAATCGGCCAGTGGCGCGATGCTCGCCGCAACCAGGACACGGTCATCGGGTTGCTGTGAATTACGGCATCCGGTCGAGGCCAGAATCAGCCCCACACTAACGAGAAAAGCAGCACGACGATAGTTCATATACGGTCTCGCCTATTGTTCATACTTTTTACGAATCGCCATCAGGCGGCTGTAGAGCCCGTCGGGCAGTATTCGCACCAGTTGCATCGCGCAGACATAGTACCAGGGAAAACGAATGTGCGGTTTTTTCTTGTCCAATCCCCGGATGATTTTCCGGGCTGCCTTATCGGCCGATATCATCAACGGCATCGGGAAGCGGTTCCTGTCGGTCATGGGTGTTTTTACAAAGCCGGGAGAGATCAACGCGATGTGCACGCCGCAACGCCAGCAATCGATGCGGATGCTCTCGATCAGACGGTCCAGCGCTGATTTTGAAGCTGAATAGGGCGCAGAACGCGGCATGCCGCGCCAGGCGGCGAGGCTGGAGGTGACAGCGATAAAACCGCTGTGGCGCTGCAGAAATCCCGGCAGTAATTCGGCGAGAAAACCTGCGCTCCCCCAGAAATTGACTTCGAACTGATAGCGCATGGCCTCCACATCCATGGCACGAACATCGAAACCGCCTCCGACCCCCGCGTTCAGGATCAGGCCATCCACAGGGGGCGCCAGTGCTTCAATCTCCCGGCAGGCTTTTTGGACCTCAGCAGAACGGCTGACGTCGCAGACGATGATGCGATGGCGTTGCAGGCCGCCCGGCAGCTGTTGTACGAGGTCTCGCAGCTGTTCCTCCCGCCGTGCCAGCAAAATCAGTGCGCAATCTCGAGCCGCCAACTGGCGTGCCAACGCCGCGCCGATGCCACTGGATGCACCAGTGATGAGGATATGATGACCCTGGATTTTCACGAAAATAGTTCAGATGGGTTAAATATTTTACCATGATTCACTGTTAACTAATGTAGGCATATTCAACGGCAAATGCAAGATCAATAAGCCTTTGCGTCCCGTGGCACTGTAATAGGCTGAGACAATAAATCAGGATTGAACACTCCTGCGCTGCGCGCCGCCCCATCCCGCGCCCTAACTCATTGGTACTATTATATTCATTTTTCCGACTTTATGGCACTTAATTTGTAATAGATCCTCCCTAGAACATCTCAACCCATGGAGGTATTTATGTATGGCCGAAAAGCGATCATCTTCCTGATGATCTGGATGTTTCCCACGCTGGCCGCCAGGGCGCAGGTGCAGGTGCATGCACAGTTGATTCAGCGCGATTTGCGCGTCTTTTTTCTCAGTGATCTGAATCTCAGCGGACGTGGCACTTCCGCCAATGAAATATTTGCGCTCACCATCCAAAACACCTCGCCGCTGCCGCAAACGGCGCGACTGTGGGTGGGGATCAGTTCCATGCGGTTGGGAGAATTGGCAGCCGGCATCACCCGTCCTTTCGCGTTACCGGGTGGCGCCCTGATGCGCCTCACCAATCAGAATCTCTTCACCCAGGCGCAACAGTTCGCCCTGCAGGAGTATCAGATTCTCGATAACGGCAGCCAATTGCGGGATCGCGTCCTCAAACTCGGCAAACTGCCCTCGGATATCTACCGCTTCACGTTTGTCATAAAGCCCGCCGAAGGAGATGCGGAGCTCTCCTCCACCTTTATCGAAATCGACGTCTCCAATCCCTCCAGTCTGGATTTGATCGGACCGGGCTCGCCGGCGGAGCGCGATGCGCCCGCCGTTATAACCGGTACACAGCCCATCTTCCGTTGGACCTCCAATATGGATCAGTATAAACTCATCCTTGCCGAAAAACTTCCCGGGGTGCATGACAGCGCCAGTCCGGCGGAGATCATTCAGGACCGGATTCGTTTCGAACGCACCTTCACCCTGGATCCCGCGCGCGCCGGCGCTTTTTCCAGCGACGGCGGTGAATACATTTCTGTCACGGCGTATCCCTACCCTGCCTTCGGCGCCTGGCCCCTGGAACCGGGCAAAATTTACTACTGGCAGATAACCGGCATGGCGCCCTCCTCCGGGGCGCCCCTGGAACTGCCCAGTGAGATTTGGTCATTCATCGTCCACGATGCGAGCGCTGCCATGGGCGCGCTGAGCGATGAAGCCTTGCTGGCGCAGTTGCGCGCGCTGCTGGGCGATGACCTGGAAACCTTTTTCAGGGCCGGTGGTGCCTTGGATGGATTCACGCCCAGTGGACTCTTCATGCTCAACGGCCGCTGGATTTCGCGGGAACAAATACGCGCCATTCTTGCCAAAATTGCTTCCGGTGAATATACACTGATCGAATCACGCGTTGAGTAATGCCGGAATTTTAGGGAGACCTCTATCATGAAACGAATACAGCTTTTCACCACCATCATGGTGTGCAGCACCATACTCCTGCTGAGCACGAGCTTGCTTTGGGCGGCCAGTCAGGAAGTGGCTTTTGTACTCAAGGTAAATGGAGATGCCAGGATTAAAAAGGAGAGTGCCAATTGGGCGACCGTCACCAAAGGGATGCGTCTGCACAACAAGGATATCATCAAAACGGGCACCTCGGGTCTGGTGGCGCTGGTATTTCTCGACGACAAGACGATGATGAAAATACGCTCCGATTCAGAGGTGCAGATTCGCGCCGAAAAAGGTGAAAAGGGCGTTCATAAACGCATCCTCATGGAGGTCGGTGAGATGTGGAGCCGGGTCATACCGGGAAAAGGCACGTTTCGCCTGGAAACACCCTCCGGCGTCGCAGCGGTGAAAGGCACCGAGTTCTACGGCATTGCCGACGCGGACGGTAATACCACGATCATCGGCATCGAAGGCCTCATCGAATTCTTCAATGATCTCGGCAAGATATTGGTCGTCAAGGGCACCACAGGCCAGGTCAGTAAAAACGGCATACCGCAGCTGTTCGACAGCGCCGATTTCGAGGATTGGGCGCAAGAGGATGAAATCAATGAACTGGATATTGAATTCGAAAATAACCAGGGCAGCAAAAAGCATCTCAAATTGAAATATAAAATGAAATGAGCGTGAGAGGAACCTCTATGGCGCGACGGCAGTGTGACCGTATCAAAGGCTATCGTCCCCTTTTCTTGATCTGGCTTGCCTTTGTCCTCCCGGCGCTTGCACAACCTGTGCTCAGGCATGTTCCCCCGCGGCAGGTTCGCGCGGGCAGCGCATTGACCCTTGATTGCACCCTGAAGACGGGACCCGATCTGCGCGTGCAAAAAGCCAATATTTTCTATCGCGCCGGCAGTGACACCACCTATCGTTCTGTCACATTGCAATCCATCGGAGAGAACTGGCAAGGTGTTGTTCCCGCTCGACACGTTCGTGGCACCAAAATCGCCTATTTCATTGTATTTCTCTTCAACAACCAGTCGCTGAAAACTTTTCCGGAACGCAATCCCTATCATTCTCCCCACGAGTTGGAGATCATGCCCCCTACGGCCACAGCGACCCTTGTGCCGCCTGCGCCTGGTTTGCCCCAAACATCGGCGCCCCCAGCGACCACACCGGTACCCATACCTTCGGCCGCAGCCGATGCAGGTGATGTCGCAGCGACCGATTCACTCCTGCTGCTGACGCCTGACCAGGACGCGACCTATGAAGCGAATGAGGTCCTGCTGGCGGTCTCCTACAATGGGCCGGGCGATCTCGATCCCCTGCTGGTGCGGATTTCGATGGATGGCGCAGATGTGACACGCCAGGCGGAGATCAGCAGTGCCTTGATCACCTATTCGCCAACCAACCTCTCCCCCGGCCGGCACATCATCGAGATTCAGGCCGTTGACAGCCGCCAGACCAGAATTCCACCCCTTTCGGTGCGCTTTTTTGTGACCGGGGCCGATAAACCGCAAGAGCAGTCCCGGGAAAAAATGTACGCCCATGCCTATAGCGATCTCGCGTATGAGGAGTATGGCAATGCGGGAAAAGGTATCGCCATGGCCGGCGCAGAAGTGTCCGGCAGATGGAAAAGCCTTTCATACCGGGGCCATCTTTTCGTGACATCTCTCGAAGACCGGCATTTTCAACCCCGTAATCGTTTTGGTTTTTCACTCGAAAATCCGTGGATTGGCGTGAGCGGCGGCGATGTCTATCCGCGTTATAATGAGCTCATCCTCGCCGGCAAACGGGTTCGCGGTGTATCCGGTTATTTACATCTCGGCCTGGTCAACATGGATGTGGTGTACGGGCACACCCAGCGCGCGGTGAAGACGACCTGGAAGATGGCAACGGGAGGCACTGGAACCGATTCGCTGGCCGTGAATCGGCCGGGTACGTTCAGCCAGTCGCTGATCGGCATACGGCCCAGCCTCGGCGATGGACGGCATTTTCAGCTCGGATTGACCCTGTTGAAAATCAAGGACGACACCTCCTCGATCGCGGCAGGCGTGATGCCAAAGGATAATCTCGTCATCGGCCCGGATGTTAAGCTCTCCATGATCGGCGGCCGAGTTCTTTTCACGGCCCAGGCGGCCGTCAGCGCGATCACCCACGACATCTATCCCGGTGCGGTCACCACGGATGATGTCAAGCGCGCTTTCGGATCCGATTTCGAACTGCCAATCGATCCCCAGAGCCTGGATGATCTCCTCATCATCAACGACAGCACCATCCCCTTGAATCCGCTGCAAGGCGGGTCGCTGGCCTATACCGTCAATCTGCGTCTTAATCTGCTCAATCAATACCTGAACATGGGCTATCGTTCCATAGGATCCGAATACATTTCGCTGGCCAATCCCTGGCTCAGGAAAGATTTACGGGGTTTTTTCATCAACGACCGCCTGCGCTTATTCTCGAACCGCGCTTATATAACCCTCGGCTATGAACAATATGCGGATAATTTCAGCGAAGAAAATTCCAATCCCGCCATCGATCTGCGCACGCTGAACTATGCTGTGACGCTGCTGCCCGGAGGGAACTACCCGCAATTCAATATCAGCCTCCGCGATCAATTGCGGGATAACCATGTCGACACCATTTCGGTGCATTCCTATCAAATCAGCTCATTGCTGGACAGCACAACGGTGCTCCGCGATGAACGGGAAAAAATCTGGTTCCGCGATCTGGCGCTTCAGGCCAGTCAAAATTTCCGCTTGTTCGATCTGTCGCATCAGATCAGTCTCGGGTATATTTCGAGTCGCAATATCGATGACCACAGAGGCGCGCGCAGCAGCGGCTATATTTCACCCGAATTGACCAACCGAATCGTTTTGCTGAGTTTGACAACACGATTTTTGACGCCTCTTACAACGACCCTGAGCTACAGCAACAACGTCATGAATGGTGCGGGCATACCCGATCTTGATTACAATACGCTGGGTTTTTCCAGTGAATACCGGCTTTTACAGAACCGGTTGTCCACTTTTGCAGACTGGCAATACAGCGCCATCGAGCAAAAACAGCCACAGGGCGATTTGTCGCAAAACCGGATGCAGCTGCGGCTGGGCGCCAGATGGCAAGTTTCCCCGGGACAGATAGTGATGCTCGAGGGTCAACTCTGGCGCTACAGGATGGAACTGGATGATGCAGCGGATCAGAGCGATACGGACACGATTCTCAGATTGCGCTTTGACCGTTATTTTTAATTTCGCAGCGGGAAGAGGATATTAGCCGATGCTGGACAAGAAAAGAACACGGGAGCGCTATCGGGCGATCATCGTGGTTGCCTTCCTCTCCGTTCTAACAGCTCTTGTATTGCAGTCCATGGTGTTGATAGATACTTTTCAACTCAAAACAGTCAATACCCTGTTCAGCCTGCGGGGCGCGGTCACACCGAGAGATACTTCCATTGTCATCGTTGCGATTGATGATCAAACTTTGCGGAGTTTACCCGGCAAATTGCCCTACCCGCGCAGCTATTATGCCAGACTGGTCCATAATCTCAAGCGTGCAGGGGCCAGGATGATTATCTTTGACGTCGAGTTCACGGAGCCGACTCATGACGCACCTGAAGAAGATCTGCTGCTCGCCGCAGCTGTGAGCGATATGAAGCAGGTCGTTCTGGCGGGCAAAATCGTACTGGATATTGGCAGCCGCCTCGCCAACAATGAGCATGTCCTCGAACCGATTCAGCCCCTGATGCGCTCGGGCGCTGTCCTGGGTTTGGTCAATGTTCCTGAAGATGCCGATGGTTTTATCAGAAGATATCTGCTTTTCCAGCCCTCCGGTCAACGCGTCTATTATTCGTTGGCCATTCAGGCGACGCGGCTCCTCAGAGGGGAGTCCATGGAAGTTCTGCCGGATTATTGGTCCGACTCCTTTGTCCTGGGTACCACGCATATCCCCAAAGTGCAAGACAACACCATGTATATCAATTTTAGAGGCCCGGCGCGCACTTTTCACACCTATTCTCTGGTCAGCATTCTCGATGATTCAACCTTCGCTCTGGCTGCCGATGAGGACACCGATATTTTCGACCAATACCTGGCATGGGGGACGTTTCGCGATAAAATCGTTTTTGTGGGTGCTGCCGCTGAGGAGATGCAAGACAACAAATTAACTCCCTTTTTCGATTATGCCGGTTTAAAGCAAAAAATGCCAGGTGTGGAACTGCACGCCAATGCCCTGAGCACGCTACTGCGCGGCGACTTCCTCCACCCTGCCCCCTCCTGGTTCTTCCTTGTAATTTCCCTTATATTGGCCATTTGTGCCGGCCTTGTAATGCGCTGGATGCATGGCCTTCGCGCTTTGGGTCTGTTGATCCTGATGGGCTTATTCTATGGTGCGATGGTATATGCTGGATTTTACCTTTTAAATATCCTGCTTCCTCTGAGTGTCCCGATTTTGACATTTGCGCTGGCCTCGGTGTCGCATCTCGCCTATCAGATTGTGATTGTGCAGCGAGAAAAAGTTCGCATCCGCCAGACCTTTCAGCAATATGTTGCGCCTGCGGTAGTGGAAAAAATGCTCGATGCGGGCGAGTTGCCCAGTTATGGGGGCGAACGCAAGGAGCTGACGGTTTTATTTTCGGATATTCGCGGTTTCACCCGCTTCAGTGAAAGTCACGAGCCGGAGGTGGTGGTATCCCGGCTTTCGGAGTATCTCAGTGAAATGGTGGACGTCATTTTCAAATTCAACGGGACGCTGGATAAATTTGTCGGCGATGAGATCATGGCGTTGTTTGGCGCGCCCTATTATTTTGAAGACCATGCCTATCGTGCCTGCCAGGCGGCTCTGGAGATGCTGCAAAGGCTGAAGGAGTTGCATAAAACCTGGCCTGAAGAATCCTACGGTCATTTCAATATTGGCATAGGCATCAACACGGGCAAGATGATCGCCGGTAATCTTGGTTCCCGGCAGCTTTTCGACTATACCGTGATCGGCGATCAGGTCAACCTCGCCTCACGACTTGAGGGGGCCAACAAGGAATACCAGACCAGTCTGATCATCAGTGAGAGTACTTATCATTGTATCAAGGACAAATCCTTTTGCCGGGAGCTGGACCAGGTCAAGGTTGTGGGCAAGTCCCGGCCTATTCGCATTTATGAACTCCGCAGCATGGATTCGCTCCCCCAATTGGAGCAGGATTATTTGATCGATATCTACACAGAGGGTTTGTGTGCCTATCGGGAGCGGCGTTGGGCGGATGCTTTGATTTCCTTCCGCAGGGTTTTACGCTATTTTCCCAACGATGGGCCCTCGCGCATCCATACCATCCGCTGTCTCAATTTTTTGGAGGTTCCGGCCCCGTCGGACTGGGATGGCATTTACGAAATGAAACAGAAGTGAACCGCAAAACAGGAGCTTTTATGGAAGAGAATGGTGAAAAGTTAAATAGACCCCAGGTGGGTGAGTACAAAGGCAATCCCATCTTGACGCTCAATCCAGGTGAGCGCTATCCATTTTCATTCGGGTTGGCGAAGGCCAGAATGATACTGACGCACCTGGATGATATCAAGTCATTTGTGCTGCAGTATAGCAAAGAAAAATGATAAAAAAAGGCGGCTGAAGTCAATCCAGCCGCCATGATCCTGGCAGACGCCGCTTACAACCTTCGCAACCACTGCCGTGCCTTCTCCACGTATTCGCTACCCTGGTGTTGATCGATGACCGCCTGGAAATATTCCCGGGCTTTGCCGCGCTCGTTGAGGCTGTAATAACAGCGTCCGAGCATCAACGTCGCATCATCCCGTTTGGTGGATTCCGCATAGTTAAAGACAGCGGTGAAAGCATCTGCCGCCGATTTATAGTCTCTCGAGCCGAAATAGCATTCACCCAGCCAGTATTGACAATTGCTGGCCAGTGTGTGGGTTGGATATTCCCGCAGCAAGCTGCTGAACAGAGCGATTGCGCCGCGATAGTCTCTGGCGTAGAATTTGCGCAAGGACTGTTCATAATGATAGGAAAAATCTCGTGACAAGGGTGCCGAACCGGCGCCGGATGCCTCTGAGGTTTGCAGGGCGGATTGCAGATCAGCGATACGCTGTTCTTTGAAATCGAGCGTCGACTTGAGTTCGTCGAGTTCGTCTTCCTTGATGGTGACCAGTTGGTTGAGTTCATCGACGCGGGATTTCAGGCGTACATACTGTTCCATGCTGAGGTTTGCGTCCGCGGCTTCCATTTTATCGAGTTTTGCCTCGAACATATCGAAACGGTTGTTGGACCCGGTTGCACCAGACATGGCCGATCCATATTCAGAGCGTTGCAAGGCGAGTAATTCATCTTCTGTTTGAGCCGGTTTTTGTCCCCGTGGAGAGAGGTAATAGGTGATGCCGACGCGTGCATTGAGATAACCGTCTTTGTGTTTTCCGACTTCCGCCCCATCCAGAGCGTCGCCCATGCTGAAACGATAATCGATCAGGGTATTGAGGGCAATCTGAGGGGTGAGCATAAAGTCGGTGCCGGCGCCGAAAATAAAGATGCCATCCGTGAAACGTTCATCTTCAAATTCCTCGCTGCCGATCGCCCATGGTTTGTTGCGTGTATAGGAAAAGTTATTGAAACCAATGCCCATCGAAACATAGGGATTGGTTTTTCCCGGCCGGGTCAGATGGATATTTGCCTTGACGTCGCCGGTTATCATGTCCGTCACAAAGGTATTGTAGCTGAAACCATCATTCAGCGTGCCATAGCCCAATCCCACCGAGACATCCAGATAGTCGCCAACCAGAAAACGCATCATGAACTCGCCCGCCAGCCCCACTCCGGTGTGGAGCACATCGCAATAAGGCTTTTGCAGCCCCAGATTGAAACCCACTCCGATATTGCTCCTTTTGGAAGCGAGATTCGTGTCATCCTGAGCTGCGACTGAAAAGGCTAACATCAGTAAAACCAGGATAACCGAAACAGATATAATGTGCTTCATAAACCGTCTCTCCCCTCTACAGGCGCCGAGGAAGGTAATCAATAGCTTTTATGAACAAGCTTATGTGATTTACGTGTGCTGCAGATGCCAGGTAGTCTTACATTCACTCGTCTACAATTTGCAAAAATTATACCAACTATTGAGAAAGGAAAGTTGTTGTCAATGGATCGAGGCCATGCTGCACCCATTTATCGCGTTAAGTGCAGTATTTATATTGAACAGATTCGCGCCTGCCCCTGTCAAAACGACCGAGTGCTGCATGGTAAAAATCAAAATGATGGAGTGGTGAAATATCGTTCAATATTGTATCGTATTGCTACAGCTGTACCAATACTGGCTAAAAAATGGCATGTTTTATCATACCCATGCATACTCTTTAAAGTATTAATAAAAAATAGCATTGTCAAGTTTTTTTGTTCAAATATTGAACACATGAATCACTGCATCACGGCAAATTTGCGCAAGGGCCACGATTTGTTGTCGCTCCGCAGGTGACACAAATAGATGCCGGATGGTACGATCAACCCGTTTGCGTCTCTGCCATCCCAAAAGTAACAATTCGCACCAGGGGGAAGCCCGTGTAATTCCCGTTCAATTAATTTCCGGCCATTTTCCGAAAGGATGTAAAGTGTCACCGTTTCTTCCGCGCTGGCGAGTATGAACTGTATCTGCATGAACTGGTCTCGCGCTGGCACAAAGGGGGCGGGTGACAGGGCATAAATACCCTCCTCCGCGGAAGGCTGTTCGAATGCGGCAGAGAGCGTGAAGGTGAAAGATTGGGCGTTGCGCGCATAGGAAAAAGTTGGCCAGCTGATATTGGTGATGGCCAGTTGCAATTCCGATCCGGGTGAAAGGGGCCCGACGATTTGTCGCCCATTGCCGGCCGTGATCTTATAGCTGTCGGATTTTGCCGGGTCATATACCGCGACACTGTACATCCAGTCCGCCGGCCGTTTGAGAGAGGGCGTGATCTGCAGAACACCGCCCATGGGCACTTCGATGCAGTAGTATTGCGTGACCAGCTCCGAGGCGTTCCCCTCGATAACGAGCGTCGACATGAAGACCGCTTTTTCTTTTGTGGTGAGAGGCGGGTAGAGATCGGCCTCGGGATAGAATTTCACCGTATCCGCATGGCCGGCCGTGAAACCATTCCAGACGGCGAAATGGGCCAGCGACAAGCCGATCTGTTCTCCGTCATGCGCCAGCGCCGCATTCCACGCAGGCAGGGGTTCCTGATCGTAGAGACCCTGCCATATTCTGCGGATGGTATTACGATGGTGCCGCTTTTCCAGCATGATCATGTAAAGTCCCAGCCCGTAGGTGGTGTTGGAAAAGACATGGAAAGGATTCGAGGGATAGTTGAGGAAGGTCTGCACATATTGCAGATAGTCGTTCACTTCATCGAAGGCGACTTCTTCGAACCAAACCGAAGAGGCTTCGAACAGGAAGCGGGAATCCATGCTGGTGCTTGGAAAATAGCGGTAGCCCCCCTGCACCATGTGAAAAAATTCATGCGCGGCCGTCACATGCAGCGCGTCCACACCCTGGGTTTTAAACGCCGAACCGAAAAAATCGTTATCGATGATGATAAAGCTGGTGTATCTTTGGCCATTGCTGCCCGGAACGCTCTGTTCGAATCGCGTTTCACCGTAGAGACTGAATTGCATGATATAGACATCGAGTTGAGGGGTTCCCCCGCCCCCGAGATCATCGGGAGGTGGATGGTATCCCATCTCATGGATCAGCAAATCATAGACATAATCGAAGGTGCGGGCCGCTTCCGCGACAAACGCCTCGGTGGCCGAATCAGAGCCTGCCGTCGTAAAATGGAGGCAAAAGTTTCCCTTGGGACTGATCAGGCGAAGTGGCAGTCGCGACACATCGGGACGGCTCAAGGCTGCGGCAAGCAGACTTTTTTCCGCTCCTGATGCAGAATCGAGATGCGCGCGCGCTTCACCACCGCGGAGCGTGGAGCAGATATCATGGGTGATGGGACAATTTCTGTAGGCCGCCGGCAATTTTTCCGGATTTTCCGCGGCGATGAGATGATAGGCCAGATAGAGCGTCCTGGAAATCTGCCCGGAAAGATAATCCTCACCGAGTTTTTCCGAAAGGGATTTCTGCTCCAGTGCCCGTACGGATGGCGCCAGCCAGAGGATGAAGATCAGAATGCCAAAGTGTTTTTTCAAGGAATCTTCGCGGTTAATTTTTTTGACGGAAGCGCAGCCGAATCGGCACACCCGCAAAGCCATATTGAACACGTATTTGATTTTCCAGATAATTACGATAATTCGCTTTTATGCCGAGCGGCTCATTGGTGAAAAACGTAAACTGGGGCGGATTGCTCCGCGTTTGTGTCACATAATTAATTTTGACCCATTTGGTGCCATAGGCCGGCGGATGGTTTTTTTCTATGACCGCGCGCAGCAGCTGGTTGAGCTCGGCCGTGGGCACTTCCCGCCGGCATTCCTCGTATACCGACAACGCCATATCCAGGAGGCGAAAGACGCGAATTTTATCAAGCACCGAAATGAACATGATCGGGATATACGCCAGATCTTTCAATGTTTCCTGAATATCCTTCTCTATTTTGTGGGCGGTGGTGCTGTCCTTTTCCACAGCATCCCATTTGTTGACGCCGAGAACGATCCCTTTTCCCGCTTCGGCCGCACTTTGTAAAATCTTCTGATCCTGATCCGCAACCGGCTGTGTGGCATCGATGAGGACGATGGCCACATCGCATTTTTCCAGAGCACGGTATGAGCGCACCGTGCTGAAATACTCCACATTCTCTTTGACTTTTGCACGTTTTCGCAATCCGGCCGTATCGACGAGGATCAGCTCCTTCTCCTTGTACCTGAAGAGCGTATCCACGGCATCGCGCGTCGTGCCCGGAATGGGTGTGACGATTTGCTTGTCGAGTCCGAGAATGGCATTGACATACGACGATTTACCGACATTGGGGCGTCCCAACACAGCCAGACGGATGGCGCCGCTCTCTTCTTCCTTTACCTGCATTTTTCGCGGCAGCATTTCGATTATGGCATCGAGGAAATCACCCATGGAGCGGCCGCTGATCGCAGAGATGGAATAAGGCTCTCCGAGTCCGAGCCGGTAAAACTCTCCGAGATCGGATTCGCGATACTCATTATCAATTTTGTTCACAGCCACGATGACGCGCGATTGGCCTTTTTTCAGAATATGCGCGATCTCTTCATCCAATGCCGTGATGCCGGTAGTGACATCGACTACCAAAACGATCACATCCGCTTCATCCATGGCGTAATGGATCTGTTCCCGAATCGCTTTTTCAAAGATATCCTTGCTTCCGGGAACGTACCCGCCTGTATCGATGAGATCAAAG
>DCUM01000090.1:19512-64824 GCA_002327255.1 bacterium UBA2214 | reverse complement strand
ACAAAGGTCAAGGCGCACGAATTAATTGATAAATATCATTCAATGAATTTAATTTCGTGTACCTGGTGCCAAAATAAAGGTATGAACCTGTTAAACCCGATCAAATTGTATTTAATTGATTTAAAGACGTTGTTGCCCTGTTTTGTGAATAATTCAGGCAAAATTTTGATGTGTACAATATACGCAAAAATGAGATACAAGACCATAAAAAAGTGACAGATCTGACGGTCGCCCCCACACCTGGCCGTGGCNNCGCGGACCCTTCATCGGTCATGGTCACAGATTCCGTCCACCCGGGATTCGCGGCAAAAGGTTTTTGCTCGTGCCGGGAAAAATATCACGATTCGCGAATTAATCCTTTTCAAATAATCGGCGATTTGCTATATTTAAGGCATCTCTGAAAGATGCATGATCTTTGCCGCAGCGGAGCATGCGCGGCTCCTCCTCCTCAATCGCCGCGTGCGCAAAGAACGCCGGGCGGACGCCATCGGCATTCACGGCGCGTGATCGTATAGACCATAAAATAGAGCGCAGGTCAGCAAACGCTATTCGAATAAAAATAAAATTAATCGGTGAGAACATGAAACAGAAGCAGAGCAAAGCCGCCGTTTCTCGCGTCGAAGAGATCGCCCTGACGAGGAGTGGCCGAAAATTCATCTATCCGCCCAAGGAAAAAATCGCCGTTATTGAAGTTGAAAATTTTCCGATGCTTGGCAAACTCACAGCCTTGCGGTTTTTGGAGTGGGTGCAACAAAATCCAGATGGCGTCGTTTCTCTGCCAACCGGCAAGACCCCCGAGCATTTCATAAAATGGGTGATGCGCTATCTGCGCGACTGGCATAAAGCGGATATTCAAAAAGACCTCGAGAGCGGCGGCATTGATCCCGCCGTCAAACCCGACCTCTCTCAACTTCGCTTTGTGCAGATCGATGAATTCTATCCGATCAGTCCGACCCAGGTCAACAGCTTTTATTTCTATATCAACCAGTTCTATATTCGCGGTTTCGGCCTTAATTTGAAGCATGCCCTGTTGATCAACGCCTGGGAAATCGGTGTCAAAAATGGCGTGACGTTGCATGAGGCCTTTCCGGATGATATCGTGGACCTCTCCTTGCGCACGCGCCTGGCGCACAGCCGTATCGAGCGTATTCAAAAAGATATCATTCAGCGGGTCGACCAATACTGCAGCGAGTATGAACAAAAGATTCGCGATATGGGGGGGATCGGCTTTTTTCTCGGAGGCATCGGACCGGATGGGCACATCGGTTTCAATGTGCGTGGTTCGGATCATTTCTCGACCACGCGGCTGACCGCCACCAATTATGAGACGCAGGCCGCGGCCGCGACGGATCTCGGCGGCATCGAAGTAGCCAGAAACCGCCTGGTCATCACCATTGGACTCGCGACCATAGCCTGCAATCCGGAGGCTGTGGCGCTGATCATCGCCGCCGGCGAGGCCAAAGCCAGGGTGATCAAGAATGCCATCGAGGAACCGGCGGATATCCTCTATCCTGCCAGCGCCTTGCATAAACTGAAAAATGCGCGCTTTTACATCACGCAGGGCGCGGGTGTCCTTCTCACGGAAAGGCGCTATGAAAATGTCACCAGGATGGATCCGCTCCCCGATCATGAAATCGAACACATTGTCGTCGACCTGGCCAGGGAACGCGGCAAAAAACTGATCGATCTGACCGCGGCCGATTACAACACCATTCGCTCTTCCGCCTGGGTGTTGAAGAAGACGGGCAAAACACCGCAGGAACTGGCCCAACTCGTCGGCGACCGCCTCAAGGGCAAACTCCAGGACGGCCTGACGCCGCTGGAAAACCACATCTTCCTGCATACCGCACCCCATCATGATGACATCATTCTCGGCTACTGGCCCTATATCACCCATCTGGTGCGCAGTGCGAAGAATCAGCACCATTTTACCTATCTCACCAGCGGCTTCAATGCGGTCACCAACAACTACGCCCGGGGGTTGCTGGAAACGCTGCAGCACTTTCTCGAAACGTCACGCTTCACCGAGATGATGGAGGAGGGTTATTTCGACCCCGGTTTTGAAGTCGGTCGCAATCGCGACATGTACCAGTATCTCGATGGCATCGCCGCGCATAACGATTATATGCGCGCGGAAGGTGAAGCGAGACGCCTGCTGCGCAGCTTGATCTTCATTTTCGAGGAGAACAGCCTGAGCCAACTCAAGAATCGCGTCTCCGAACTCATCCTCTATTTCAAAACCCAGTATCCCGGCAAGAAAGATCTACCCTACATTCAACAGCTCAAAGGCATGATTCGCGAATGGGAATCCGATCTGAAATGGGGTCATCTCGGCTTCAATTGCAGTCATGTCCATCACTTGCGGCTCGGTTTCTATAAAGGGGAGATTTTCACCGAGGATCCCCGCGTCGACCGCGATGTAGTGCCGATGCTTAATTTGCTCAAACAGGTCAATCCCACGGTCGTGACCCTGGCCTTCGATCCGGAAGGGAGTGGACCGGATACGCACTATAAAGTTCTCCAGACGATTGCCCAGGCGCTGCAGTTTTACGAAGAGGACAGCAAACGGCACGATATCGAGGTCTGGGGCTATCGCAATGTGTGGTTCCGCTTTCATCCCTCAGAGGCAACGACGCTGGTGCCGGTCTCGTTGAATTCATTGGCTGTGCTCGAAGAGGTCTTTACGACCTGTTTCGGATCCCAGCGCAGTGCCTCTTTCCCAAGCTACGAACTGGACGGCCCCTTCTCGCTGCTGTCGCGGAAAGTGCTGGTCGAACAATATCAATTGATGAAAATGTGTCTGGGCAGAAGCTTTTTCAACGAGAGCGATCATCCGCGCATGCGCGCGGCGCATGGCATGACCTATCTGAAAAAGATGTCTCTGCAGGAGTTCTATGCGCAATCCATCGCACTGCGCAAGCGCATGGAGAGTGCGGATTAGGGCAAGGAAGGGAAAACCGCGTCAGCGCAAGCGGTTGAAGTGAACGAGACCCATCCCCAGCGGCCGCAGGCGGTTACTTTTGTAAAAATAGCCGCTCCACAAGTGGCCCTCATAGGCGATGTCTTCATTCACCCGGCAGAGAACGCCCGCCTGAAGCGAAACGAAGGGATGGGGATGAATTTTTGTCTTTTCTCTGGCGAAGAGCATATCCAGGCCGGGGCTGATGGAGGGTTGCCACTGTGCGTGTCTGGCGTAGAAAATGACGGGAGCGCTGCGCACACCGGACGGCGAGCCGCTCCACGCGACATACAGCTGCGTCCGCCAATACAACCGCTCCGTTATCCGGCTTTGCAGGGTCGCCGTCACCAGTAATTTCCCACTGTAGACCACGCCGACGCCCAGTACTGGCAGGGTCTGCTCTTTTGCCATCAGCTGCGCACAAAACAAGACAGCGAGGCTGACCATTTTCGCGGTTTTGCATAGAGGCATTTATTTTTCCTTCAGGCTGCAGGTGATTTTGACCAAGGCCGGACGAGAAAAAATAAGCACTCCTGAACAGAGTTGCAAGCAGATTTCGCGAACCGGACCAAGATATTTTTCAGTCAATCGCTAAGGACCTTCGCCACCAGGATGGAGAGGAGGAAGTTGCGTGGTTCAATTCACGGGCATCGATTATTTCTGGGCTATTGCCTACATCATTCTGACCGTATTCTCAGGCGCCCTCTTTTACAAATTGGGCAAGCGCTCCGGCGCTGATTTCTTCCTCGCCGGACGCGGATTACCCTGGTGGCTTCCGGCCACTTCCAATTTTGCCACCCACACCGCCACCGATACGCCCCTGTGGTTTTCAGGGTTCGTCTACAAATTTGGCATGTTTGGTGTCTGGCAGTCGCTCTTTGCCGGGTGGTGCGCCATCAGCGCCTGGGTTTCCACCCGCATCTTCCGACGTTCGCTGGCCGGAACCCAGGCGGAATGGCAAACGCAGCGTTTCAGCGGACTGCCCGCGGAGCTTTTGCGCGGCTGGATCGCCGGCTGGCAGATCGCTCTGAATATGTTCATCGCCGGCTGGGTCGGCATTGCCATGGGCAACGTCTGCAAATGGGCCTTTGGCTGGCCGCTCTGGTATGGACTGGTTTTCTTCTCCACCGCTTGCGCCATCTATGCCATGACTTCGGGTTTCTGGGGCGTGATCATCGCCGATGTGCAGCAGGGCATCACCATGTTGCTGACCATCATCCTCGTCAGCGTGTGGGCTTCCTGGGCAGCGGGCGGGCCGCAGGAAATTGTCGCCAAATTGCACGCCCTGGGCCGCAGCGATATGCTCAATCCCTTCCATTTCACCGGCTGGTTTTCGGGCGAATATCCCCTCATGTGGTTGATCACCATGATCGCGGTGCCTTTTTTGGGCGGGTTCGGCATGGCCACCCATTTTGACTGGTTTGTCGAAGCCCAGCGCATCCAGTCCGCCAAAACCGTCAAAGCTGCCGCCTACAGCATCTGGTGGGGGGCAGCCGCCATCATTGTGCGCAATTCCATCTGGGTGATTGCCGTGCTCGCCTTCTTCGTCCTCAATCCCGACCTGACCCATGAAGCGGATTATCAGCTCGCCTGGTTCCGCATCGGTTTCGAATACTTCCCGCCCGGATTGGTGGGATTTTTCTTCGCAGCGGTTTTGGCCATTCATTTTTCCACGATCTCGGGTATTCTCAATTTGGGCGCCATGTACGCCACCCGCGATATCTACCATCATTATATCAATCCAGCCGCTTCCGAAAAACAGGTCATCTGGGTGGGACGTTTTATGACCGTCATCGTGCTCATCGGTTCCTTCTTCTTTGGCCTGATGGTGGGTGAAAATGTCACCAAGTGGCTCTTTTTCGCCCTGTGGCTGATGATAGCGGGAACCTGGCTGCCCAATATTCTGCAGGTGATCTGGTGGCGCTTCAATGGCTGGGGCTATCTCAGCGCCTGGGTCGCCAATCTAGGCATTTGTTGGCTCGTCGTCTGGATTCTGCCGGCCTACGGCCTCCTGCCGGAACTGCCGCAGTATTACCAGTTCTGGTTGCTCATGCTGCTGGTCGCGGTTATTTATATCCCCGTCACATTTTTAACCAAACCCGATGATATGGAGCGGCTGGTGAAAATCTATGTGCAGACGCGTCCCATCGGCTTTTGGGGACCGGTCAGGCGGGAAGCCGAACGCCGGGGTCTGTTGAAAAAAATAGAAGCAATCGATTTGGCAGCGGAAAGAGATGCCGCAAAGGAGTCCTGATATGCCGTGGATAAAACGTACCTGGAAGCCCCATGAAGCGGATGAATGGAGCAAGGAAGACTGGCTGGCAATCATTCTGTCGCCGCTCTCCTTTATCCTCATCACCTTTGGTCTGGCTTTGAGCCTTTTTGCGCTGACATCGGGCTATATCATGCTCGCTGCCGGAGTGGTCATCACGATTATCATGTTCTGGATCATCGGCCCAAAACTCGATGCGATCAGTTCAGAGTATGAATCGAAGCAACAGGAGTATCTTCAAGAATTGGAAGAGATGCAGCGCTGGGAGGAAAAATAATGGATCAGGGATTGAGCGTCGTCATTGGCATGAGTGTGACCTACCTCTTCTCCGTGGCGGGTCTTGTTTGTGCCTATTATTACTATAAAAAAAACCAGAAAAACCGGGATTGAAGCCTGTCAACGCTTTGCAGGAGGTGCGTGCATCATGCTGATTCTCTCCGTTGTCTTACCCCTGTATCTGGGACACCCTGTTCTGGGTTACATCATCCCGGCTGCCATCTTTGCCTTGTCTTTTTGGATAGCCTGGTCACTCTTCAAATATTTCAACCGGAAGTAATGCGCTCCGCCTCAATGCGCGGGAAAATCCGAATATATTATGGCGATAAAAGGCATCATCACTGGAAGAGCCAAGGAGCGGTTATTCTGTCTCTGTCTCAACCGGAAGCGCAAGGGGCCTCAAGAAGCAAATGGCATCAGCTGATGGCAAACGGTTTGCGCCCATTTGCAGCGGAAAGCGATTCTGCGCACGAATGGGCTCTCGTCTGCCTTCATTTGCCCGCATGACGTACGATCTCTTCACGGCACGCCGCACAGAATTCATGGGTTTTCAAATCGATCTCCTCGACGTACGTGGAAGCATTCAGAACACATCCGCGATTGCGGCAATGCCGCAAACCAAAGGTATGCCCGAGCTCGTGAATGCTCTCCTTGATCAGGCGTTCCACGACGAGCTCGGGAGCGGGAGGGAGGCCAAAGAATTCCGGTCGCAACCGGTAGATCGACACCACGGCGGCAGGCCCATCAAGGTGGGCCTCGCCATAAACAAAGGTCAGGATCGGAATGAATAGATCGAAAGGAACGATGGCAAGAATTTTATCCGTGCCGGGTTTGATGAGATTCTTCAATCCCAGCAGGATTTGCGAAGAGTGGTACTGCTCCCGTACCTGATCATAGGCGAACTGGCCATCGAATGGAACATCGAGTAATTCGGCCGACCAGAAAGTCTGCTGCTCGATGGCAACGCAGAGGCGCTGCCGGGTCTGTGGACGCAACTCGAGCAGTGGCACGATATACACGCAAGACATCGGCCCTATTTCCGCAATTGGTATTTTTTAATCTTATTGTAAAGCGTCACGCGGTCTATCCCCAATTTCATGGCGCTCCGGCTGATATTCCAATGGTTGCGATTGAGGACGTTACGGATGTGACGTTTTTCCACTTCGGCCAGCGAATCCTGATCCGGCGCCTCCTCAAGGGCCTCCTTGGCCAGTTGAAACGGCAAATCCTGCGGTTTCAGATAAGGTGGTTTTCCCACCACCATGGCACGTTCCACAGCGTTTTCGAGTTCTCGTATATTGCCGGGCCAGTTATGCCGTATCAATATATCCATGGCCTCCGAAGAGATCTCCTTGATCTCTTTATTCATGATTTTTGCGTACTTGCTGACAAAATGCTGCGCCAACAGCGGAATGTCCGATTTGCGCTCCCGCAAGGGCGGAAGAATAATCGTGAAGACATTGATGCGATAATAGAGATCTTCGCGAAAACTGCCTTCCTCAACCGCTTTTTCGAGATTTTTATTGGTGGCACAGATGAGCCGGATATCGACATGGATCGTCTGATTGCCCCCGACCCGCGTGAACTGCTTGCTTTCCAGCACGCGCAGGAGCTCCATCTGCATTTTCTGACTGATATTGCCGATCTCATCCAAAAACAGGGTGCCGCGATCCGCCATCTCGAACTTGCCCTTGCGGCGGCTCTGCGCGCCGGTGAAAGCCCCCTTCTCATGGCCGAATAGTTCACTCTCCAGCAGCGTCTCGGCCAAGGCCCCGCAATTGACCGGCACAATCGGAAAATAGCGCCGCGGACTGTGACAGTGAATCGCGCGGGCGATGAGTTCCTTGCCCGTGCCACTCTCGCCCCGGATCACCACCGTCGAATCGGAGGCGGCGACGGTCTGAACCAGTTCCATCACCCGCCTCATTTGCGGACTGTCGCCGACGATCTCTTCCATGCCCGATATCTGACTGACATCCTGGCGCAATTGCACATTTTCATTTTTAAGCACGATATGTTCGGCGGCATTACGAATCAGATGACTCAGTTCATCCGGGTTGAAGGGTTTGACCACATAATCGTAGGAACCCTCCTTGAGACTCTGCACCGCTGTATCCACCGAGGCATAAGCGGTCATGATGATGATGATGACATCCTTGTTGACTTGGCGCACCCGGCGCTGCAATTCCAGCCCATCCATTCCCGGCATCTTGATATCCAGCAAAAGAATATCCCAATGGGCGCGTTCAATCAGCTGCAATGCCTCATAAGCGTCCTTCGCCGTTCCCACCTCATAACCATCCTCGCGAAACCAGTTATGGAGGGAAGTACGCACCGATTCTTCGTCGTCAACAACAAGCAATGAGATAGTCTGGTTCATAGATTCCTCAAATATCAGAAATGACCTGTTTACTGATCGAAACTTCACTGTCCGATATCGGCTGACGCGGCAAGGTGATGGTGAAGGTCGTCCCCTGATCCAGCTTCGAATCAACCTGAATGGTACCCTGGTGCCGCTGAATGATGCCGAATACAACCGCCAATCCCAGTCCAACGCCCTTTCCTTCCTTCTTGGTCGAGAAAAAGGGGTCAAAAATATTGGGCATGATATCATCCGCAATTCCCGCGCCGCTGTCGCTGATGGTGATCTTTATTTTCCCTGCTTGTTCGCCGTGCTGCGTCGCGACCGTGAGCATCCCGCCGTTTTCCATGGCCTCGATGGCATTGACGAACAGAGCCAGCAGCGCCTGGCGAATTTGTCCCGCATCACACACCACCCCATCATCCGCCAGAGTGAGGTTTTTTATCACGCGAATTTCCTTGAGCTCCATGTGATGATTCACCAACATGATGCTGGAATCGATCAAGGCATGGAGCCTTTCCGGCGCAAAATTTCCACCCGTCTGTTTGGCAAAGATCAGCATATTTTTGACAATATCACCGGATCTGGCCACCTCATTCTTGATGAAGGTGAGGTACTCCTCCAGACTCTTTTTGCGTTCCGCGGAGAGTTGCTCATCGCGGAGGAGGCGAAGTGAGAGATAGGCGTAATTGAGCACACCAGCCAGCGGGTTGTTGATCTCATGGGCGACCGTCGCCGAGAGCTTTCCGAGTGACGCCAGTCGCTCCATGCGCATCAGATTGGACTGTACATCGGATAGCTCCTGCGTCTTTTGTCTGACTTTCTCCTCCAACGAACCGGACCACTTGGTTATTTCCTGGTGCGCCTCCTGCAAATCTTCCCCCATCTTGTTGAAGGAATGCGCCAGAATGCCCAGTTCATCATGATTCATCTCCGGGATACGAAAATCAAGATTTCCGGCGGCTATCTCTTCGGTGCCGGTGATCAGCGTCCTCACCCTTCTGCGCACAAAGTAATAGATGAAACCACCTGCGAATAATCCGCTCCCCAGAATGGTCAGAAAAGCGAAGGCGATCATCTCAAGGCGACTGTGCTGCAGCTGTTCATCCACCGTGCGCAGCGACATGCGGACGTCCAGAACACCCAGCACCTTCTGATCCCTGTGATGGGCGTGACACGCTGCATTGTAACAGTCGGGTTCATTTTCGATGGGATTGATGACACCTACGGTTCGGTGTCCGGCAGCCGTTCTGTAGACCCGATGCCGGTTCTTTATCGGCAACGCTTCGAGCGCCTGCTGGCTATTGTGACAGATGACGCAAGCTTCGGCCTGAAAATCGACCACCCTGCCAATTTCTTCAGTCAACGATGAAAAAACAATCTCACCCTTCTTGTTATAGACCCGGATGCCATCCACACCCGGCTCGTTGGCGACGGTATTAATGATTTGATGCACATCTTCCTTGCGGTTGATCAGCATGCCATACCGGGCCGAACGTTTCAGGACATCGCTGACTCGATTCGCGCTCAGAAAAACATGCTCCATGAGCTGGTGGGTATGACTGCGCACCGTCTGGTACGCATACAGAGAAAAACCAAGGGTCAACAGTAGCATCATCCACAAAAAGATGCGCGCGCTGAGTGAATGTGTTATTTTTTTGAACATGATCATCCATCTGTTGAAAAAATATACGCCCTGTGATTCTGAGAATAATAACGATTTATTTGGCGATTATCAACTACATTCCATCGCTGATCAGCAAAATGCGCCACACATGATCAGACAATCGTTGAAAAAATACGCAGGGAGGGAGGCAGGGTTGGGTGAAGGATGACGATGACCAGATCGCAAAGTGTCACGATCAGGCGCGAAAATAGCGTGCCAGCAAATGGAAGTAACGCCTGGCTCCCAAAAGTGCTTCGCAAGAAGAGAGATAGTGCCCACCATCTTGCATGGTGCGTTGCGCCGGCGAAGAGGTGATTTCGAGCAGCGGCTCTTGCAGCGTATCGAGGATCTCACGATGCTGGGAGCGAAGATAGTCCGCCGCATTTTCACCCTGCAGCAGTCCTTTGAGAATCTGCGGCGTGGATTCCACCTCGAGTTCAATAAACCACAAACGCGAAGCCGCCACCCGGTTGGGTGTGGCCAAATGGCTCAGAACATGGGGATTGACGTGGGCGACCGTTCCGGAAAACGGACTCGACAGGCCGATGGAACCCTCCGTGCTGATGAGCCAGAAATGGGTGTGGTTGGCGTTGAGACGAGCACCCTGTCGCGGCATGATCACTTCTTTGAGGCTGGGCAAATATTTCGCGCCAATCTCGCTGATCCCCATTTCCACCATGTGCTCTGTGACGGGCGCCAGATACCAGAAAGCAGCGCCATAATACGCCTCCGGGTCAAAATAGAGCTGTCCGGCATCAGGACTCCGCATCGATTCACCAGGTCCGGATGGCATGGCCTCTTCGGGATGCATCGGGACATCCGCTGTGTCCGTAACAGCGCTCGCACTCATCGGCCCGGAACCGCTGCGCATGATGGCATCGAAGGGGCACGTTTCACACGCCAGATGGCGATTGCAGAGCTTGAAGGAAACGATGCCCGCCTGCATCCAGATACAGGGGATCTCTTCTTGCGGCCAGATGCGCTGTACCCGACCTGTTGAGGTTATTTTGACGGATGAATTTGTCATGAGACATTTCCTGTCCGGAGAGTTCGTAAAAAGCCGCTGGATACCCGCACGAACACCCGGCAGCGGATATCCAGCGAACCATCAAGCATTATTCATCAATCGCGACATGGCATACTTCACAGTTGTCTTCCACGTTGAAGGCATCATCGCCGTTGTGACAGATGCCGCATTGCTTCTTTTCGTAGAGCAGATCCATCTGCACAGATCCGAGCGCGCCGGCCTTGAGCGGCCGCATCTTGAAAATCCCGCTGTGACATGTTTTGCATTGCGGGGCCGACGGATCGATATGATTTTCGTGTGAAAAAGTCACGGCGCCCGGACTCGCCTCACCCATCTCGTAGACGATCGGCAGCGGCAGTTCCAGGGTGCTCGCGGGCTGGGCGACGGCCGACTCGATACGAAGATGAAGATCCACAGGTTTTTCCTGCATCCAGCCAAATCCCAGTCCGATGAGTATGGCGAGCAAGAGAACACCGAGAAGACCCATGGCCAGACGCCCCGACTTTCCGGCGGAAACCAGGGGGGGCGGATGAACCCCGAATGCCTCCTCTTGCGAAAAGATGGGCAAGTATTTGGCGGCATAGCGAAAGATGACGATGCCGGCGGCGACGATGGAGGCCGTAACCGCCAATTCCATCCAGGTGGGCACATATTCCACCCCGGCCGATCGTGTCATGCCGGTGATCGCGACGTTGAGGCGGTGCATGACAAATCCCAGCAGTGTGAATACCGCCCCGAGAAAGAGCCCCGCCGTGTTGTTGCGGATTTTGGGCGTCAGGAACAGGATGATGGGGAGGAGGACGCCCAATCCCACTTCAAGGAGGAAGTAGAGGCTCTCCTGTGATCCGTCAAAAACGTACTGCAACGCCCCCCGCGAACTCATGTCCTGCACGCGCACCATCAGGTAGAGGCCGAGTACCAGGACAATGATGCGGCTCAGCTGCGCCAGCAGAGAAAACTCGAGTTCCTTGCCAAAAGCGCGCGCACTCAGATAGGATTCAAAGATCACCATGGCCAGGCCGGCCGCAATGGCGGAGATGAAGAAATAGAGCGGCAGCAATCCGGAATACCATAACGGATGCAGCTTGTCCGGCACAATGACGTACAGGGTGCCAAGGGATGACTGGTGCAGGGTCGACAGGAGGACGCCGACAATGACCAAAGGCACGGTGATCGAACGGATGATGCGCAACGGCCTCTCGAGGCGGAAGCGCTCGAAGAGAACAGGCAGAAATTCAAGAAAGAGGACGGTGGTGTAGAGCATGACGCACCACCCTACTTCGAACATCACCGAATGGTGATTCCACATGATGAGCGGATGCCAGACGTTGTAGGGCTTCCCGAGATCGATCATCAAGGCGCCGATGACCAGGAGGTAGCCCAGGAACGCGGTGAGGATGGTGGAACGCGCGATGGGCTTGTAGGTTTTTAAATTGAAAATATAAACCGTTGCGGCGACGACAAATCCCCCTGCCGCCAGTCCGACACCGACCAGGATATCAAAACCGATCCAGATTCCCCAGGGGAATTGGTCGGAGAGATTGGTGGCGGCCCCCAATCCATAATAGAAACGCGTGAAAACCGCATAAATGCCGAGTATCCAGATGAAAGCGAGAACGATCGTCCAGAAGGTTGGTTTGGGAAGACTCAGTTTCATGATGACCTCTGTGTAGTGTTCAACGGATAAACCTTTCCAGTATTGATAGGACACCCATTTCACGACTCAAACAGACGAGGGATGGTCATCCTGCAATTTGATGCGGCGGTTGATGATCCACCAGATGCCCAGCAACAACACCCCCCCCGTCGATACGATATTGGGTATCTTGGAAAGCACCTTCCAGGTCAGTTTGGGATAGGCATCTTCCATGATATTGGCGGGAAAACCCAGTTCGGCGAAGGGTACGGCCGAAAGATACAACACCGAGGTGCCGCCGGCCTCCCTGAGTCCGTAGATATGGTTGACATAGGCATCCGGATGCGCAGCGATGCGGTTTTGCGCCTCACGAATCAGCGCATCCCGCTCGCCAAAGATCGTCGCACCCGTCGGACAAGCGCTGGTGCACGCCGGCTCCGCACCCCTGGAGAGCGCTGTTTCATAACAGAGGATACATTTTTGAATGGTGGGAATCGACTTGTCCCACTCGTACTTGGGCACCGCGAAAGGACACGCCACCATACAATAGCGGCATCCCATGCATTTGCCCGCGTCGTAGATGACAGCGCCCGAAGCGGTCTTTTCCAGTGCTGCGACCGGACACGCAGAGACACAGGCGGGCTCTTCGCAATGCATGCATTGGCGGCGAATATTGACGCCATTGCGATGCTCCACGGCACTCCAGGTGGAGGCGGTCAACAAATGCAACGGGGTATCCTTTGGCAATTCGTTAATCTCTTTGCATGCCAATGCACAGGCTTCACAGCCTATGCATTGGGTGAGATCCGTCAATATGGCAGATTTCGTCATCCGTTGATCTCCTGATTTCCGGCGTGGGGTGTTTCGATGAATTCCTGAACGAATTTATTCCAAATTTCCTCCGGCAGGTTTTGCAGCGCGCCGGCAAGCGGGAGACCGCCATCCTGCTGGGCGGAGACCATGGCCGGATGTGCCGGGAATTGCGCAAAAAAATCACGCAGACGATTGACTTCATGACGCAGCAGTTGATAGGCTTCTTCACCGATGCGCATGGCTTTCACTGACGCACTGAGATTATCGGGTTGCAGCAGGATGGCCCAGGAAACATGGGTGTCGCCCGACAGGTGCAGGGGATGAGCCAGCAACTCGGTGTTGACCGCGGCAATGCGGCCACTGACCGGGGCGCGGAACGTCGCACTGCGGCCGCCCCAGCGTACCGTAAACAGCGCATCCCCTTTTTGCACCTGTTTCCCCGGTTCTGGAAGAATCACTTCACTGACGCTGTTCAGGGCATTGAGAATCAAACGGCTGACGCCCATGCGCACCGTCCCGTTGGACTGTACGGCGCTCCAAAGATGACCAGGTGCTGCAAAGATTCCCTTGGGCAGGAGATCCTCGATCCTGGAGAACAGGGGAAGCGGTTTTGCGGCGCTGACCGGAACAGCGACTTTAGCCTGACGAAGCTGAACGACATAGTCGGCCAATAGGAAGGCCAATACCATAGCGATGAGAAGTAGAGCGGTCATGATTCCATACCTTTCCTGTCGGTTATTTTGTATCGTCACAATTGAAGAATTCCTGACAAAATTCTCTCCATTGTTCATCGGTGAGATGACGGGCAAAGCCTTTAACCAATTCGCCACCATCCTGCATGGCGGGGAGCAGGGTTCCCGAATGCTCCATCAGGAATTTAGCCCGGGCCATTTTGAGCCATTGCGAAACCGAGGCGCCCTGGATCAAATTGGAGAGATTCTCCTGCAAACGGACGGGCTTGATCTTGAGAAGCCAGGCCCCCTGGCGCTGCTCATTCACGGCCGTGATTTCTCCGTCCACCGGGATTCTCTGCGATACAGTGCGTTCAGCGACACGGCCTCTCCAGGCGGTTTCGCCCTGATGCACGATGCTTCCGGCCTGGGGCAGTGTGATCTCGTCAAACCAGCCGAAGGCCTGCCTGGCGAAATCGTCCATGCCGACTTCCACCTCGGTCTCGGAAACGATGCGCGCAAAAGAGTGACTGGGATGAAGGTAGACACCGGCTTCCCCGTCTGCCCCAACGGGACGAACCACGGGAACCTGCACACGCCGTTTGGCGGCACGTTCCTGCAAGTAACTGATCCCGATAAAGATCAGAAACATCGAAACCATGATGACGACGACCATTGTATTTCTCCTTTAATGAAAAAAACGAATTGTTATCTTTGACCTTCCAAGAGCAATTTGTGTGCCAAAAACGTCATTTTGAGGTATCAACACTCTAACATAAAGATATACAGTTAAATAGACTGTCCTACACAATGATTAATAAATAAGCAAAAAAGTATCGGCGTGATGAATAAATTAACATAAAAAAACGTCCCAGAATCGGTAAAAATATAATATTATAAATAACAATACAATATGAGTGTATAATAAATCAACATTCAAATCGTTTTAAAGAAAATAAATTGATTTATAAGTCAACAGTAGAACTTGGCGATAAATCGTGCTGGTGACGATTTACTGTTGACAAAGTACCTGTTTCTCTCTATATTAAACCATATTCGCAAAAACCTCTGTGAACATCCTCGGAATTTGCTTTGGTCGCTCAGCATCAGGATGGGTGTTGCCGGGATTTTAAGTATGGGGTAGCCCTATGAAACATCTGCATTTTATGGCGCTTTTTGTATTGGCTCTTGTCACGCTCGGTGCGGCCGAAAATTATTTGATCAATGGCGGCCAGGAGTCACAAATCATTTACCGCATGGTGCAAAAAGTGGAACCGGCACCGGGCACCCAAAAGCTCATCCTCAGCTTTGTCATCCCGGAAACTTTTTCTTCGCCGACCTATAATCAGACCATCTCTTCTTTCCAGATCGATTTTACTGTTCCGCCGTCGACGCGGGAGGAGAACACGGATGACCGCGGCAACAAAATTCTGCGCGTCACTTGGAATCGGCCATCGCGTCCGGTTGAGTCGATCATCCAGATGGTCAGCCGCAATCGCACCGGCCTGCAGTCTCTCAAGACCACGGCGCCATTTCCTCTGCGCGATCTCAAGGAAGATGAAAGAGTCTATCTCGGCAGTTCAAAGCAGGTGGCGGCCACCCATCCCGACATCGTCGCCCTGGCGAAAAAATTGACGGCGCAGAGCAAAACCGAATTCGATGCCGTGCAAAAAATCCTCACTTTCGTCGTCGACCATCTCCACTATGTCCTGGTCCCGCAAAGCTATGATGCCCTCTATTCGTTGTCCAGCGGCAAAGGCAACTGTCAAAATTATTCGCATCTCGCCGCGGCGCTGATGCGGGCGGCCGGCATTCCCAGCCGCATCGTCAACGGCATCACACTCAAGGAACCCTATGATGTGCGCCTGAGCAATGGCACCCTGACGCTGCGCATGGCCCAGGGCCGGCACTCCTGGATTGAAGTCTTTTTCCCCGATCTGGGCTGGGTGCCTTTCGATCCCCAGCAAACAGCTCTCTATGTCAGCAACCGCTTCATCCGCGTTGAGGTGGGGGTGGACAATGATGAGACCTGCAACGACGGCCTCATTCGCTGGACGCAGCAGCAGGGGGTGCAGGGACAGCCACAGTATGAAGAGATCATAACCGCCAACCTCGCCGCCGACCGCGTCGACCTGCGCGCTGAAAAACAGAACTACGGTCCGCGCAAGATGCTGTTCCTGCCGGCCGTGGAGGCCTCTTTTACCAAACCCACTGCGCCGCCGCTCCCGCAAGCGCCGGCACCACAAAAGCCGCTCGCCAGCCGCAGTCTGCGCCAGATGGCTTTCAGCGAACCCTACAGCCAGGGCAATCTCGAGTTCCCGCAAAATATTGACTTTGGCACAACCCGCGGCCCGGCCCAGAAACTGGAGAGCGGCCAGATGGAGATGCGCAAGAATTTCATGGTCGAGACCTCCGAGTATGTCACCACCCAGGGCAATCAATATGCCCAGACTTTCATTCTCAAAAATCCCGTCAAGCTCGCCAAAGTCGGTTTGGTCCTCCATAAATTCGGCGGTGATGGACAACTCTGGGTTGAAATTTTCAGGGATGATGGCCACGGCAAACCGGGGGAGTATGTGGCCACCAGTGACTACCTCCCCGTCGCGCAGATGAAATATGCTCCGGGATATGACTGGTTCGATTTCACCTTCGCCGCCGATGCCCCGCTGTTACCCGAAGGCCGCTATTGGATTGCACTCGGATTCACGGGCAGCCCGATCATTAACTGGTTTTTTACCTACGGTAAACCCGTAGGCCCGGAAGATGGAACGCGTTATAAAACCTTGTTCGATGAAACCTGGAGCAGAAGCCTCAGCTACGAGTTCAATTATCGCATCATCGGCATGGCTACTTCCGAATGATTCGTTCAACCGCCGGGGACAGCGTATGCGACCAACCTGCCAGCGAGAAAACAGGCCATGGGTGAAAAGTACATTCTGACACACGATATGGGGACCAGCTCCAACAAGGCCGTGCTTTTCACAACCACCGGACGCATAGCCGGTCAGGCACAGCAGGAATACCCCCTCTATCATCCGCAACCCGGCTACGCCGAACAGGATCCCCATGACTGGGTCCGCGCCGTCTATGCGACAACCCGTGCCGTGCTGCGCGACACCCGGGTGAAAAGCGATCAGGTCGAGGGAATCACCTTCGCCTGTCAGATGCAGACCTGTGTCGCCATCGATCGCCAGGGCACGCCGGTCATACCCGCCATCACCTGGCTGGATACCCGCGCCGCTGATATCATCATGAAGAAATTATGGATCCCGCCCCGGGTGATGGGATATAATCCCCTGCGACTGCAAAAATTTTTACGCATCACCGGTGGAGCGCCCGGCCATACCGGTAAGGATCCCATCGGCAAAATCCTCTGGCTCGCCCACCATCAACCCACAATTTTTCAGAACATCCATAAATTCCTCGATGCCAAGGACTTTGTCGTCTACCAGCTCACGGGGCAATGGGTGAAATCGATCGACATGGCTGTGGTCTGGTGGCTGCTCGATACACGCCATAACCGCTACCAGTGGGATGAGGAACTTTGCGCCCTGGCCGGCATCACACCGGATTACCTCCCGGAAGTGCGCGAGAGCCACAGCGTCGTCGGCCGTCTGACGCCTGCCGCCGCTGCGGAGATGGGACTGGCGGCGGGCATCCCCATCATCAATGGCGCCGGAGATATCAGTGCCGCTGCAGTAGGATCGGGCGCCCTCGAAGAGGGGGAATTGTACATCCGCCTTGGCACCAGCGGCGGTGTCGCCGGCCATTTTCGCAAACGCAAGATCGATTTGATACACTATACCGGCTGCATCGGCAGCACCTATCCTGAAAAATATTACCTCTGCCTCGCGCATCAGGAGACGCTGGGTATCTGCCTGGAATGGATGAAAAACAAAATCCTCTATCACACCGAATTACTCAAGCAGGAAGCCAAAGACCCCAATCTCTATGCCGTGCTGGACCGTCTCGCCGAACAGGCGCCGCCCGGCAGCGCTGGCCTGATGTTCGCCCCCTGGATGCTCGGAGAACGCAGTCCACTCGACGACCGTTATGTGCGCGCCGGTCTCTTCAATCTCAGCCTTCATCACGGCCGCGAGCACATCATGCGCGCCGTACTGGAAGGCGTCGCTTTTAACCTGCGCTGGGCCTTGCAGACCGTGGAAAATCTCTATGCGCCCGTCGAACAGCTGAGTATCATCGGCGGAGGCGCCAAAAGCGATATCTGGTGCCAGATCATCGCCGACATCACCAATCGCCAAATCAATCAGGTGGCCGACCCGCAACAAGCCAACGCGCGGGGCTCAGCCATGCTCGCCAGCTGGGCCTTGGGTTATGTCGACTCCTTCGCAGCCATAAGAAATCATATCCAAATCAAGAACAGCTTTCTGCCCAATCCGAAACTCAGAGGACTCTATGACCGCTTGTTCAGGGAGTTTCAGCTCCTCTACAAGCAAAACAAGCGTTGGCACGCTCGCATGAATGCTGCTATTTAAGGCGCGCGACGGTGTCACTTCCCAAAAACCGAATGCTGCGCGACGGAGAGCGCTGCACGTCAAACCATCTGTCGAGGTACCGGAATGATCAATAATCCGCTGGAGGATATCATCCTCCTGGTCGATGACGAAGCCATCATCCGCGATTCGCTGCGCCAGTGGCTGGAGCTGGAGGGCTTCGGAGTCGTAACCGCCGCCAGTGGCGAGGAGGCTCTGCAAATCTGCAAGACCGAACCTATCGATGTCGGCGTCTTTGATATCCGCATGCCTGGCATGGATGGCATCACCCTGCTCTCCCATGTCAAACACCATTGCCCCGACATGGCGGTCATCATGATGACCGCTTTTGCCAGCATCGAGGATGCCGTGCGCTGCATCAGTCAGGGCGCCTATGACTACATCATCAAGCCTTTTCCGCCCGAAAAACTGTCACAGACCATTCATCACATCATCGAGATGCATCGGCTGCGTCATCAATGCCAGGAGACGCGCAACACGACGCAAATATTGACGCAATTTCTCAAACAGACCCATTCCTACCTGCACCTGGGCATCGCCACGGCCTTGCTGTCCGGAGCGAAATGGCGCAGGCCGGCGAGAGAGCCGATGGGAGGCGGCGCCGGGGGTGGAGAGCAAGCGCATCTGGTGGACGAAGCACTCGTGGCGGGGCATGACGCGCTCGCCGCGCAAACCTGCACGCTCAAAGAGCTCGCCGAAACGACTCTGGTCATGGTGGAGATGCTCTCAGAGCGGCCCGCCCGTCTGCTCTGCCGGGTGGCCGATGATACCACGCCCCATTCGTTTCCCCTCGCTCCGGTCTCTCTGGCATTGCAGATGATCTGCCTCTATGCGATAACGCAGCTCGATACGCAGCGCCAAATCCTGTTTTGTGAGGATAAAAAACCGGGGCAATCGCCGGCCCTGCAAATCCTCATCGATGCACCACTCCCTGCCGCGGCGCAAAGCGCACTGACCGAGGAAATTGCCGCAGAGGATTTCCCCGACAAGCAGCTGTGTTGGGCGGGCACCATGCTGCGCAGCGCCGGGATTCAATTGAAAATCGAGGCAACGGATGACCAGACAGCTGTTTCATTGTTAGCTTCAAGGTGAGCGCGCAAAGGGAATCATTTAAATCATAAAGCTCGGGAGTTTCCGGACTATTTTTCGCAGCATGGCGCCAAAAACAAAAATATTACTCATCGACGATGAAGACCTTCTCCGCGAAGGCTGTAAACGGCTGCTGGAAATGGCGGGTTACGATGTCAGCTCCTCGGCGTTTCCCGAAGAAGGCCTGCGCTGGGCTCGCAGCGAGGCGTTCGATATCGCCATCGTCGATTTCCGCATGCCCGGTATGACGGGGATCGAACTCATCGAAAAACTTCGTCGCGTTGCACCCTCCATAGACATTGTCATGATGACCGGATATGCCAGCATCGAAATGGCGGTTGAAGCCATGAAAACCGGAGCGCAGGATTACATCGCCAAACCGTTCGAAGCGGACCAAATGCTGGAAACCGTCAGCCGTCTCTTGAAAAAGAGAGGACATCTCGGTCCACAGGCCGATCACAACTTCACCTTTGAGCATGGCGGACAAATCGTCCGCTTGATCGGTGCGAGCCCTGGCATGCAGGAACTCTTTGCGATGATTCTCAAAGTGGCGCCCAGCGACAGCACCGTACTCATTCAGGGTGAAAGCGGCACCGGTAAGGAACTGGTCGCCAAAGCGATTCATTCCCACAGCAAACGCAAAAACAGGGCCTTCATCGCCATGGACTGCGGCTCCCTGGTGGAATCGCTCTTCGAGAGTGAACTGTTCGGGCATGTGAAAGGCTCCTTCACCGGCGCTACAGCCACCAAACATGGCGCCTTTGAGTTGGCACACGGAGGCACCTTCTTTTTCGATGAAATAGGCAATATATCGCTCAGCGTCCAGGCCAAGATATTGCGCGCCATTCAGGAAAAACAGATTCGCCGCATCGGTGCCACCCAGATCATTCCCGTCGATGCGCGGGTGATCGCCGCCACCAACCTCGATCTTTCGGCCGCCGTCGAAAATGGCCGGTTCCGTGAGGATCTCTATTACCGTCTCAGCGTCATTCCCATCCACCTGCCGCCTCTGCGGGAACGGCGCCAGGACATTCCCATTTTGACGGACTTTTTCATCACCAAACATAACCAACGCCGGCCCCACAAACCCATCGAAAACCTTTCCGCGGAAGCGGCGGCGATATTCAACGCACATGATTGGCCCGGAAATGTGCGCGAACTGGAGAATGTCATAGAACGCGCCACGGTGATCGAAGAAGGCCATCAAATCACCGTTTCCAGTCTTCCCCCGAACCTGCAACACCTCCATAATCTGGAGGAGGGAAGCGGCGTCGCCAAGATCGAATCACTCGCCGGTTTGGAGAAAAAACACATACACCAGGTCCTGAAAAAAGTGAACTGGAACATCAGTCAGAGCGCAAAAGCGCTCGGCATTGACCGCAAAACCCTCTACGACAAGATTAAAAAATACGGCCTGCAACCGGATTGACCCCGCCTGCAACCGCTACACTCCTGCCGCCGCTTTTTTCCGAGCAACCGGGTGTGTGGTAAAAATCCCCATTTTAAACTATCAATAATGATAGAAACAGAAGCGATCGTCAAGATTATAATGTGAAAATGATTCTGTAAAACCAGATTATTCAGCATATTATAAAATCGGCTCCCGATAACATTGTTTGGCATGCTATTTGATTGCTTTACAGGAAAAACAATAAATGAGCATGCCTACGATGAACTGTTTGATTGTTGCAAATCCGCAAAAGTCCGTGGCGCAGGAACTGGATCTCTTTCTGCGCACGCATGCCATCGCCACCAAAGTGGTCGAGGATGCCGTGGCTGCGGTTCAGTGTGTTCAGGAGCAGCATTTTGACGCCATCGTGCTCGATGCCCGTGCCCATGGGCTCAAAATCGAACAGACGATCCGTCTCCTCAAGGGCTGCGATCCCCATGCGCGCATCATCGTCCGCACCGATGATAATTCCCGGCATCTGGAAGGCCGCGTCCGCAAGGAGCAGATTTTCTATTATCATCTCGACTCCTTTGGCATGCACGATCTGCAACTGGCGCTCTCGACCGCACTGGGGATGCAGGATTCAGCGACATCAATAATCAACCATATGTAACGATATGAGGGACCCATGGAAACGCAGCAAGTGTATCAAAAATATCCTGAAAATGACGCTTCGGTTTTGATCCCCCTCCTGCAGGACATCCAGGAAGTCTGCGGTTATCTGCCGGAGGAGGAGATTCACCACGTCGCGCAGCACACCAAACTGCCCGTGAGCCGCGTCTATGGTGTGGCCACTTTTTATAATCAGTTTCGTCTCAATCCGTTGGGCAAACATCTCGTCCGCGTCTGTCGGGGTACCGCTTGTCACGTCAAGGGTTCTCTGGATATTCTCAGGACGCTTGAAAATGAACTGGGCATCAAGGCGGGTCAAACGACCAGGGATCTCCTCTTTTCCATCGAAACAGTCGCCTGTATCGGCGCCTGCAGCATCGCACCGGTGATTACGATCGACAATGAATTTCATGGCGGCCTCACAGTTAAATCTGTGCAAAAGTTGATCGCCTCGTACAAGTCCAAAAGCAAAGAGTGAGGCAGAAATGAACGCATATGCACAACTTTTTAATAATTGCTGGCACAGCGCTGAAAAGCCCTGCCCCTTCTTTATCGATTGCGTCCATAACGGACCAAAGTGCCATCCATCCGCGGACAGCCTGGAACGGCTCGACGCTTACCGGAAAAAAATTCTCCTCGAAGAGCACGAAAAACCGGCCATTCTCATCGGCATGGGAACGTGCGGGTTGGCCAACGGCGCCCAGCGCGTCTACGAGGCCGTCAGGAGCGAACTCGAAAAACTGCAGATCGATGCCGATCTGGTCTCCACCGGCTGCGTCGGCTATTGCTCCCAGGAAGTGATTCTCGATATCAAAGTGCCCGGACGTCCGCGCGTCTGCTACTGCCGGGTCAAACCGGAAGATGTGCCCGTTTTGCTGCAAAAAACGCTGCAGGAGAAGGAAATCGTCGCCGAAAAATTGCTGGGCATTTACGCCAATGGCCGGGTGGACGAGGCATGGGCCTCTTATCCCAAAATGAGCGAAGTGCCTTTTTTCGCCAAACAGAAAAAGATCGTGCTGGAAAATTGCGGCATCATCGATCCGGAGAGCATCGATCAGTATCTGGCGCGCGGCGGGTACAGCGCACTGTCCAAAGTCATCAACAGCATGACGCCTGAGGCGGTGGTTCAGGACTTGATCAAAGCGGGTTTACGCGGCCGCGGCGGTGGCGGGTTTCCGACGGGCAAAAAATGGGAACTGGCACAGCAACAAAAGTCGGAGCAGAAGTACATTGTCTGCAACGCCGACGAAGGCGACCCGGGCGCCTTCATGGACCGCGCCGTGCTCGAGAGCGATCCCCATCGCATCATCGAAGGGATGATTATCGGTGCCTTTGCCATCGGTGCCAGCGCGGGTTATATTTACTGCCGTGCCGAATACCCGCTGGCCATCGCGCGGCTGGAGAAGACCCTGGCTGATGGCCGTTCCTACGGCCTGCTCGGCAAAAATATCCTCGGCAGCGGGTTTGATCTTGATCTCAAGATCAAGAAGGGCGCCGGCGCCTTTGTCTGCGGCGAAGAGACGGCGCTGCTCAACTCCATTGAAGGCAAACGCGGCATGCCGCGTCCGCGTCCGCCTTTTCCCTCTACCGCCGGCCTCTGGGGAAAACCGACGGTCATCAACAATGTCGAGACCTTTGCCAACGTGCCCGTGGTCATCAGCAGGGGGGCGGAGTGGTTTTCCTCCCTCGGAACGGCGGGATCGAAGGGCACGAAAATATTCGCCCTCTCCGGCAAGATAACCAACACCGGACTGGTCGAAGTGCCGATGGGCGTCACCTTGCGCGAAGTGGTGTTCGATATCGGCGGCGGCATCCCCAACGGCAAGAAATTCAAGGCTGTACAGATCGGCGGACCTTCCGGCGGCGCGCTGCCGGAAGCCGTCATCGACACCCCCGTCGATTATGAGAATCTCAAACAGGTGGGCGCCATGATGGGCTCCGGCGGACTCGTGGTCATGGATGAAACCACCTGCATGGTCGATCTGGCCAAATTCTTCATGACCTTCATACAGTCCGAATCGTGCGGTAAATGCATCCCCTGCCGTGAAGGCACCAAGCGGCTGCTGGAAATTCTCGAGCGTCTGACGCAGAGTTATCGCAGCGAAAAAAAGCCGGATGAAGCGTTGATGCGTTTTCAGGGCATGGTCTATCTCGACCGTCTCGCCGATGTGATCAAAAACACCTCCCTGTGCGGACTGGGCCAATCAGCGGCCAACCCGGTACTGAGCACGTTGCACTATTTTCGGGAGGAGTATGAAGCCCATTTATACGATCGCAAATGTCCGGCGGGTCATTGCCGCGAATTGTTGACCTATCGCATCGATACCGACAAATGCACCGGTTGTACGGTTTGTGCGCACAAATGCCCGCAAGACGCCATCATCGGCGAAAAGAAGAAGGCGCATTACATCATCGATGAGAAGTGCATTCGCTGCGATCTCTGTCGCAGCAACTGTAAATTTGACGCCATTTTCGTTGCGTAAGGATAGAGAGGAATAGGATGAAGATCACTGTTAATAATAAAGAATATTGGGCGAATCCCGGCGAGACGATCCTCACGGTGGCGGAACGCGAGGGCATTCAGATACCGACGCTGTGCTACCTCAAGGGTTTTTCACCCACCGGTTCCTGCCGCGTCTGCGTCGTCGAGGTCGAGGGCCAGCGCAGTCTGACACCTGCCTGTGCATTTCCGGCCTATGAGGGCATGGTGGTCAACACCAACTCCCCCAAGGTGCGCCGCGCGCGCAAGACCATCATCGAGTTGCTCATCGCCAATCACCCGCAGGAGTGTCTGACCTGTGTTCGCAACGGCAATTGCGAACTGCAGAACCTCTCGGCGCAATATGGCGTGCGCGACCTGCGCTACAAAGGCGAACGCAGGACGGCAAAAATCGATGTTGCCAGTCCGTCCATCGAACGTGATCCGGAAAAGTGTATCCTGTGCGGCCGCTGTGTCCGCGTCTGCCACGAAGTGCAAAATGTCGGCGCCATCGATTTCGTGCGCCGCGGCTTTCAATCTTGCGTGGCGCCCGCCATGGATGGCAGTCTCAATGCCATTGCCTGCGTCTTTTGCGGTCAGTGCATAACGGTTTGTCCGGTCGGGGCGCTGAGAGAGAAGAGCAGCGCAAAAATGGTATGGGAAGCCATCAACAACCCCCAAAAACACGTCGTCGCACAGGTGGCGCCCGCGGTGCGCGTTGCGCTGGGTGAGGAATTCGGCATGGAAGCCGGGACGGTGGTCACCGGCAAGATCGTGGCGGCGCTGCGTCGCCTCGGAGCCGATCGCGTTTTCGACACCAATTTTGGCGCCGATCTCACCATCATCGAGGAGGCCTCCGAACTGCTGCATCGGGTGAAAAACAACGGCAAACTGCCACTGCTGACATCGTGCAGTCCGGGCTGGGTCAAGTATGTGGAACATTTCTATCCGGATCTCCTCGAACACGTCTCGACGTGTAAATCGCCCCACGAGATGGAAGGCGCTCTGGTGAAATCGTACTATGCGCAAAAGACGGGCATCCCGCCCGGGGATATATTCGTCGTCTCCGTCATGCCCTGTATTGCCAAAAAATTCGAAGCACAGCGTCCGGAACTGGGTGATGAGTATGCGGATGTAGATGCCGTCGTCACAACCCGGGAGTTGGCGCGCATGATCAAGACGGCCGGGGTCGATTTCACCCGTCTGCCGGACGAGCCTTTTGACGATCCCATGGGCGAGTCCACCGGCGCGGCGGCGATTTTTGCCGCTGCCGGAGGGGTCATGGAAGCGGCTCTGCGCACCGCCCACTATTTCATCAGTGGAAAAGATATGGAAAATATCGAATTCACACCCGTTCGTGGACTGCAGGGGGTGAAGGAGGCCGAAGTCACCATCACGGGTATTAAAATCAGAGTGGCCGCCGTCAGTGGTTTGAAAAATATCAGCCTGATTCTCGATAAAATCCGCAATGGCGAAAATACCTGGCAGTTCATCGAAGTCATGGCGTGTCCCAATGGCTGCATCAACGGCGGCGGGCAACCTGTCAGCAGCGACCCCGACCGGGTGCGCAAGCGTATGGAAGCGATCTATGAGATCGACCGTTCGCTGCCAAAACGCTCCTCGCACCATAACGAATCGGTGATGAATCTCTATAAAGAGTTCCTGGGTGAACCCAATGGTCACAGGGCCCATGAACTTCTCCACACGCATTACGTTGAACGTAGCTAGGATTGCGTATGTCGGTTGTCTGGACCCTCGAAGAGCGCTGCCGCAGATGCTATACCTGCATCCGTGAATGCCCGGCCAAGGCCATCCGCGTCGTCAAAGGCCAGGCCCAGGTGATGGAAGAACGGTGCCTCGCCTGCGGCCATTGTGTGCGGGTTTGTTCGCAGGGTGCCAAGGCGGTTAAAAATGGCGTCGAAACCACCCTCGCTTTTATCAAGAGCGAAGAAGCGGTGGTCGCCATGCTGGCGCCCTCGTTTCCAGCGGCCTTCCCCGATCTCGACACCGGGAAAATCATTGCGGCGTTGCGGGCCTGCGGTTTCAAATATGTGGTCGAAGTGGCTTTCGGTGCCGATCTCATCAATCGCGAATATTACCGGCTGGTCAACACCAAAAAGAATGCTAACGGCGAAGACCTCGACCTGCCCCTGATCACCAGCGCCTGTCCGGCGATTTATGGGTTCATTGAACGCTACGTTCCGGAACTCTGCAACCACCTCGCCCCCGTCGTGTCTCCCATGATTGCCATGGGACGCGTGGTGCGGCAGCTCTATGGAGCGGTCAAAGTCGTTTTCATCGGACCCTGTGTCGCCAAAAAAGTCGAGATGGCGGATCCCGAAGTGGCGGATGCGGTCGACGAAGTACTGACCTACCAGGAATTGCACGAGATCTGGGATCGATTGCAGGTGAATCCCGCGGAGGAGGCGCCTTCATCCTTCGATCCGCCGCACGCCTATCTGGGTCATCTCTACCCGGTCTCCGGCGGCCTCTTGCGCAGTGCAGGACTGCCTTTCGATATCATGAATAATGAAGTGATCGTCACCGAAGGCAAACAACGCGTGCTCGATCTCCTCGAAAGTCTGAAGAACGGCGCCGTGAAAGCGCATCTCGTCGACGTTCTCTTTTGTGAAGGGTGCATCAACGGTCCGATTATGGAATCGCCGGTGAATCATTTCACCCGGAAACAGAAGGTGGTGGCCTATACAGACGCCCTGCGCGCCAAAACCAATTACGCTGAATGGAAAAAGGCCATCCTGCAATTTCAGGATGTGGCCATTCGCAGGCGATATCACGCATCACCCATTGTCAGCGCCGAACCGTCCGAGCAAGAGATTATTGCGATTTTGCAGCAGATCAAAAAGTATTCCGCCTCGGATGAATTGAATTGCGGTGCCTGCGGCTATGAGACCTGCCGTGCTTATGCCAAAGCGGTGTTTCAGGGGTATGCCGAAGAAGAGATGTGTCTGCCTTACCTCATCGAGGAGCTGCAGCGGACGCAATCGCACCTGCAAAAATCACTGCACGAATTGGCGGAAACACAGGAACAGCTCATTCAACACGAGAAGCTGGCTTCCATAGGACAACTGGCCGCCGGAGTGGCCCATGAGGTCAACAATCCGCTGGGGTCGATCATGCTGTATGCGCATCTGCTCCTGCAACAGCTTAAAAACGACGATCAGAAAAGCAAAGACCTGCATTTCATCATGGATGAGGCCAAACGCTGCCAGAAGATCGTCGCCGGACTGCTCAACTTTGCCCGACAAGGCAACCTGAATCTGCGCAAACACGATCCCAGAGACCTCTTTGACAAGATGCTCGCCATGATTTCCAACCAGCCGCTCTTCCAAAACATCGAGGTGCAACTCAGATACGACCAGGATCTGCCGGCCATCGAAGTGGATGGCGATCAGATTTTTCAGGTTTTTTTGAATATCGCTGTCAATGCGGCCGAGGCCATGCCGCAAGGGGGCACACTGACGATCGTTGGGCGTTATGATGCGCAACGCCAGACCGTGCGCTTCGCCTTTGAAGATACCGGTGTGGGCATCCCTGCGGAGAATATAAACCGTTTGTACACGCCCTTTTTCACCACCAAACAGATCGGCAAGGGCACAGGCCTGGGATTGGCGATCGCCTATGGCATCATCAAGATGCACCGCGGTAATATCACCGTGCAAAGCGAGGTGAACCGCGGCACCATTTTCTCCATTGAATTACCCGTACAGAGTGCTGCGACCATGGCGCAGTTTGATATTCAATCAGCAAGCTGAGAGAAAAATATGACAAAAAAAATTCTGCTGATAGACGATGACGTCGACATCATTGAAATGAACAGTGCACTCCTGATCCACGCCGGATATCGGGTAGTCTCCGCTTTTACGGGGAGTGAAGGCCTGGAGAAAGCCGTCTCCGAAAAACCCGACCTCATCATACTCGACGTCATGATGAGTTCGGTGGGCGAGGGATTCGAAGTCGCGCGACAGATTCGCAAGAATCCGGATATCGCTCAAACCCCCATTTTGATGCTGACCGGCGTCAACCGCGAACATCCGTTCAATTTGCGCGTCGGTCCCGATGCCGACTGGAATCCCGTGGATTGTTTTTTGGAAAAACCCGTACAGAAAGATATGCTGCTGGATAAGGTCTTCAGCATGCTCAATGATCACTAATCTGAAAAAAGGGAATTAGACAGGCATGAAAAAAAAGATCCTCATGGTGGACGATGATGTCGACCTCTTGCAGATTTTCAAACCGTTCCTTGAGAAAGCCGGCTATGACGTGGTGACAGCCAACGACAGCGTGGAAGGTTTCGAACTGTTCAAAAGCACAAAGCCGGATGCCGTTTTTGTCGACCTCGCCATGGAGCATTTTGATTCCGGTTTTGTGCTCTGCCATCGCATTAAAAGCCTTCCCGAAGGGAAAAGCGTTCCGGTCATCATCATGACAGCGGCAAGTCACGAGACGGGCATTCGTTTTTCAACGCAAACCGAAGAAGAGCGAAAATGGATTGAGGCGGATGATTATCTCGACAAGCCGGTTCCAGCCAGGGAATTATTGGCATACATCAATGAAAAAATATTTCACGCATGATCAACCACAAGCGGGTGCACTTATCCTATTATGAAGATTGAACAGGCTGACATACTCGTCGTCGACGATGAATTGGGCATGCGGGAAGGCATCCGTCGTCTCTTTGCCAGCCAGGGCCACCGCGTCGATACGGCGGAGACCGGCAGGCTCGGCGTCGAAAAAGGCACGCTGCGCGAATTCGATATCTATTTCATCGACCTCAAAATCGGTGATATCGACGGCGTTGAAGTGCTCGCGGAGATCAGAAAGGTCTATCCCGAAGCCATCTGTGTCATCTGCACGGCATATGCCTCCATCGACACCGCCGTGGAAACCACGCGATTGGGGGCCTATCACTATGTCGCCAAGCCGTTTGCACCCGAAGAAATTCAACTGGTATTCGATCGCGCCCTGGAACGGCGCTGGTATATCCTCGAAGCACGGCGGCTGCGGGTAGAACAGGAGCGCCGGCTCCTCGAAGTATCCCGGGAAAAATCGCGCATTCGCACCATCATCAATGCCATCGATGACGGCATCGTCGTCCTCAATCAACAGGCCGAGGTGGTCCTTTTTAATCCCCAATTTTTGAAACTGCTGCAACTCGAGCACGATCTCACCATCGGACAGTCCATTTTTGAGGTGCTCCCGGATCAATTCAAGGGCGTCATCACGGATATCTTTGAGCAAAAAGACGCCCTCAAAGCCATCAAACAGGAGATCGTGATACAGCCACCCGCAAAACTGGTCGTCATGGCCAACTCCACACCCATTTTGGACGAAACGGGGCAACTGCTTGGATTTGTTTCGGTTTTGCGTGATATTTCTGAATTGAAGCAACTGGAGCTGCTCAAGTCGCAGTTTGTCAATATGGCCGCCCACGAACTCAAGGCGCCCTTGTCAGCGATTCAGGGGTATATGGAGATGGTATTGGACAAAAGCCTTGGCGATGAACCGGATATTTATGATGGCTATCTGCGCCGCTCCCTGGAACGCAGCAAGACATTGACCACCCTGATCAACGATCTCCTCAATATTTCGAGAATTCAGGCGGGTAAGGTACGCCGTGAGATCGAACGCCTCATACCGGCCGAAATGGCCGAAGCAACCATTGAGTTTTTTAAAAATGAAATCCACAAGCGCGGTCTCACGACGGAGCTGGACCTGGATAAAACGCTCACGGTTGACGCAGATCGGGAAGAGCTGCAGCGCGTTTTTACCAACCTGATTTCAAATGCCATCAAGTACAATCGCGAGCAGGGCACCATTCGCATCGCCATCACGTCGGATGGCCGCTATGTCAAGATATCTGTTGCAGATAGCGGTATCGGCATGCTTGCCGAGGAGAAGGAACGGCTATTTGAGGAATTTTTTAGAGCAAAAAATTACTATACACGCAACATCACCGGCACAGGGTTGGGACTCACCCTGGTCAAGAAGATTGTGGATGGATATGCCGGCAAGATCGATGTAACTTCTGAATATGAAAAGGGAACCTGTTTCACCCTCTATCTTCCCATGGTGATGTAATAAAAAAAGCCCGTGATTCGGAATTTTCTTTTCCTTTTCAAAAAAAAAGTGTAATATAACAGGCTAATGTCTCTATCCGGCGTAAAGAACAGTGGTATCTGCCATCATCCTAATCAACATGATAAAATCGTTGTGACCTCGTTACCCATAAATCATATCGTTAGCCAGGCCGAAAGTCATCGTCTAAAACTCGGTTTCCCATTCATCGCCATCACCGGAAGTAATGGCAAAACGACTACCAAGGCGATGCTCTGTCAAATCCTCAAACGGCAGGGGAGCGTATATGATTTTTCCCCCCCATCGGACCTTGTCATACCCATCGCCCGGGAACTGCTGACCATCTCCAATGACTACGACTGGGCCCTGGTGAAGATGGGTGCTGCCACCCCTTTTGAAATCAAGGTTGCCGCCAAACTCATCCGGCCACAGATGGGAATCATCACCAATATCGGCGAAGCGCATCTGGAAAGGCACGGCAGCATCGAAAAAATCGCCGCCGCCAAGGAAGAACTCCTCAACGCGCTTTGCCATGGCGGCGTTGCAATCCTCAATCGTGACAACGAATATACCCGCAGAATGGGTGACGCATCATCCGCAGCCGTGGTATACTTTGGCCTCAGTCCGGTGGCGGATTATTACGCTTCTGAAATTGAACATAAAGGCCCGGATGGCACGCGTTTCCTGGTGCATCAAAGAAATGCCCCGGGACGCCCATTGCGCCTCCCCATCTACTCATTGGGAGATGTCTATAATGCGCTGGCTGCCTACGCGGCCGCCTCCGAGTTAGGCATCGATCACGCAGTGATCACACAGGCCCTGGAAAATGAATTTGTGCTTCCTGATGGAAGAGGACGCATGCATACCATCGATGGATTGTGCATCTTCGATGACACCTATGACGCAACACCACAGTCCCTCTATAAATCCTCCCAATCTTTGCTCAACTTTCGTAACTTTTCAAAAAGGCTCATCCTGGTCATGGGTGAAATGTCCGAGCTCGGTCAGCAGACGCTGCACATGCATGCCATGATGGGGCATTACCTCTCCGCCATGCCGATCGACAGGGTGGTGCTGGTCGGTGAAATTACCAAAGTGACAGCCGAAGCCATCAAAGCGAGGAGCCATGCCCGGCATCAGGTGATAGTGACAACGTCCCCCACGGAAGCTTTGTCATGGTTTAAAGAGAATGCCCAAAAGGGAGATACCATCCTGGTAGAAGGCAGCAAAACAGCCGATATGTCGATGCTGGTGAAGGATTTGGTTCGTTTCTGGCAGGAAAAATGCCCTGCGAATCAGCCCGTGTGATCAAATTGAATTAAGGATGTAGTGATGACGCTCGCACAAATCAATGAAATAATAAAACTAAAGCTTGTAAGCGATCGCTTCAACGCGGAAAGAAATGTATCCTGTGCTTGTGTATCGGACATATTGAGCGATGTCATGGCGCGCGCACCCAAGGACTGCATCTGGATCACCAACCAGAGTCATGAAAATGTCATCGCCATCGCCTTTTTTAAGGAACTGACGGCGGTGATTTTTGCCAATGGCGTTGTGCCGGACGAGGAATCGGTGCAGAAAGCCAATTTGAAAAATATCACCTTGCTGACCTGTGATGCGAACGCATTCGATCTGGCCGGCCAACTCTATCATCTCGGATTACGCGGGAGCAACTAGATGCTGCGTTGGTTCCAGGGCGATTTGCACATTCACACGGTTTTATCGCCGTGTGCCGAGCTCAGCTTGGGGCCCCGCGATATTGTGCGTCAGGCCCTTGATCAGGGTCTGGATATGATCGCCATCACCGATCACAATGCCACAGCCAATGTGGCAGCCGTCGTCCAGGCCGCGAGCGATACCGCATTGGTGGTAATCCCCGGCGTTGAGGTGGCGACGCGGGAAGACATTCATATGATCTCTCTTTTTCCAACGCTCGATAGTATGGATGATTTCCAGAAATTTCTCGATCAGAACATGACACCCGGCGAAAACGATGTATCACTTTGGGGCGCGCAATTGATCGTCGATGCCGATGAAAATATCCTTGCTGAGGCGTCGCAACTGTTATCTTTGCCCTTGCAGCAAGGCTATCAGCGCATCATCACCGAAGTGAGCGAACGCGGAGGCATCATTTACCCCGCGCATATTGATCGCAAAGCGAACAGCATGGTTAAAACACTGGGATTTCTGCCGGCCAATCTGCCCTTCAATGTGGTCGAGATATCCAGAAGAGCCGATCTCAAAGAGGCGGTGCAACGTTATCAATCGAGTGGCAATCTGCAATTGATCACCGCTTCCGATGCCCACGATATCAATCAGGTCGGCAGTGCGCGCACTTTTTTCAAGATGGCGGCGCCCAATTTTGCAGAGCTCATTCTCGCCTGCACCCGCTCCATGGGAAGGCACGTCTCCGTTATGGAAACCGAAGAAATCATCCAGTCCCGTTCCGTGGTTGCCTGAGGCCCGATGCGTGAATTATCCTTACATATACTGGATATCGTAACCAATTCCATCGAAGCCGCGGCAACCCGGGTCATCATCTGGATCGAGGAATCGGTCGCCAAAAATCTCTTTTCGATCACCATTCGCGACAATGGCCGCGGCATGAGCCCTGAAACCGTCGCGCGCGTCACCGATCCCTTCGTGACCAGCCGCTCCACACGCTCTGTTGGCATGGGTTTGCCGCTGCTGCGCCAGGCCGCGCTGGCCTGCAACGGAGAATTAAAGATCGTCTCTCAACCCGGAGCAGGTACGGAAGTATTGGTTACCTTTCAGCATAACAGTCTCAATCGGGCGCCCCTGGGCGATATGGCTGGAACGCTCGTCAATCTCGTCATCGCGGCGCCGGAGGTACATTTTCTTTACGGCCACCGTACCGATTGCCGTTATTTTACCTTCGACTCTTTCTGGTTTTATGGCCGCATGGCCGAACTGGATTGTTCACAGTATGCCCTGGTCGAACCGGCTCAGGCGTTGATCAGGGAGAAACTGCAAGCCGTCCATTCTTTGGGATGAATGATCATCAGGTAATTTGCATACATAATCAACCGTATCAGTTCTGTCCGCAGGCAAGAGGCTGTGAACAGGCTGATCTCACTTCTGTCAAGGAGGAACCGCAGTGAAAACATTATCGGATCTCCGCGCTATCAAGGAAAAAGCCAAAAAAGAAATGGCTGCCCGTGAACAATCCGCCAGGTATCGGATTGTCGTCGCCATGGGAACCTGTGGAATCGCCGCTGGAGCACGAGCAGTCATGTCCGCCATTCTCGATGAAATCAATCAACGCAACATCACCACTGCTGTGGTCACGCAGACCGGCTGCCTCGGATTCTGTGATCAGGAACCCCTGGTCCAGATTGTTCAGACGGATAAATCGGTCACCACGACCTATGGAAAAATCGATCCCGAGATTGCCCGCAAGATTGTTGTTGAACATGTGATGAACGATCGTGTTGTCGACAAGCATGTTTTTATGCAGCAATGATCCGGACGCCCCGGCTTTCATATTGCCTTACTCAGATTCAATGGAGGAATCCCATGCACGACCTTAACAAGATAGATGAAATAATACAAGCCTATGCCGACACCAGGACACCCCTGATTTATGTTCTCAAGGATGTTCAGAAGGAATACGGCCTCCTTTCCGATGAAATATTGACGCGCGTCGCCCAAAAAATCAACATTCCCCTCAGCGAGATATATGGCGTTGCCACCTTTTATAGTCTCTTCACAACCACGGCCAAGGGCAAACACATTGTCCGCTGCTGCAACAACGCGCCGTGCCACGTCAAAGGCTCCAAAGCCGTACTCGATCACATCAAGTCCTATCTCGGACTGGAGATGGGTGAGACCACACCGGATGGCACTTTCACCCTGGAATTTACCAGCTGTCTGGGCCTGTGCGCCGTGGCGCCGGTCATGATGGTCGATAATGAAGTCTATGGCAATCTGACCCCCGAAAAGGCTGTGGCCATTTTGAAGGACTATAAGATGAAAGGAACTTCTCATGCATAGAATTCATATCCTGATAGCCATGGATGCCCACACCATCTCTCAGGGCGCGCGTTCCATCAAGGATGCAATGACCCGTGAACTGGCATTGGCCGGATTGGCCAATGAAGTGCGCGTTGTGGAAACAGGCAGCCTTGGCATCTATGATAAAGGGGTTGTTTTGGTCGTTTTTCCGGATGCCGTTTACTACGTCGGCGTCAAGATGGAAGACGTCACCGAAATCATTTCGGAACACCTCATCAAAGGCCGTATTGTCGAAAGGCTGCAGTACCTCGATATGCCGTCCGGTGAAGCCAAAGCCGGTGATAAATCGGCCCGTGTCAGCAAACAGATTCGCGTGGTGCTCAAAAATGCCGGCATCATTGATCCCGAAAGCATCGAAGAGTATATCGCCAACGATGGCTATGAAGCGCTTGGCAAAGCTTTAACCGAAATGACCCCGGAGCAGGTCATGGAAGAGGTCAAAGCATCCGCCATGCAGGGCAGGGGAGGCGCCTTCTTCCCGACCGGTATCAAATGGGGTTTCGCGGCCAGGGAAAAGAGCGAAGAAAAATACATCATCTGCAACGCGGACGAAGGCGAGCCGGGAACCTTTAAAGATCGTCTCATTCTCGAGGGCGATCCCCATGCCGTCATCGAAGGCATGGCACTCGCGGGTTACGCCGTCGGCGCCCATCAGGGCTATGTTTATATCCGTGGTGAATACCATATGTCCATCGCCAGGATGCAAAGAGCCATCGAACAGGCGCGCCAACAGGGCCTGCTGGGGAAAAATATTTTTAGCTCCTCGTTCAGCTTTGATCTGGATATTCGCGAAGGCGCCGGGGCCTATATCTGTGGTGAAGAGACCGCGCTCATCGAATCCATCGAAGGCAAGCGCGGTGAACCGCGCAATAAACCGCCCTTTCCGCCGTCGGTGGGACTGTGGGGCAAACCCACCATCGTCAACAACGTCGAAACCCTCGCCAATGTGCCGCAAATCATTCTCAAGGGCGCCAAATGGTACCGCTCGCTGGGCACAGAAAATAGTCCGGGCACCAAAGTCTTCACCATGGTGGGCAACATCAACAACCCTGGCCTTATCGAGGTCCCCATGGGGATCACCCTGCGCGAGATTATCTACGATATCGGACACGGTATTCCGGAAGGCAAAGGATTCCTCCTCGCCCAACTCGGCGGTACGACCGGTGGCATCCTCACCAGGGAGCATCTCGACTTGCCGCTGGCCGTCGATACCTTGCGTAACGCAGGCGCCGGCATGGGCTCCGGTGCGCTCCTGGTCGTCGATGATTCGCAGTGCCTTGTAGATCTGGTAAAAACGTTTGTCGAATTCTTCGTCCATGAGTCCTGCGGCATCTGTACGCTGTGTCGTGAAGGCAATGGCCGCCTTCTGGAACTGCTTGAACGCATGACGGAGGGCAAAGGCGCGGCGGAGGATCTGCATCTGATGGAAGAATTGGCCAACGCGATGATGCGCGGCGCTTTCTGCGGACTCGGACAGGCAGCGCCCATTCCCGTCCTGGGCTGCTTGCGCTATTTCCGCGAAGAGTTCGAACAGCATCTCCAGGGCACATGCCGTGCCGGAAAATGTGAACTGCACGCTGCCAATGAAGCAGCGGCCTGATCAAATACTCATGAACTGTACTTCTCCGTTGAGATGATCATTTAGGAGGATTTTATTTTGGAACAAATTACCTTGAAGATAGATGGCCGTCCGGTGACGGTTCCGGCCGGTTCAACCGTGCTCGAGGCCGCCGAAAAGGCGCAGATCACCATACCGAGACTCTGTTATCACCCCGATCTACCCCCGGTTTCCGCTTGCCGGTTATGCGTCGTCGAAATCAAAGGGGACCGGCTGTTGCGCACTGCCTGTTCCTGGAAAGCCAGCGAAGGCATGGAAGTCACCACCAGTTCCAGGGTGGTTCGCGAATCCCGCAAGATCGCCATGGAATTGTTGCTCTCCCGTCATCCCATGCGCTGCACCGAATGCGTCCGCAACGGCAGCTGCGAGCTGCGTACGGTGGCAGATCAACTCGGCATTCGCGAAATCAGATTTGCCTATAATGAACGCAAGGGATTTCTCGATACTTCGAGCCTGGCCGTGGTACGCGATCCCGGCAAATGCATTCTGTGCCGGCGCTGTGTGCAGACCTGCACCATGGTGCAGAGCGTCAGCGCCCTCGGCATGGAGAACCGCGGCTATGACGTCTGGGTCGATACACCATTCGGCAAGGGACTCGGTGATGTGGCCTGCGTCGCTTGCGGCCAATGCATCGACCGCTGCCCCGTGGGCGCACTCTATGAAAACAGTCATATCCAGCGCGTCTGGGACGCCCTGGATAATCCCAATCTCCACGTCGTGGTGCAAACCGCACCAGCCGTTCGCGTCGCGATCGGCGAGGAGTTCGGCATGCCGGCGGGTTCACTGGTGACCGATAAAATGGTCACCGCGCTGCGCAGAATGGGCTTCGATAAAGTCTTCGATACCGATTTCACCGCGGACCTCACCATCATGGAAGAAGGATATGAGCTGCTCGGTCGCATCAAAAACGGCGGCACCCTGCCGTTGCTGACCTCCTGCAGCCCCGGCTGGATCAACTTCATCGAACACTTTTATCCGCAATTGCTGCCGCACGTCTCTTCCTGCAAATCACCGCAGCAGATGTTCGGCGCCCTCGCCAAAACCTACTACGCCGAAAAGGCCGGTTTGCAGGCCAAGGACATCTATGTGGTCTCTGTGATGCCCTGCACGGCGAAAAAATACGAAAGCGATCGCGCCGAGATGAACAGCAGCGGCTTTCAGGATGTCGATGCTGTTCTCACCACCCGCGAAGCCGCCACCATGATGAAACAGATCGGCATCAATCTCGCCGAATTGCCGGAAGAAGAGTACGATGCGCCCCTGGGCATTTCCACCGGCGCTGCCGTCATCTTTGGCAACACCGGCGGTGTCATGGAAGCGGCACTGCGAACGGTCTATGAAGTCGTCACCAAAAAGCCCCTCGATACGGTGGAAATCACCGCGGTGCGCGGCATGGAGGGCGTGCGCGAAGCGGAAATCGATCTCGATGGCCTCAAGGTGCGCGCCGCTGTGGCCAACGGCCTCGCCAATGCGCGCAAGCTCATGGAAAAAATCGTATCCGGTGAAGCCAATTATCATTTCATCGAGATCATGGCGTGTCCAGGCGGCTGTATCGGCGGCGGCGGTCAACCCGTCCCCACTTCGCTGGACATTCGCAAAAAACGCGCCGATGCACTCTACAGAGCGGATCGTGGCTTGAAGATCAGAAAATCGCATGAAAATCCGGCGATTCTGAAACTCTACGAGGAATTTCTCGGGGAACCGAACAGCCACAAGGCGCATGATCTGCTGCATACCCACTATACCGCCAAAACCGTCTATAGTGAATGATCTCATCGAGCCTCCCGGGCGTTATATCCCGGGAGGCTCTCTTTGCAGGAGATATTCATGAACGAGAGTGCCGCTCCATTGATCCTGGTGATCAATCCGGGATCGACCTCGACCAAAGTCGCACTTTTCAACGGCGCAAACCGGGGTGCCGGGGAGAGCCTCAGCCATTCCAAAGAGGAACTGGCGCGCTTCCAGACTAATTGGGAGCAGTATGATTATCGGCTCGATCTCATCATTCAGTTTCTCAACCGGCAAAACCTCAAAGCCTTTGCGTTGACGGCCGTTGTCGGGCGGGGTGGACTGCTCAAGCCCCTGCGCCGCGGCACCTATAAAATTGGCGCCAACATGATCGAGGATGCGCGCCGTGGCGTTCAGGGCGATCACATCTCAAATCTCGGCTGCGCCCTGGCGCATGAGATCGCCCGTCTCTACAGTTGCGCGAGTTATGTGGTCGATCCCGTCTCCGTCGATGAGTTCGAGCCGCTGGCGCGTTACTCCGGACACCCGCGCATCGAACGCAAAGCGCTCTCGCATGCCCTCAATCTGCGCGCCACAGCCATCTGGGGCGCGGAGGCGATGGGGCTGGATCCCTTCACCACGAACCTCATCGTCGCACATCTCGGGGGCGGGATCTCGATTGCTCCGCTCCGCGGCAGCCGCATCATCGATGTCAATGACGCCTCCAGCGATGGCCCTTTCTCTCCGGAACGCAGCGGCGGACTCCCGCTGCAGCCCTTCATCGATCTCTGTTTTTCCGGTGAATACAGTAAAACCGAAATGAAGCAATTCGTCATGGGCAGGGGGGGATTGGCCGCCTATCTCGGCACCAAAGACGCCCAAGAAGTCGAAAGCCGCATCGAAAACGGCGATGCCAAAGCGGCCGAGGTCTATCAAGCCATGGCCTACCAAATCGCCAAAGAGATCGCCGCGATGGCCAGTGTCCTCAACGGTCAGGTGCACGGCATCATGATCACCGGCGGACTGGCACATTCCAGACATCTGATCGATTGGATCAAGGAACGCGTGGCATTCATCGCACCCGTCAGGATATTCGCCGGCGAGCTGGAAATGGAAGCGATGGCCGCCGGGGTGTTGCGGGTTCTCTCTGGACAGGAAAACGCATGCGATTATTAAGACGGATCGCATCGCAGCATGGCAAAAATGGCAGGCAAACGCCTCCTGTCAGGGTGCAAAACAGCTGACACCGTAGGAGTAAACATGATCACCCATTTTGACGACCTGATCCAACAAGCCCGTCATACCCCCAGGGTAACGGTCGCGATCGCGGCCGCGGCAGATGAAGCGGCGTTGACGGCCATGGCCGAAGCGTACCAAAAAGAAATAGCGGACGGGATCCTGTTTGGCCATGAAGATAGCATTCGCTCGCTATACAAGGAACTGACCGGAGAAGACGTACCCTTTGCGATTCATGACCTGGAGGAAGATACCCTGGCCGCACAAGCGGCGGTGGCGTCAATCCGTAATGGCCAGACGCAAATACTTCTCAAGGGCAAGATTAAAACTTCGGCGCTGCTCAAAGCAGTCCTGGATGGAGAGAAAGGCTTGCGCACCAACCGCCTGCTCAGCGATGTTTTCCTTTTTGAAACACCCGAACACCTCGGCAAGCGTTTGATGATCATCACCGATGGCGGGGTGACCCTCAAGCCGGATTTGAAGCAGAAAATAGAGTTGATCGAAAATGCCGTGGTTGTCGCGCATGCCCTGGGCATCGAGATGCCAAAGATTGCCGTTCTCTCGGCCGTCGAAACGGTCCATCCCAATCTCATCAGCACCCAGGATGCCGCCATCCTGACGAAAATGAATCAACGCGGCCAGATCAAGGGCTGCCTCATCGATGGTCCGCTCGCACTGGATAACGCTCTGTCCGAAACCGCCGCCAGGACCAAAGGCATTGTCTCCCCAGTGGCCGGACATGCAGACATTCTTCTCTGCCCCGACATCGAATCGGCCAACATCCTGGCCAAATCGACAACCTATTTTGCCAACTTGCGTCTCGGCCATGTCATCATGGGATCGGCCGCGCCCGTTTTAATACCTTCCCGCGCCGACAGCGCCGACAGCAAGCTGCTCTCCATCGCATTGGGCAAACTGGTACTGAATCTGTCGCAGTGATGAAGGCCGGCTTTGACGCGAAACGGTTGCGCCTGCAAAAACAGGCCATTCCCGAAGGTGCTTGGCACGCCGATTCTTCGCGATGAATGCCTTTTGATGCCCTTTGCAGGGCCTCGCCGAGGTAACGGAGAAGAGCCGGATGCGGCAGTACGAGAATCTCATGGGCAGCGGCCGGAAAACGGAAAGAGCCGGCCGAATAAAAAACAGGGGGAGGACCTCCTCCCACAGGAGCAGCAATGACCCGGGATAGCGCGAACGCTGTCATCGCCATGGAATCGCAGCGCCTCGATAAATGGTTGAAAATTGCCCGGCTTTTCAAGACCCGTGCGCTCGCCACCGCGGCATGCGACGAGCGCCGTGTCAAAGTCAATGGACAGGTTGCCAAACCCGCCAAAGAGATCAGGCCCGGCGACAGGATGACCATTCGTCATGGCGGGGGTAACTATATCGAGTTGAAGGTGCTGAAATTGTGTCAGCGCAGCCTGTCAGGGACCCTGGCCAGAGAACTCTATGAGTTGCAGGAGCGCGAGACCAGCCCGGAAGAGAAAGAACTTTTGCAGCTTTTCGCCCAGGCGGTCAAACAGGCAAAACCGAAATACAAGGGTAGACCAACCAAAAAAGAACGACGCCGTATCGAGTACCTGCGCAAAAATACCAATCCGTGGCGCTGAGCGAATGACATTTTATTTCTTGACATTGATTGTTTAAATATATAAATTAACAAGCGTTTTGAGAACAATTTTAATTACGTTTTAATCGTCCATAAGGCAGCACCCATTTTCTTATGCAGTTACACTACCCGCTCATAAAACCAGATGCACATGAAATTTGCCAGCCACTCGAAAGCTGTGCTTGCTCTTTGAAGATGCAGTGGCAGTATAAAGTTAAATGATTCAAAGCCCTTATCGTATATTTGATGAGGGCTTTTTTTATTGCAATACGATCATCACTAAACCCATAATCAATAACCGTAACAGCTGTCTGTAAAAGCATGGAGAGAACTATGGAAAAAGGCAGTGTATTCGCCATGGCGCTTGAGCAGCTCAACTCGGCTGCAAAGCTCTTGAAACTCGACGATAACATACTTCGAGTTCTCAGCCATCCGGAGAGAGAATTGACGGTCTCTCTGCCCGTGGTCATGGATGATGGCAACATCGAAGTCTTCACCGGACATCGCGTTCAGCATTCAAGCGCCCGCGGTCCCTGCAAGGGCGGTATCCGCTATCATCAGAATGTCACGCTGGATGAAGTCAAGGCGCTTTCCACCTGGATGACCTGGAAATGCGCCGTGGTGAACATTCCCTACGGCGGTGGCAAGGGCGGGATCACGGTCGATCCGACCAAATTGTCGGACAATGAAATACGCCGGATGACCCGCCGCTACACCGTCGCCATTATGCCCATTATCGGACCCCACAGCGACATCCCCGCGCCGGACGTCAATACCAGTTCTGAAACCATGGGCTGGATCATGGATACGGTCAGCATGATGCGCGGCAGCACCGTTCTCGATATCGTCACCGGCAAATCCGTCGAGCTCGGAGGCTCTCTGGGACGCCGGGAAGCCACCGGACGTGGTGTCATGTTCAATACCATTGAACTGTTGAAACGTCTCGATAAAGATCCAAAGAAAACGACCGTGGCTGTGCAAGGATTCGGCAACGTCGGTTCGGTCAGTGCTGATTTGCTTTCGAAAGAAGGATGTAAAATCATGGCCGTAAGTGACGTCAGCGGCGCTTATTACAACCCCAATGGATTGCCCATAGCCGATATGATCGCCTACTGCACCACATCGAAGAACAGACTCCTTGAAGGCTTTTCTGCAGCGGGGATCAGCAAAATCAGTAATGAAGAGCTGCTGCAACTGGATGTCGATGTTCTGGTGCCGGCGGCACTGGAAAAACAAATCACGATCGAAAATGCCGAAAAAATCAAGGCATATGCCATCGTTGAAGGCGCCAATGGTCCGACGACGCCGGACGCAGAGCGTATTCTGATCAAAAAAGGCAAGCACGTCGTGCCGGACATCCTGGCAAACAGCGGCGGCGTGGTCGTTTCCTATTTTGAATGGGTGCAGAGCATTCAGTCTTTCTTCTGGACAGAAGAGGAGGTCAACAAGAATCTCGAGCGTGTCGAAGTTGATGCCTTTGACGCGGTCTGGACGCTCGCCCAAAGAGAAAAACAGGATCTGCGCAATGCGGCGATGATGATTGCAGTCGATCGCGTCGCCAAGGCCGTCAAGGCGCGCGGCATCTGGCCGTGATGCTCCCGGTTCTGCCAAAAGCCCTCTGCCCGAGGGCTTTTTTTTTCTTGATATTTTATAATAAATTTAATAGATTTAAATGGATATCCTGACTGATACTAGCGCGCATCCCATCGGCAATGAATTATCAGGAGGCAGACGCCATGAAACAATTAGGAACCCTTGCCATGGTCTTTGCGGCCTGCGTTGGTTTAATCCTGAACAGTCAGGCACAGGACCCCGCAGCCTATGTCTTCAATGCCAGAGTCTATCCCGATTCCAGCAAGCCCGCCATCGCAGTAAAAGACGCTCAAATTGAGTTCATTTTTGCGGGCTATGGCGCTTATTTGCCTTCCGAATATCCCCTGGTGCGTTATTTCCCGCTGGAAAATGGAGAACACATCTCATTTGCCAGCGTCGCCGAGGTACAATGCCGGCCCAGGCGCGTGCAATGGAAAAAGTTCATCGAACCCGCTCAACGCAGACAATATCCCGATGTGGACGAGGCGGGCTACCGGCATTGGAGTGATATTGAAATTGATATCCTCCTCAAAGACTGGAATGGCCTTGAGACGCGTTCACGTATTCAGAGGCCCGAAGTTTCCGATGTTTTCATCATCGGCAAAACGGATCGCGGAGCGTATCGCCTGCAGTTGGATCAGGAAAATGGCAAGACCGTTCGCATCGAGTTTGAACCTCTTTTCATCATGCAGTGCAGCAGCGATCTGAATCATCTTTTTCCCAATGTGCAATGGCGGTTCTGTCCACTCTGCGGGGCCTCTCTCAAGAAGATCAGCAAAGCGAAACAGCCCTGATCATGACGATGACCGCTATCCCTTTTTTATGAGTACACCATGGGCACCGTCCGAAACGCCGCACCCGTTCAGCTCATCTGTGCTGTCTGTTATCAGGATGACGCCATCCGCCGGCTGGCCGTCAATCAGCTGCTGGCGCTTTACGGGCCGAGCTCGCAACGGAGCCCTGTCCTGTTGTTCGACCATACAAAATACTACCAGGACGAGATGGGGGCCCCCCTGCATAAATATATCCTGGCCTTCGATGGTCTCATCGATCCCATGGATGCGGTGGAGATTAAATGGGCAACGAACCGGATCGAAGCGCGTTATGCTGCCGGCGGCAAGCGGCGTATCAATCTGGATCCGGGTTATCTGGAAGCCGCAAAATTGATCCTGGTAACCACAAAAAATTTCAGTCACCGCATCTATCTGGGACGGGGTATCTATGGGGACGTACAACTCTTCTGGCGTCATGGAGGATTTCAGGCAAATCCCTGGACTTATCCGGACTATCTCGAAAAGAGTACCCTGGAATTTTTAACCCTGCTCAGAAAAAACTATTTGGAAAGAGGAACCTAAGTGGGCATCACCTATCAGCATGCCGGCGTCAGTCTGGAAGCGGCTGAACAGGCCACGCAAAAGATTGCGGCCCTGGCGAAAAGCACCTTCAATGAGCGCGTCATCAAGGAGATCGGTCTCTTCGCCGGTTTCTATGCCCTGGATGTGCAGAAATACACCCATCCCGTCATCGTTTCAAGCATTGATGGCGTCGGCACCAAATTGAAAATCGCCTTTTTACTCCGCCAGCATGATAGCGTAGGCCAGGATCTGGTCAATCATTGTGTGAATGATATCATGACCAGCGGTGCGGACCCGCTATTTTTTCTCGATTACGTGGGCCTCGGGGTACTGGAGCCCGATGTGATGGCGGAGATTGTCGGTGGCATGGCCAAGGCCTGCCGGGAGAACGGCTGTGCGCTCATCGGCGGGGAAACGGCAGAGATGCCGGGATTCTATACCCCTGGCGAGTATGATCTCGCCGGCACCATCATCGGTGCTGTGGATCGGGAGAATATCATCGACGGCTCGCGCATCCGTCCCGGTGATGTGCTGATTGCGCTGCCTTCCACCGGCCTGCACACCAACGGATATTCGCTCGCCCGCAAGGTCCTGCTGGAGAAGGCGCGCGTTTCGCTCTCCGAAAAGGTGCAGGAACTGGACGCCACCTGGGGGGAGGCCTTGCTCCGGGTTCATAAAAGCTACCAGACGTCCATCCGCACGGTTCGCAACGATCCGGCACTCGCCGGCATCAGTCACATCACCGGCGGTGGGATCGCAGGCAACACCAACCGTCTGCTGCGCCAGGGATTGAAGTTGTGCATCGATTATTCAGCCTGGGAAATGCCCCGGTTGTTCCGGCTCATCCAGCAATACGGTGAGATCAGCGAAGAGGAGATGCGGCGCGTCTTCAACCTCGGTGTCGGTTTGATTTTTATCGTGCAGGAGGAGGGCGCCACCCGTGTGCTATCCGCATTACAACATTGCGGAGAAGAACCATTTGTCATTGGAAGCGTACGCGGTTAAAGAGAAAGGCACTTTGCAGTGAACACGATTGCTGTCCTGGGCGCCGGAGGATGGGGGATCGCCCTGGCAAACTATTGTTCTGGTCTGGGCCATCGCGTAGCGCTTTGGGAGTTCGATCCGGATGAAGCCGAACGGTTGCGTCATGAACGAACGCGAAGTTCCGTGCTTCCCGGCGTTCCCATCACAGCGGGGATCACCATCACCGCCGACTTGCAGCAGGCGCTCGATAAGGCGGAGGTCATTCTGCTCGTTGTCCCTTCGCATATCGTCCGCAGCGTGCTGCGTCAAGTTGCCACCATCGTGCCAACGCCACAAGCGATTATGGTCAACTGCGCCAAGGGGATCGAAAACGGCACGCAAATGCGGATGTCGGAAGTCTTTGCTGAGGAATTGCCGGGCTTGCCGCAAAATCACTATGCCGTGCTGTCGGGTCCGAGTCACGCCGAAGAGGTGAGCCGGCAAATCCCCACCGCTGTGGTCGTCGCCGCGATCTCTGAAGAGATTGCCGCTTCACTGCAAAAAATGCTGGTGAGCAAAAGCTTTCGCCTCTATCGCAGCAGGGATGTCGTCGGGGTGGAGTTGGGGGGTGCCCTGAAGAATGTCATCGCGATCGCTGCGGGTATTTGCGATGGCGCGGGATTCGGCGATAACTCCAAGGCCGCCCTGCAACCCCGTGGATTGGCGGAAATCGCCCGGCTCGGCAGAAAATTGGGCGCCGAGCCATTGACCTTTGCCGGTCTGTCCGGCATGGGTGATCTCATCGTCACCTGCATGAGCCGCCACAGCCGTAACCGCTATCTCGGTGAACAGCTCGGACTGGGCAGGAAACTTGACGAGGTCCTGAACAGCATGAAAATGGTGGCGGAGGGCGTTCGCACCTGCCGCTCCGCAGTCGCCTTGTCCCACGCCTTCGGCGTTGAATTGCCGATTTGCCAACAAGTGTACCACATTCTTTTTGAAGGCCGGGAACCTCGTACGGCACTGGAAGAACTCATGAATCGCGAGATCAAACCCGAAGTATGGTTTTGATGCCTCTGAAACGATTCTCTGCCAAATTGCAAGGAGGACGCCATGTTTAAGAGCATCATGCTAGCCGTCGATGGGTCCGCCTATACGGATACCGTCCTTGCGTATGGAATCGAGTTGGGCAAATTATGCGCCAGCCATCTGCACGTACTGACCGTGGCGGATATCCGTATCTTTGAGTGGGC
>DCUM01000090.1:1347-19496 GCA_002327255.1 bacterium UBA2214 | reverse complement strand
CCCGTCGACATCATCGCTGACAGAGCGCAGATCGTTGATTTGCTCCTGCTCGGCCAACGGGGAGAATTTGCGCGTTATGATAAAAAGGCCCTGGGGGCGACCACCGAAGCGGTGTCGCGGCTGGTGCACAAGCCAATCCTCATCGTCAAGCCAAATTATCACGCCATAACAAAAATGATGATCGGGTACGATGGCTCGGTGCATGCCAATCGCGCCCTGCAATATGTCGCTCAGCTTGGCACTCTGTTACAGATTGGCCTCTCGGTCCTCTGCGTCAGCGATGATCAGGAATTGGCCCGGCATTACATCCAGGAGGCCAGGATGTACCTGAATAATTATCAAGTGGATACGACCTATGCCATCGTACCAGGGCACCCTGAGGAGCAGTTGCCCAAATTCGCCACCCGGGAGAATATCGATCTGCTCGCCATGGGCGCCTACGGCCGTTCCCGTGTCCGCGAAGCGCTGCTCGGCAGCACAACAGATCATATTTTGCGCACTTCTCCGTGTCCGGTTCTGTTAGCCAAATAGCCCCGTTGCATGATACGCTTACCTTTACGAGAAAGGACGTTGTTTGATGGCACCCAAAACCTATATCGCCGATATTGCCAAATATCTCGGACAGGAAGTAACTTTACAGGGATGGATTTACAATAGTACCCAGAAGGGAAAACTGCAGTTCCTGATGCTGCGCGATGGCACCGGCATCATTCAAGGCGTTATTTTTAAAGGCAACCTCCCGGAAGAACTTTTTGACGCCTGCCTGGCACTGACACAGGAAAGTTCGGTGCGCCTGACCGGCACGGTCACGGAGGATAAACGCGCCAAAGGCGGTTACGAACTGCAGGTGTCCGCAGTGGATATCGTACAAATCGCCGCCGAATTCCCCATCAGCCCCAAAGAACATGGCATCGATTTCCTCATGGAACACCGTCACCTCTGGCTGCGCTCGGCGCTGCAACATGCTGTTCTTCGTGTGAGGCATGAAGTGATCCGCGCATGCCGTGATTATTTCGATGATTTGGGATTTACCCTCATCGATGCTCCCATTTTCACGCCTGCCGCCTGTGAGGGAACGACCACACTGTTTGAAACCAATTATTTCGATGAGAAGGCCTATCTCACCCAGAGCGGACAGCTTTACATGGAAGCAGCCGCTATGGCGTTCGGCAAGGTCTATTGTTTTGGTCCCACTTTTCGCGCCGAGAAATCCAAGACGCGCCGCCATTTGACTGAATTCTGGATGATCGAACCGGAAGTCGCTTACTGCGACCTGGCCATGGATATGGAACTGGCCGAAGGGTTGCTCATGAAAATCGTCGAACGTGTACTGGAAAACCGCCGCGAAGAGTTGCTCCGGCTCGAAAGGGATCTCTCCGCCCTCGAGGCCATCAAACGGCCCTTTCCACGACTGGACTACGATGAGGCGTCCAGAATGCTCAAAGACGCCGGCTCGCCTTTTGTCTTTGGCGACGACCTCGGTGCACCCGATGAGACGCTCATTTCGCAGAATTTTTCCAGTCCGGTCATGGTCACACACTACCCCGCCGCGGTCAAGGCCTTCTATATGAAAAGAGATCCACTACGCCCCGAGAGAGCCCTGTGCGTTGATGTCCTTGCGCCGGAAGGCTATGGCGAAATTATCGGGGGCGGCCAGCGCGAAGACGATCTCGATACCCTGATCTCGCGCATCACAGCGCATCATTTGCCGAAGAGCGCCTTCGATTGGTACCTCGATTTGCGTAAATATGGCAGCGTCCCCCATGCCGGATTTGGCCTGGGTCTGGAAAGAACCGTTACCTGGATCTGCGGACTGCAGCATATACGCGAAACCATTCCATTCCCGCGTACCATTTCACGCATCTATCCCTGACAATCTGACAGAAGCAGAAAGGAATGCCATGAACCTCGCTGAAAAAATTCGCAGCATCCCGGATTTCCCGAAGAAAGGAATCGTCTTTAAAGACATCACCACGTTACTGGCGGATGGGGCGGCGCTGCGTGAAGCCGTCCGGCAAATGACACAGCTGTTTGAGCAGGATTCTTTCGATGCGGTCGTGGGGATTGAATCGCGTGGCTTTATCTTTGCGGGCATCATGGCCCATCACTGGGGCATCGGCATGGTGCCGGTGCGCAAACCCGGCAAACTACCCTATCGGACTATTCGCGAAACCTATGCCCTGGAATATGGCGAAGATGCCCTGGAGATGCATATCGATGCTTTGCACCCTGGACAGCGCGTCCTCATTGTTGATGATCTCCTGGCGACTGGCGGTACCGTGGAAGCGGCCATTCGCCTCGCCGAAGGCGCCGGCGCCGAGGTCGTTGCCTGCTGTTTTCTCATTGAACTGGATTTCCTCAACGCGCGCAACCGGCTGCAGAACTACCGCATCGAGTCCCTGGTGCATGTAGAAACCGAGTCCTGACGGAGGTGTTGTGTCTACCATTCTGACCATCAATCCAGGATCTACCTCGACAAAATTGGCTCTCTTTGATGATGAAAAACTTCAATTTGCCGAAAATCTTCACCATCCGGCGCAAATCCTGTCGCAATTTCCCACCATCTTCAGCCAGCTCGAATTCCGCCTCGATGCCATTGACAAAATATTGCTGCAGCGCGGGATGCCGATTCAGGAGATAGATTGCTTTGTTGGCCGCGGGGGACTCATTCGTCCCATCCCCAGCGGAACCTACCTCGTCGATGCCCGCCTGCTGGCCGACCTCCAGGCGGGTGTAATGGGAGAACACGCCTCCAATCTCGGTGGCATCCTCGCCAACCGCCTGGCCACGCTCCATCAACGGCCGGCCTATATCGTCGATCCGGTCGTGGTCGATGAATTACAGGAAGTGGCCAGGATCTCGGGACATCCCCTGTTGCCCCGCATCAGCATCTTTCACGCCTTGAATCACAAGGCCGTCGGACGCAAGGCTGCCCAACAGCTGCAAAAAAAGTATGAAGCGTTGAACCTGATCGTCGCCCATCTCGGGGGTGGCATCTCCATCGCTGCCCATGACCATGGACGCGTCATCGATGTCAACAATGCATTGAATGGCGAAGGCCCCTTCTCACCCGAGCGCGCCGGAACCCTGCCGGCCGGTGAACTCGTCAAACTCTGTTTCTCGGGCAAGTACTCGCAACGTGAAATCGCCAGAATGATAACCGGAGAGGGCGGCATGGTGGCGCACCTTGGCACCAATGACATGCGCCAGGTTGCCGATCGTGCCCATGGCGGGGAAAAAAAGGCAGAGCTGCTCTACCGGGCGATGGCCTACCAGATTGCCAAAAACATCGGCGCCATGGCAGCGGTGCTCTCTGGAAATGTCGATGCCATTGTCCTCAGCGGAGGCATCGCCCATGACCGTATTTTCATCACCTGGATCGAAGAGCGGGTCCGGTTCATTGCAGCGCTTGTGACCATTCCCGGCGAAGAAGAGATGGAGGCTCTGGCGCTCGGCGCGTTGAGAGTTCTGCGCAAGGAGGAAGAGGCGAAAATATACCGGCCTGAGGACGTTTCAGGAACTGAAGCCGCAGGCTGATTGTGATGTACCTCTCATTTTTGGGTGTATATGCAGCTAACATATGATTTTTCTTGACAATTACGCTTGAAAATACTATATTCCATTATGGTTCCAAATCAGAACCTGTTCATGGGAAGGCTGCATGCACACAATTACGGTCAAAAATATTCCGCCCGAAATCTACCGCAAGCTCAAGCAAAGCGCCAAAGAAAATCGCCGCAGCATCAATAGTGAAATCATCATGTGTATCGAGCGCAGCACTTGCAGCCAGCGCGTCGATACGACTTCTTTCCTCAAACGCATTGAGCAGTTGCAAAAGGGGCTTGCGCTGCCTTCGGTGGTGGAGGCTGGATGGGAAAAAGCGCGTGATGAGGGACGGTCATGATCGTCGTTGATGCCCAAATCATCGCCGCCCTGCTGCTGAAAAGCGAAACAACTCCCCTTGCCAAACAATTATTGATTCATGACAGAGCCTGGATCGCACCGGTCATCTGGCGCAGTGAATTCCGGCAAATTTTGTCTTATTATATCCGCAAGTGCATACTCAGCATCCATCAGGCCAATCTGCTGATGCAGGAGGCCGAAAATTTGATGCAGGGCGGCCAATACGATGTGCCCTCCCTGGAGGTCTTTGCCATCACCGGACAGTATGACTGCACGGCCTATTTTGCCGAATACGCCACGCTGGCGCAAGAGTTGGGGATTCCCTATGTGACCATCGATCGCAGCGTATTGCGCAAGTTTCCGCAGCTCGCTGTCAGCGTCGAAGAGGTGATGAGCAGCGACGTCGCACACAAGAGGGTTTTTTCGGAGACACTATGATCACCTCGTTCGCCGGTTTACTGAAAGAGGTCAAAGACAAACCCAAGAAAACAATTGCCGTCGCCATGGCGGAAGAGGAAGATGTCCTGCAGGCTGTTGTCATGGCGCATCAGCAGGGCATCGCCGACGCCCTGCTGATCGGCAATAAAAACAAAATCATTGAAGTCGCCAGGAAACAGGATATCGATATCAGCGATTTCGATATCATCCATGCCGAGAATGAATGGCATTCCGTGTCGCGCGCGATACAACTCATCCGTGAGTGCATGGCCGATACGTTGATGAAAGGCAAGTGCGCCACCGCAACCCTGTTGAAAGGTGTTTTGGATAAAGAGGGTGGACTTCGCTCCGGCAAATTGCTGTCCCATTTCGCCGTTTTTGAAGTCCCTGCCTATCACAAACTGATCATGGTCTCCGATGCCGCCATGAACATCGCACCGGATTTGCAGGCTAAAATTGCCATTGTTGAAAATGCGGTGCAATACGCGCGCATGCTGGGCATTGAAAAGCCCAAGGTGGCCGTCATTGCTGCCATCGAGAAAGTGAATCCGGACGGCATGCCCTGTACCCTGGACGCCGCCATGCTCGCGCAGATGGCCGCGCGCGGACAAATTAAAAATGCCATCATCGATGGCCCCATGGCTGTAGATAATGCCGTGAGCAGGAAATCATGCCTGGTCAAAGGCATTGAAAGTGAGGTGGGCGGTGATGCGGATATTCTTCTTATGCCTGATATCGAAGCAGCAAACGTGTTCTATAAAACGCTCACCTATCTGGGGAATTCCAAAACCGCAGGCATCATCATTGGTGCCAGCGTCCCCATCATCCTCACCAGCCGCGCCGATAGTGAGGAAGCAAAGTATCTGTCCATCGCATTGGGTACGCTCACGAGTGCACGCAATCAATGAGCGCACAGGGTTCGGGAAGTTCTATTTGTGTTGCGATCAGGCTTCTTCGCTCGACATCGTTGGTATTCGCTCCTCCATTTTTTTTAAACAGATCAGTAAATAATTAATTATTTAATTATCCCAAGGGTCAAAAGGACGGAAGGAATCATGAACAGACAGCGTCTTTTATTACTGGGTATCCATCTTGGCCTGCTGCTGCCCACCCTTCTCCTCGCACAAACCTATCCCCGGCAGTTTGAAGACGGAGATCCATTGTTCACCAAAACCATCAAGGGCACGGGGGTCTATCTCAGCGACGTCGCGACCCTGGAACCCAATTACGCCTATTCCGGCAGTGCGGAACGCCTCGATTACAAGCTGTTCGGCCTGGAATGGATCTGGCCTTCCAACATTGCCATTGTGGCTGCCGAGGATATCGACAGCCGCATTGTCGGAGACCAGGAACTCTATCTGGTCACCGATGCGTTGGGACGACGCGTTTTCGAAATCAATGCCAGGACCAAAGTGGAAACGTGGACCTTTCCACCCAAGCAAAGTGCTACAGATCCCAATGATGTCCGCTACCTCAACAAACCGGTCGATGCTTTCATCTTTCGCGACCAGACGACCAACTACTTCAAAGTCGTGATCACCGACCAGGACAGAAATCGCGTCATCACCGTGGATAAAGAGACGAGCAAAATCGACTGGATGTATGGGGACCCCCTCTATCGGGAAGGCAACGGCTTCAATCAACTGCGCGCCCCTGAAGATGCCGAAAAAATTGAGGACTCCAGCGAATACATCATCGCCGATAAGGGAAACAACCGGGTCATCATCGTCGATTCACTCACCCATACCATCGTGTGGCAACTCGGTGCCGATACCCTGAAATCACCGGTCGATATTCAATATCTCAGGAATCAAGGACACATCTTGATCACCGATCAGGCCAATCATCGTGTCATCATCGTCGAGCGCTCCAGCAAAACGATCATCTGGCAGTTCGGCCGTACCGGTATTCCGGACTCTGGAAGCGTTGGACTCAAACTGCCCACCGATGCGGATATTCTCCTGCCATCCCGAAATGTCATCATATCGGACGCCGGCAACAACCGCATCATCGAAGTGGACGCTTCAGGAAAAATTGTCTGGCAGTACCACCGTCGCCTCAACGGCCTGCGCGATGTCGATCGCATCGATAACGGCCGAACCCTGGCCGTCTATGAAAATTATCCGGTGCGATTGGCCTATACGGACACCTTTGCGGTTTCCCGCGTCTACGATTTCGGTGAAAACCGTGAATCGGTATTCGATTCCCTGATCTGGAAAGGTGAATCCAACGCGGGGATAACCAGCATCGCCCTGCAGCTGCGTTCGGCCAACTCTTTGGGCGATCTCGAAGGCGCCGTTTGGTATGGTCCCACGGGTACGACGAGCTATTACGACAGTCCGGCCATGAAGATCAATGCCGTGCACAACGGCCATCGCCTCTATCAATTCCGGGCGTTCCTGAGGACGACAAATCCGCTGCGCACACCGACTCTGACCAATGTCACCATAAAACATCACTACTATAAAGTCGATCAAAAAGATGCCTTTTTCTACTCGCCCATCCTCTCCGAGGCCTCCGGGACATTGGTGTCAAAATGGAAAAAACTATTTTTCCGCACCAAATTGCCCAGCGATCCGGTTAAACGCGACAAGATCAACCTGGAAATACGCGTCATGGATGGCAAAAGCTCACAGATACTCGAGCGCTTCACCGCCAGCAAACTCGGCGAAGAAAATACGATTAATCTCGAGACCTTCTCATCGCTCAAAGGCGTCCAGTCCATCGTCCTGTATGCCAATCTGACCACCCTCAATTCATCGGTCTCCCCGGAAATGGATTACTGGGAACTCACCTGGGATGCCGTGCCGACGGCCAATTCCACCATTTCATTTGCAGACAAAAACGGCAACGGCAAGACCCATTATCGCGCCACGCAAACACTGCCGGCCAACGAAAGCTACGTCGACAGCCTCTATGTCTTTCTCAAAGATGCCGATCTGGAACCGTTCAATACAACCTATACGGTAAAAGTGCACTCTCTGATCACAAAGGATACGGTAAACGTAGAAATGCGACTCTTGACACTGGGGGGATTTTTCTCCACCAAATCGATACCCATTCTCATCACCCAGACCGCGGATCCTTCGAATCTGATCATGGAAGCCGCCGACCGCGATCTGCTCGTCGTCAGCTATCAGGACCCCTTGAATACGCTGGATCACTCCAGTGATTCCATCCTGGTGGTCAAGAACACCCGGGGGAGCATGGCATTCGAAAACCCGCGCCACAAAGAGATCAGCAAAGCCTGGTTTGGCGATTCACTCTACATCAGGATCAAGGGAGAACAGGACCGCAACCTCGACCCCAATCTCCGCGAGTCCGTGAAAGTGACCGTTTATGACCGGCGAACCCAGGATGAGGAGACCATCACACTCACTGAAACCGCCACTTCCAATGGAACATGGAACAGCGGTGAATTCATCAACCTTTACTACCTAAAAGTAAATCGCAGCAATAATGGCGTACGCGGCAACGGTGAACTGGAGACGATGCCCGGTCATAGCATCACAGCGGAGTATCTCGACAACCTGCCATTGGTTGCCTCTGTGCTGGTACCCTCAGAAAGCGATACCGGAAATGGCGGGGGGGACGTCTATATCTATTTCGGACGCGACCCCTATGTGGTCGAGATCGGTCCGAATCCCTTTCATCGCGATCGTCACGACCGTTTTCGCATGCGGGTCGCTTCCAGCACCGGTTCGTTGATCGTTCGTTTCATCGAAATATTCAACATCGCCGGTGAAAAGGTTCGCAAAATCGACGGCAACACCCTCGTCTTCAGTACCGGCGTTCCCGTCCCCATTGATAAGTATGGCGTCGTTGAGAACTGGTGGGATATGGCCAACGAAAGCGGCCAGCCGGTCAGCAGCGGTACCTATTGGGCCAAGGTGCACGCCAGCCTCATTAGCGCGGAAACAGGTTCTGTCGAACAGGTTGCATTTTATCGCAAATTTGTAATTATCCGTTAATCGGTGTGTTACGCAGTTTGCTTATAACAGGTGTCATGTTGAATGACTTGGCAATGGAGTTAAAATGAGACAATCTACCACCTTTTTGATCTTGCGCAAACAGCAGCTGGCGGGTATCGGGTTGTTGTTCATCGCATTTCTGTTTCTGATGAACGGAAATGTTATGGCGCTGGATGGCAAAGGAATAGGGTTGCATGGGGCGCCCTTCCTGAGAATCAATCCGATAGCCCGTGCCGTCGCTATGGGAGAGGCCTATTCCGCCATCGGCGGCGAACTCACCGGACTGCGGTATAATCCGGCAACGCTTGGACTGATCACCAAGACCCAGATGACGGTGAGTTTTCATAACTGGATCGACGATACCGAGCAGGGGGCTCTTGGCGTGGCGCTGCCAACCCGATTGGGCGTTCTCGCCGCTGATTTTACCTATTTTAATGAAGGGGAGATTCTGGAACTGGATGAATCGTTTTTCCAGACCGGCCGCAGCAGTACCAGCGATGATCTCCTTTTTACGGTCGCTTACGCCAATAAATTCAAAATGAAGTCGAGCTACATCAGTCTCGGCGCCGCCGCAAAAATAATGCGACAAAACCTCATCGGCGTGCAGAGCACCGCGTACGGCGCAGATTTTGGTGTGCACTATTTTTACAAATTTTTCGCACTTGCCGCCAGCGTCCAGAATGCAGGCATCACAAAAATCAAATTTGCCTCACATCAGAGTACATTGCCGCTGGCTTACCGGGGTGGCGCCGCCCTGTTCCTGCCATTGACCTCCTCCCTGAATGTCAATGTAACGGCGGATGTCCTGTGGCCCAAGGATGAAGAACTGCGCTATTATGCCGGAACCGAGTTCATCATCAGTGAATTGATCGCCCTGCGTGCGGGTTACAAAGTGCATGATGTCGAAATCAACCGCTGGTCGGCGGGATTGGGATTGAACATGCCGGCTGAATGGCTGGCGAATTCACGCCTGCGATTCGATTATGCCTATGCACCGATGGATGCCTTCGATGAGGCGTCACATCGTTTCTCCCTGGTGCTGAAATTCGGCGTCACCCAACGCTTTTATTCGTTGGGTATTGCTGATCGCAGTGGCATCGATGACCGGCTGCAGCAGGAGCTCGAGGCGGCCGAACGCGCCAGAAAAGCGGCGCAGGAAGCTGAACAACGCACGCGCGAGATGGAGGAACGATCGCGCAAACTGGAAGAAGAAATCGCCCGCAGACTCGCCCATATTCAGAAAATTGCCTCGGAAAGCCAGGGCAAAATTGAAGTTGAACCGCAGAGCCGCGAGAAAATTCTCGTCAGCATGCGCATCAATTTCGATTTTGATAAGGCCAATATCCGGCCGGAAGAGTTTGAAACCATGCATAAGGTGAGTGAAATCCTCAATACCTATCCGGAAGCCAAAGTACAGCTCTCCGGCCATACGGATTACATCGGTACCGAGGAGTACAATATCAGACTCTCCCAGAGACGCATCGACAGCGTCATGGTTTTTCTCATCAGCAAGGAAAAGATATCCCGGGAGAAATTCTATATGCCGGTCGGCTATGGCGAATCGCGGCCCATTGCCAGCAATGAAACCGCCGCAGGGCGCTTCCGCAACCGCCGCGTCGAGTTTTTGCTCTATACGATGGATTCCGTACCCGAGATGCCCGACGGTACCGCCCTGAAAGCCGTCGAAATTCTCGACGACAGAACCATCCGCATTATCTGCAATGGTAAAGTGAGTTTCAAGGATATAATGATGGAAAATCCCGACCGGCTGGTTGTCGATTTTCCGAATATTTTTCTGCTCAACGATATTGCCAGCTATGAACTCAACCGCGGCGTTTTCCTGCGCGTCCGGCTCGGATATCATCCCAGCGGAAAGTTTTCGCGCGTTGTTTTTGATCTCAATCGCAAAATCCATGCAGAGATCAAGGCTGTGGACAATTATGTGGTAATTAACGTAAAAAAATAGTAAATTGCGCTCGAGTCGACACGGGGGACAGCCTTCAGGCTGGCCCCCGTGCAGCTATCTCTCTATTGAATCTCTGGAAGGATATTTTCATGATGTTTCTCAAACAACTCCTGGGTGTCGTGTTGATTTTGCTCGCCTTGCCTGCACTGGCTGATGACAAAAATAATCCCGAAGTTGCGGATGTGGCCATCTATTTTTCCAACGATATCATCGGCTATCTGACACCCTGTGGGTGAAAGTCGGCGCGCTACGGCGGACTGGCCCGGCGGGCCAGTTTCATGCAGGAAGACATTAAAAGCTCTGATTTTCACATTCTCGTCGATGCCGGAGGGGTCAGCAGAGGGAGCGATCCGCAAAGCCTGCTGCTGCTTCAGTATCTCGTCAAAGGATTGGGATGGTTGAACTATTCTGCCATCAATCTCGGATATCGGGAATGGTCCACCAAACCGACTTTTCTCAAAAAACTTGAGCTGGAACAGCAGGCGCCATTCCTTTGCGCCAATGTCTATCTCAAGGATAGCGGCAAAACGGTCTTTCCGCCCTTTCTCCTCAAGGAGATCAAAACGGAAAGAAGCGCAAAACGACTACCGTTCAAGAAATTGCCTGTCGCCGTGCTGGGCTTAACGGATAATCTCATGGCGCAGCTCTTTGTCAACAGGCCCGGGGAACCCGTACTGGAGTATCGCGATCCCCTGGAGGTCGCAAAGGTACTGGTGCCGCAGATTCGTGAAGAAGCCGATCTGGTCATTCTGCTCTATTATGGTAAATTTCAGAAACTGCAGACGATTCTCACCGAGGTTCCCGGTATTGATGTTGCCGTACTGGGGGGTGAGAGCTACATGCTCAATCAACAGGGAAGCGCCAATTTCAGGACGATTGCGGTAACCTCCCAATCCATGGGCAAATATGTCGGCATACTGCATCTGAAAATGGACAAAAAGAAAAATATCATTTCGTCATCCGTGAAACAGGTTCCCCTGGATGAGCATATACAGGATGCCCCCCAATTCCAGCAGCTCGTCGAAGAATACGAAGCTGAACTAAAAAAACCGCGTTCCTGAACGCAGACAACGCCGCCTATGGAAAAACGCCTGTTCTGGTTTGTGATCGGCTCTGTTTTTTGCCACATCCCGCCGCTGTCAGCAGTCGCAATACAAGCCGAACAACATACTCGGTCGTCCATCACCCTGCATCGTCTCGCCCAACCCGATTTGCCGTTCAATAAATGCGGCCGTCAATTCGCCCTCCTTGGTTTTGAAGGCGGCCAATTCGAGGCCTGGGGTTATCCGCTGAAACTCTTCAGAAATTTTGAATTCTCTTTCCTGATGGGTTCCTCCACGCGTTCTATTCCTGCGCGAGAGATCGTGCGCACGATTGACGTTTCTCCGGCGCTGACATCGCTGACCTTTGTATACCAGTCTTTCAGAGTCCGGGCGCATTACGTCACGGCCATCGATGAACCCTGCGCCGTCATTTTCCTCGAAGTCAATGCTACGGAGCCACTCACAATTATCTGCAGCTTTTTGCCCGTTTTGCAGCCCATGTGGCCGGCGGGGATCGGCGGCCAATATGCTCACTGGAATAGTGAGATGAAGGCCTATCTGATTTCTGAACCCACCCGTCAAAATCACGCTTTTCTGGGGTCGCCGGCAGCCTCAGGCATCTCTTATACGCCGGCCCACATGCTCTCCGACCTCCCCAGTGAATTTAAAATCGAGATAACACGGCCTGCGCGGTTGCAGGGCCAGTGGATTCCTGTCTGCATGGCCGGCGGCAAGGGCTCGCGCGATTCGCTGAAAGCGCTCTATCAGCGAACAAGTGCCGATCCGTTTCGCATTCTTGAAAGAGCGGTCTCGCATTATCAGAATTTGCTGATGGGAACCCTCGCCATCACGACTCCCGATTCCAGCATCAATCGCGCATTTATCTGGGCCAAAGTGGCGCTGGATAATCTCATGGTGGATCATAAAGAGCTGGGATATGGTCTCATCGCCGGTCTGGGTGCGTCTGGAACCAGTGGCAGGCCGGGATTCGGCTGGTTCTTCGGCGGGGATGCCTATATCAACAGCCTGGCTTTGAATGCCTGCGGCGCCGCGGCACACAGCCGCAGTGCCCTTCTCTTCACACAGCAGTATCAGCGTCATGATGGCAAAATGGCGCATGAAATATCCCAGGCGGCCGGGTATATCGATTGGTTTGGCAAATACCCCTATGCCTATATACATGGCGATACTTCACCGTTCTATATTGTCGCCACCCATGATTATTTTCTCAGTACGGCGGACACTGCCTTCCTGCGTAGCTCCTGGCCCGTCATGGAAAAAGCCTATGCCTGGTGCCTGTCAACAGATGCCAACAACGATGGTCTCATGGACAATCCCAAAGCCGGCCTGGGCAGCGTTGAATACGGCGCATTGACCAATCTCACGACCGACATCTATACCGGCTCGCTTTCCGTGCGCATGGCGCAGTGCTATGGAGAGATGGCGGAGGTATTGAAGAAGAAAAAAATCGCGCGAGACGCCAAAGCGCACCATGAAAAAGCACGACGCAGCTTTGATGAAAAATTTTGGGATCAGACAACACTGTGCTACAGCAATGCCTTCAACGATAAAAATGAACACATCAAAGAAGTTTCGCCCTGGATTGCCATGGCCGCCGTGCTGCAGGCTGGCGATCCCCGCCACACCCTGCAATCGCTGCAACGATTGTCGCGAGCGGATCTGAGCACCGATTGGGGAACCCGCAGCATTTCCAATAAAAGCAGATATTACGCTCCGCTCAATTACAATTATGGCGCCGTCTGGCCTTTTCTGAGCGGCTTTGTCGCCACGGGGCAATTGCAATACCATCTGCTGCATCCGGGCTTTGGCAACCTGCTGGCCAACTGCCGGCACACGTTTGACAACAACCTCGGTTCGATCACGGAACTCTATTCCGGCGCGCAAAATTACTGGCCCCAGGAAGCGGTTTCACAACAAGGATTTTCATCCAGCGGCGTCATTTTGCCACTGGTACAAGGCCTGATGGGATTGGCCGGCGATGCCGGCCGCAAACAGCTCCGTTTTGCACCCCAACTGCCAGCCCACTGGAAACAAACCCAAATCGATAACTACCGGCTGGGTTCTTCTTCCTGGTCTTTTACATACGGCAGGCGGCCTGGCTGTGTCACCATCACAACGCAAGCCCAAAACGGCCGGGATTATCAACTCACGCTGGCGCCCATACTGGGAGCAGGGACACGCATCGATTCTGTGCTCGTCAACGGCAAACGCGCCCCCTTCCATTTGAACACCGCGTCCCATGCGCAACAAATAGTCGTCACCATGACGGTGCGTGAACTGGCGACGAAGACCATGATTTACTATCGACCCGGGTTGGAAATCGTTCCCCCGGTGCAAGAGGCGCGCCTCGGCGATGAGAATAAAGGCGTGAAGATCATCTCCATGCAGCAGCATGGTTCTGTCATTGAAGTGCGCCTGGAAGGAGTCGCGGGGCGAACCTGCACGCTGAGACTGGAAGAAGCGGCGCGAATTGCGGAAATTGACGGAGCGTTTTTTAACGGTGAGGAGATTCAGGTGCCCTTTCCTCACGGATGCGGCGACGACTTTGTGGAAAAAACCATCCGGGTCTACCTGGCCAAATGATACCGCACCAGTTTCTCAACAGCGCTCCTGTCGGCGCTCGGTGGACAACGTAAAGAGCATGGCGCTAATCTGCCTCTTTGATAAACCAAGTGAGCAGAAATCTTTTCAGGGGTGTGAGGGAAGCGGTTGCACAGGATTGCTCATGACAGCGCCGGGTACCCGGTTTTTCCATCCATTTTGAAGATACGAAACGCTACGCCGGCGTGGGGAATTATTCAGGGCGGCATGCCAATCCACCAAATTATCCTTGCTTTATTGCTTCGTTTGGTTATATTACAATTGGAGAAAAGACGATTTTATTGGGTGAGACTTCGATCCTGCCGGGAATGAGATCCTATGCTGGCACAAGTGCAAAGCGCAGCGGTATTGGGCATTGACGCCTATCTGGTGAAAGTCGAGGCATTTTTGGAAAGCGCGGCGCCGTTCTTTGCGACCGTAGGCCTGCCGGATAGCGCGGTACGTGAGTCCCGGGAAAGGGTCAAATCGGCGATAACCAATTCCGGTCTGGATTTCCCGATCAAGAGAATCGTCATCAATCTGGCGCCGGCGGATATAAAAAAAGAGGGCGCGGCATTCGATCTGCCCATCGCCATCGGCATTCTCGCAGCCGCCGGATATATAGAGGAGGAGATGCTTCCTCACTATGTGATCCTTGGTGAATTGAGCCTTGATGGCAGCCTTCGCCCGGTCCACGGCGCTCTGCCGATAGCGGTCACCGTCGTCAAGAACAACCTCAAAGGGTTGCTTCTTCCTCAGGAAAATGCCAAAGAAGCCGCCATGGCGCGAGATCTGGATGTGATTCCGGTGCACTCCTTGACGGATGCGGTCAGTTTTTTGAATCGGACGAAAACGATTCCGCCCTTTAGAATGGATATGCAGAAGGTTTTCGCGCGAAAACGCAATTATTCACATGACTTTCAGGATGTCAAAGGACAGGAACACGTCAAGCGCGCCCTGGAAGTGGCGGCGGCGGGCGGGCACAATATCATCATGATCGGTCCACCGGGATCCGGCAAGACGATGCTGGCCAAAAGGTTACCTTCGATTTTGCCGGCGCTGACTCTGGCGGAAGCTCTGGAGACGACCAAAATTCACTCGGTCGCCGGGCTTCTGCCGCATCAGGAAGCGTTGATTACAACAAGGCCCTTTCGCTCTCCCCATCACACCATCAGTGATGCGGGATTGATCGGCGGTGGCCCCCTTCCCAAACCAGGAGAAGTGAGTTTCGCGCACCATGGTGTTCTCTTTCTGGATGAATTGCCGGAATTCAAGAAAAATGTACTTGAGGTGATGCGTCAGCCGCTGGAAGATGGACACGTGACCATTTCACGCGCGCTGCTTTCATTGACATATCCGGCCGTCTTCATGCTCGCGGCAGCCATGAATCCGTGTCCCTGTGGTTTCAATACCGATCCCGGTCACATGTGCCAGTGTACCGGGCAGCAAATCAAACAGTATCTTTCACGCGTTTCGGGTCCCCTTCTCGATCGCATCGATATTCATATCGAAGTACCGCCGGTAAAATATCAGGATTTGACCAGCGCCGCCCCTGCAGAACCCTCTGCCGCCATTCGGCAGCGCGTCGAGCAGGCCAGAAAAATACAATTGCATCGTTTCAGGGATGTCCAACAGGTTTTTTGCAATGCGCGCATGGAGAACCGCGAAATCAAGCGTCATTGCATCATCGACGCGGCGGGGCACACACTGCTCAAGGCCGCCATGACCAGGCTCGGCCTTTCTGCGCGCGCCTATGACCGCATCCTCAAAGTGGCCAGAACCATTGCCGATCTCGAAGCCAGTGCGGACATCAGGCATTATCATTTGAGTGAGGCCATTCAATACAGAAGTCTGGATCGTTTACAACACTGAAGGCTAACAGGAGATGAGGCACGAGAGGTTCTGAGCGAGAAAAGGGGAAAAATAAAAAGCCCTGCGTGCGATACCGGGCTGTAATGAACCGCGTTCATTACGGTGGGCGCCGCCTGAACATTTTTTACTTCCACGCAATCCCTCACGAGGAGGGTGGAGGCCTGTAATACATGTCCAAGAGCAAGCTCCCATTTTATAGGTGTTGGTTCAAATAAAACCGGGCACCAGCGCACAGGGCTTATATGTTTGACACTACTGAAATGTTGTAAAAATCGTGATAAAAGTCAAGCGAAATGTGATAAAATCGATGCCCGGTGACGGATCTTAACAGGCCGGTACCTGCTGACTGGAGAATGATTATGAAACATAAACACTTGTTTTTAACAGGATGCTGCATGTTGTGGTTCTCCATTCAGGCTGTGCTGGCCGAGAACCAGAAACCGCTGCTGCGTATCGTTATCGATGGCGACATCAATCCCGTATCCGCCCATTTCATCGTGGATGCCATCGATAAAGCGGAAACAGAGAATTTTGAGGGCGTGCTCATCGTCATGGATACGCCGGGTGGCTTGCTGGAATCCACCAAAACCATCGTCAAGAAAATATTGGCATCCCGGGTGCCCGTCATCATGTATGTAGCGCCAAGTGGCTCCGGAGCGGTTTCTGCAGGGGTATTCATCACGCTGGCCTGTCATGTCTCCGCCATGGCAGAGGGTACGAATATCGGTGCTGCACACCCTGTCAGTGCAGGGGGAGGTGCTGACACCTCAAAAGTCATGGGAGAAAAAGTCACCAATTGGGCCTCCGCCTGGATTCGCAGCATTGCGGAGAAACGCGGCCGCAACAGTGACTGGGCCGAACGCGCTGTGCGCGAAAGCGTCTCCATAACCGAGCAGGAAGCCCTGAAAAATAATATCATCGATCTCATCGCCAAAGATGAGGACGCCCTCAAGCTCGCTCTGCATGGCAGGATTGTGGAACTGGAATCGGGAGAGCAGATGCTCAATACCGCCAACGCCGATGTCAAGACCATGGAGATGACCTGGCAGCGCAGCATCCTCTACAAAATTTCTAATCCAACCATCGCCTATATACTCCTCATGTTGGGCATCTATGGCCTTTTCTTCGAACTCTCCAATCCAGGCTCCATCGTCCCGGGCGTGGTCGGCGGCATTTTCATCATTTTGGCGTTTTTTGCGCTGCAGACATTGCCATTGAGTTCCGCCGGCCTCCTGTTGATTTTATTTGCGATCATACTCTTTATATTGGAAATCAAGGTGACCAGTTACGGGGTATTGACCATCGGAGGCGTCATATCCATGTTTCTCGGTTCTATCATGCTGTTCGATGAAGTCCCTGGCTTTCCGGTCCGCGTCGATTGGCGCGTGGCGCTCACCTTTGCACTGGCGACGGCGGCATTCTTCATATTCGCATTGGGTCTGGCCCTTAAAGCCCGACTCTCAAAACCGACGACCGGCCGGGAAGGCCTTATTGGTGAAACCGGTCAGGCCATCGTGACATTCAGCAACGGCGTGGGTTCTGTCACACTCATGGGAGAAATCTGGCAGGCGGTGAGTGAGCAGCCCATCCGAAAAGGGACAGCGGTGGTGGTCACAGGCATCGATGGACTGGTCGTGAAAGTAAAAGATCCAAAAAGCGCAACTCTTTAAATGACTAAAATCAATTCATTCTGTCAGGAGGCCTCATGAGCATTCAACCCATCCCTTTGTTGATCATCCTGGTTCTGTTCTTCATCTTCAGCGCCATCAAGGTGCTGCGCGAATACGAGCGGGCCGTCATTTTCCGTCTGGGCCGGCTGGTAGGATCCCGCGGTCCGGGCATTTTCATCCTCATCCCCCTGGTCGACCGTATGGTCAAAGTTGGCCTCAGAACCATCGTCATGGATGTCCCGTCTCAGGATATCATCACCAAGGATAATGTCTCGGTCAAAGTCAATGCGGTGCTCTACTTTCGCGTCATCGATCCATCCAAGGCAATCGTTATGGTGGAAGATTATCTCTTTGCCACGTCCCAGCTCGCACAAACGACGCTGCGTTCCATCCTGGGCCAGGCTGAATTGGATGATCTGCTCTCCGAGCGCGAAAAGCTGAATCACCAGCTGCAGTCGATTATCGACAAACACACCGATCCCTGGGGCATCAAGGTCTCTCTGGTGGAAGTCAAGCATGTCGATCTGCCGCAGGAGATGCAGCGCGCCATGGCGCGCCAGGCTGAAGCGGAACGCGAACGCCGCGCCAAGGTGATTCACGCGGACGGCGAGTTCCAGGCTTCGCAAACCCTGGCAAATGCCGCCGAGATCATGGCCAAACATCCGCAGGCTATGCAATTGCGTTA
>DCUM01000090.1:0-1309 GCA_002327255.1 bacterium UBA2214 | reverse complement strand
GGCAATATTTGCCAGGACGACGCCCAAGATGAAGATCGATGCGCTCTATGTGGGACCTGCAGGCTGGCATTATCCCGACTGGAACGGCGTTTTCTATCCGGCGAGCGCCAAAAGAAGCGGCTCGCAACTCGCCTATGTGGCGCAGTTCTTCAACCTGGTCGAAATCAATACCTCCTTTTACCGGATTCCGGAACCCGCGTCGGTGCAAAACTGGCAGAATCAAGTCGCCACGGCGCCCGATTTTAAATTTATAGCGAAATTATTTCAGGGATTCACCCATGAAGCATCACCTTGTGGTGCCAGGGACAGGGAGCGTTTTGTGGCGGCGTTCGCTCCCCTGTACCAGTCCGGCCGGCTTTGCACCGTTCTGGCACAATATCCATGGCGCGTTAAATACGAAGAAAAGGCACTCGATGCCATCGTCACGATGGTGCAAAATATGCAGCCGCTGCCGCTCCATCTCGAATTTCGTCATGCCTCGTGGTTCAATGAGCAGGTCCTGTCCCGTTTGCGTGACCAGGGCATCGGCTGGGTCAATATCGATCAACCGGTGATTGGCGCCTCTCTCGCTCCCACACAAACGCTGACCACCTCCCTCGCCTATATACGTCTGCACGGCAGAAATTACCAGACCTGGTTCGACAAAGCCGGCAGCAGAGACCTGCGCTATGATTACTGCTACAACAGGCAGGAATTGCAGGAATGGGCGCAGACGATACAAAAAATATCGGCCCAGGCGCAAAAAACCGTTGTCGTTTTCAATAACCATTTTCGCGGCCAGGCCATCGTCAACACGCTGCAAATGCTGGCCCTGCTCTCCCGCAGGCCGCCCCTCATACCCCCGCAACTGGCAGAGGCTTATCCCGTATTGCGGGAATACGGTTACCTCAGCACCGGTCAGCAGTCTCTCAATTTTTAACCGGATCCCTTCATACGCCGGCAAAGGCGCAGGGGCCGCCGAATGATTTCTATGAGAGGCTTTCAGGTCTCAACTTCACCAAACAGAAATCAAGAAAAAATCAGGTCCTTATTTGTGTTGCGCCGCTCAACGTTCCCGGCGGTGAATCATAAATATCCATTCTGAAACCTTCCGCTGCTTTCTGCATCTAATTAAATAAAAAGAAGGGTGCCTCATGGATACACTCACCATTTTAGGGGTCATTGCCGCCTGGTTTGTGTTGTCAAAATACATTCTGCCCCGTTTGGGCGTGCCAACGTGAATGTCCCTCTCGTGTGATCTTCCGGAGGAAGATAAAGAGGGACGTTCATCCAGCGCACCGGGCGGGCATAAACAGGAGAAACAGTAGAT
>DCUM01000107.1:37851-39551 GCA_002327255.1 bacterium UBA2214 | reverse complement strand
GCTTCCCCAGCAAACGTCGATCGTAGCGGAAAAAAATCCGTAACCGCTTCGGCATCGTCAATACCCACTGCCGGTGGCTAACCGGCGCAAAGACTTCCTCCGGCAGCCGCATCCCCAGCAACAGCGCCCGCTTCTGATCGCAGGACGGACAACAGCAGCGTTGCCTGCACGAAAACGCTGAACGTGGAATGCATCTGCATCTATGATCCGCAGAATTGACTTGACAATTATCATTTATAATGATATATTGCAATATCAGAAAAACAGAATATCGGAAAAATGGAAATTATGACTACCGTCGTGCAAATGCGAAAAAAAGGCAGCATCACGCTGCCGATGAAATTGCGCAAGAAATATCAGTTGGATGAGGACGACCCCATCACGCTTATCGATCTTGGAGAAGGCATTTTCCTGAGTCCCAGGCGCGCCGTTTTACCCAAACTGGCCGCACAAATTCAAGAATTGCGCTTGAAGAATGATATCTCCCTCGAAGAACTGATCGAGGGCGTACAAAATGAGCGAAAGCGCTGACCCATGATTCGGAGGGTCTTTTTTGACGCCGATGTCCTCATCGCTGGCAGTGCTTCGACCACAGGGGCTTCGTTCTTCCTTTTGCAATTGGCAGAATTTAACTTTCTCGAAGGCATCACCTGCCGGCAGGTTGTCGAGGAATGTAACCGCAATCTGACCAGGAAAATCCCGCAAGCGTTACCTATTTTCAAACAAATCCTCGCCGCAAGCCTGACCATCGTGGACGATCCAGCTGCTGCCACCATGAATACTTATGCACACATGGCGCATGCCAAGGACCTGCCCATTCTGACTGCGGCCATTGAACAGAAAGCCGATGTCCTGGTTACGTTCAATGTACGTCACTACCATCCGGTTCAGAAGCTTGGTCTGCTCATCACCACGCCCGGCGATCTGCTCGCGCTCCTGCGGCACCAATTGGCCGAACTCTGATTTTTGTATTCCATTCCAAAACGGATTAGCCGGACCCGGTCTGGTGAGAAGGGGCTTGCTCGACCAGCGATGAGTGGGGTTGCATTTGCACTGCATGCCGGCATGCTGGTAATGTCTGGAGCAACTGATAGGACTGATAGGACAAGGAAACTTGATTTTGCCGAGGGTCATAAAAATTGAGGAAATCATCCTCTGTCAGACGCTTGATCCCCAGTTATTTACCCTTTTCAAGAGCGGCAAGCCAGATCCAGCATCCTCATCTCTTCTTACCTGCCGGTATATTACTGAATCAGTCTCTGAAAATCAAAATATCGAAAAAGTATGTACGTAGGCGATATCGCTGCGGGATCAACTGGCGCAGAAATTAAGGAAGCACTATTTAAATGCAGACGCGCCCAAAATAGCCGTAATCATAACACGGCTCACCCTCTGCGACTCTGCTTGCTACTACCGGCAGCGGCCGGGAAACCACCTCTTTCCAGAGCCCACAGTGGCGCAGTATTTTCTCAACCACCTCCTCCTGGCATTTATCGATAAAACGGGTGGCTTCATCTCCCCGCCACATTCCGGACATCGCAGAGGGTCCACCTCGTACACCTTCCTGATCATTGCCGCCCAGTTCAGTCGATCGCCCAGGGCATCCCTGCCCTGGGCGGGACCATAACTTCGGGCCTCTGCCCGAAAAGACTTTAGGCCGCAGAAGCGGCCGACAGGGCTTCCCACGGAGACCGTGGGAA
>DCUM01000107.1:0-37805 GCA_002327255.1 bacterium UBA2214 | reverse complement strand
GCAGTTAAAGAAGAGTCCCCGGCCGATCGTGGAGTCCCAGACCGATCGTGAAGGTCATTCGAGAGAACGGCACTGCCAACAGCCACCCTTTTCGGGTTTATCCTGCTGTACCCGATCATCAGCAAAAAAGCCCCGGGAACCATGGTCGCCGGGGCTTTTCTGTACGGTTATGATCGAACGTGGATTCGCGCGGGGCGATCAGATGCCCATGCCGCGATGCGAGCCCATGCCGCGATGCGGCCGCAGACCGCGCGGTGCAAAACAGGGAACTCCGTCCGGTGCACCCTTGTGTCCCCGGCCCATGCGATGGGGGCGTACACCGCGCTGCGCTTCCAGCATCTTGCGCTGTTCCGGCGTCAATACCTCGCGCATTTTCAGACGCTGGGCAATTTGTTTCTTCTGCATTTCCGCCCGCATTTTGGTCATGTCATCCACCAGAGCGTTGATCTTGTTGAGATTCGGTTTTTCGGCCGCCATCTCTTCCTGCAGATCGATGCGTTTGCTCTCCAGGCTGCCGCGCAGCGGGATCATCTCCTTGCGCAGTTGGGTGCGCAAAGTGCGCATGGTCTTCTGCTGTTCTGCCGTCAAATCCAGCTTTGCCAGTGCCATTGGAGCGGCTTCGTTCATGAATTCGGCCTCATCGTCGGGTTCCATCACTGGCGCAGGCGGCTGCGCCCAGAGATTCAGACCCAGAAAACAGGCCATCAGAGTCATCAGAAAGATGCGTTTCATATCATTCTCCTTTTGGTTGTTGTTTTGTTCATCGCTGCCGCTCCGGCCGCATGCCCCGGGGCATGCGCCGGAAATCCGGCATGCGTTTTTCCAACATGGTGAGCAGCCGGTTCCACTGCTCATCGTTGAGGAGCGTGCGCATCGACAGAAAGTGTTCGACGGTCACGCGTTCCATATCACCCTGCAACCGGGTGATCTTTAGCAGCGCCAGATCGATGGAATCCCGCGCCACCGGTTGTTTGCCCAGCTGACGCATCAGATCGCGCCGTGCAGCGTCGAGTTCGCGGCCGATGGGCTCCATCCTTGTATGGTATTCACTGCGCAAACCCTGCAGTTCCGGGTGCATGGCGAAAGGCCGGCCCGAGCCATCGGGAGGCGGTCCACCGGACCTTCCCATCCCAGGCGCCCGTTCCAGGCCCGGCATCTCCATGGGGGGCGGAGCCGGCTTTTGCCAGAAAAACACCAGCGTGCCGATGGCGGCCAGATTGATGGTCAGGGAAAAGACCAGCAAGGCGATCAACCACTTGCTCATTGATTCCCCCCTTCCTGCCAGGTCATTTGCAGATAATTCGCTGTCAGCGTGCTCTGCCCCCATTCACTGTATAACAAGGCCTCCTCATTCTGAGCCGTTTCCGGATAACCCGCGGGCCAGTAGTTCACAAGATTGGCGCCCAGAAGGATGCCGAGCGCGAGGCCGGCGGCAACGGTCGCAGGGATCAAAAACCTGTTCACCCGGCCGGCAGCCGGAGACGCATGATGCGGCCGCGCCACCGCAGTCCGCACCCGGGAGAGCATAAAGAGATCAGGCGCCACAGCCTGCGGCTGCGCCATCCAGGCGTAAACGCCCTGTAATTTTTCAGCCTGTTGATGGCACTGCGAACATCCCTGGAGATGGTTCCGGATTTCGTCTGCCAGAGTCGTATCCAGCTCCTCATCCAGGAAGGCCGACAATCGTTTTTGGACCTGTTTGCATTTCATAGGCTTCTCTTTTATCTGTTCACCTTTTGAGGTTTATTCACTTGTTCAGCCCTCGCTGCGCTCGGGCTGAATCGCGGTGCTGAACATCGAGTGCCTCAGCCTTCGCTCCGTTCAGGCTGAACCAGGCACTCGAACTGATACGCCCCCTTGCGGGGGCTACCGTTCAGCGCCGCGAATATAGGGGGCCAACAGATTGGCCAATTTCAGTTTGGCCCGGTGCAGGCGCGATTCCACAGCAGCCAGGCTGATTCCCAGCGTCTCGGCGATCTCCTGATAGGAAAGACCCTGATAGCGATGCAGAATGACCACCGCCCGCTGTTCTTCCGGCAATCGCGCCAGCGCCTCGCGGACGTGTTGAATGCGCTCCTTCTGCTCGACTTCCTGCAAGGGGTCCTTCGTTCCCACCGCTGCAAATTCGGGTTCCTCCTCGCTGTCGCGCAGTTGCGAAAAAGGCTGCATCCAGCGCCTGCGCCGCTGNNGGCTCTGGGTTCAAAGGTGCCGAGCGCCTGATAGACACGCACAAAGGCATCCTGCGACGCATCCTGAACATCCTGTGGATGAGAGAGATAGTAGCGGCACAGTGTGCGTATCGGACGCTCATAGCGCCGCACCAGTTCATCGAAGGCTTCCTGTTGGCCGTGCTGGAAAAGATCTATCAGTTCCTGATCCGTCCGCAGGACCGCTATTTCCTTGCTCATTCTCATCCATCATTCCGCGCGTGTCCGGGTGCTTCGTGTCGGGTTTCATATATACTAACACCTCTCACGCATAAAACTTGCTGCTTCTATTTACATTTTCTCCTGCACAAAAGCAAGCATGAAATCGCTGGACAGGCGTGGCACACTTTTTGAAATCACCATGACATCAAGGTGTGCACCCGCAATTTATTAACCTTGATTATATTGCATTTATATATCATTCCAGGGCTCAAATAACCCGCTTCCGCGGTGTTATTTGTGGCATGGGGCTCTCAACAGGAATGATCCCTGTTTACCGGATGGGTCAATTCACTGCATAAGGAGTCAAAGCGTGAAAGAAGAAAAAGAGATGGATCGGATCAATTTTCTCAATGGGGACAGCAGCCGGCTGTGGTGGTTTTGCCTGCTCATCCTCCTGCTGTTGATTCTCCTCAATGGACAGGGATTTTCGCAAGCCTCCATCAGCGGATATACCTGGATGGATGAAAATCAGAACGGCATTCTCGAGAATGGCGAACGGGGATTCTCCGGCGTTCGCGTCGGACTTCACCGCCGCATCAGCCATGACGCCTTTCAGGAGCTGACCAGCCTGCGCACCGAAACGACCGGGCACTATATTTTCATCATCGCCGCGGAACTCCTGCCGGGTGATTTTTATTTGCAGTTCGAAAAAGTCCCCGGATACTATTACAGTCCCATGGACCAGGGTGGCGATGACCTCTTCGATTCCGATGCCGATTCGCTGAGCGGCAAAAGCGCTCCTTTCCTGCTGGTCAACATGAACAATGCCAACGGCATGAATGCGGGCTACATGTCCGCCCCCCTGGCGCCTCCGCCCCCGCTGCGCGAACCGCTCGCCGATCTGGCGCTGATGGCCGGCACCATCCCGGACACCGCCAGCATCGGCGACGAATTTACCTATGTTTTTGACCTGATGAACTTTGGACCGGATACGGCCAAACAGGTCGAACTCACCTTCCCGGTTTCCGGATTGATCGAAATCAAAAATGTCCACCCGCAACCGGATAACATCACCGCCAATCCGCTGCGCTGGACCATTCCCTTTCTCGCCGAGGGCGAACAGATCACCTTTCGACTGGATATCAAAATCCTCCAGCAAGGCATCGTGCAGACCTATTACTGCGCCGAAACCCTGACGCGGGAATCCAGCGTGAGCAATAACTGCCATGATTTCAGCCTGAATCTGGGCGTGGCCGTGGAACTGGTTGCGTTCACAGCACGCCTGGAAGGCAACCGCGTCCGTCTGCAATGGACCACGGCCTCGGAAACCGAAAACCTCGGATTCTATATCTACCGCGCCAATGAAAAAGAGGGCTTCTATTTCCCCGTCAACCCACAACTCATCCCGGGCGCGGGAACCTCCTCTGCGGAACACCGCTACCAGTTCCTGGATGAGCAGATCATCCCCGGACAGGAATATTTTTACAAAATCGCCGATATCGATTACGCCGGACAGATCAGCTGGCATGGCCCCATCGAAGTGACGACGGCTTCCCCCGTCTCGTTCACGCTCGGGCAGAACTATCCCAATCCCTTCAATGCACAGACGCGCATCGAATTTCAAATCAGTGAGACCGCCCCGTATGAACTGATCATCTATAACCATCTCGGCCAACACGTGCGCACGCTCATCCAGCAGGAATTGTCACCCGGAATCCATACGCCTCTTTGGAATGGAACCGACAGCGCCAACCTGCCGGTCTCCACTGGAACGTATTTCTATATTTTACGCAGCAACAACCTGATCCAGAAGAAATCCATGCAACTCATAAAATAAGTCTCCTCATGCCACCGTCAGGATCGTGTGACGATCCTGACGGTGGTCCCCCCTTCTGTTCCCCGGAATCTGATCCGCAAAAGTTACACCTGACATAAAAATTTGAGTTTTGGCACAATTCTTGATTGATCACCCCGTAGAGATCATGTCACGCACACGCGTTCTTAAAATTTTATGTAATTAAAAAAATTTAATAAATTAATTATTTTAAAGTTAGCATCGTACAGACATCAACTCAAAAAGGGGTTGTATGTCTTCATTGTGGCTTGAGCGCCACAGCCATTGTGGCTTCTCGTACTGCTCTTTGCACCACTCACTGCCGGTTCTCCTTCCATGCGAGGTGCTTCAGCGTACCTGGAAATTGCGCACGTTTTTTGAGGGAGGTTGAGTATGAAGGGTTATCAGTTGTACAGATCGCGTATGCTCCTGCTCGGCGTGGGGTTATGGAGTGCCGTCGTGCTGCTATCGCCACTCTTCGCCGCAGAAGTGATCATACCGCCTCCGGGCAGTTCGGCGGTGCTCCAGACCAATGGCCCCAACGGCGAACTGGATAATGGGGACTATTGGAGCAACAATGATGTCAATGCCGGCCAGCAGCCGCATCTTTTTCTCATTTTTGTGCCCTGTGCGGTGCCCGGTGACTTTGAGATTCAACTGCAGATATTCGATCCGGAATGTTATGCAACGGGCAGTGAACTGGATGAACGAAAAGGCGGCGTCTGGGATCAAACCCACTTTCGACTCATCGCCCCCAATGGCACCGATGTGGTGGCTGACACCTACTACCCGCCCGTCGATAATACTTCGGAAGTCTGGGTGCCGTTCGCCAATTTTTCCATGCAAACCTTTGGCTGTGGCATCTATCGCCTCTATGTGACGACGGAAAATGATGACGAAAATACCTACCGGCTCAGGATTGTCGAAAATGATCCGGATGGCGTACCCAACAGCGGTGACGAAATAAATATCGGGCTCTCAAAATCTTCTCACCAAATGATCGAAGAGAGTGATGCATCCCTGCACTTTTATGTGCCCCCCGCCATGCCGGAACTGATACTGGCCAACTTTGACCTGGATGACTATGGCACCGTCACCTATGTCACACCCGGCGGGGAGGTTCTGACCGGCACGACCTCCGGAGATGCGGTCTGGAATAATTCCGCGGCGCTGTTTTTGCCGCCGCCCGGAGGCGATGTCTATGCAGCGCCCGAGAGCGGCTGGTGGCGCGCGAACATCGCTTCTGTAGCCGGCAATCAGTTCTCATTCTATCCGGGTTTGACCTATTTTCTTCAGGCTCATCCCGAATCCCCCAGGTTGAATATCTCCCTTCAGGATGGCAGGGAAAACATCTCGAAAGGTGCACAAACGACGTATACCATCCGGATCGACAATGTGGGCGCGGGGGCAGCAACCGCTTGTCAAGTGATCGCCTATCTCTCGCCCGGACTCATTATCACCGATCCCGGTAGCGGGACACCGTTGGCCGAGGATCGTATCTCCTGGGACTTTGGACCCCTTCCGCCCGGACAGCAAGCCCTTTTCACCATGAGCGTTGTCGTCGGCGATGGCGCCACCAACCCCGTAGTCGCAACCGCTTCGGTCACTTATGAAAATGTGCTCTTTTTCCATTATGCCAGCCCCTACGTCCTCGATATCAATCAGTTGCAGGTAGCCGGCGCCATCAGCGGCACGATCTGGCACGACAGCAACCACAACGGCCTGCGCGAAAGCATGGAAACGGGCCTGGGCAGCGTGCGCACCTTCCTGGTCGCGCAGAGCGGAGACACCATCGCGGAGATACAAACCAACAGCGAAGGCTTTTATCTGTTCACGGATTTGCCGATCGGTGAGTATCAGGTGCGCCCCGAGAACGCCTTCTTTCCGGAAGATTGGGATGTGACCACCACCGTACAGAACACCTGGCTGGTGATCACCGATTTGGGCGAAACCCATGCGAATATCGACATCGGCTACGGCAAATTCGAAACACCGGTCGAATTGGCGACCTTCTCCGGCAAGAACGCCGGTGTTCATATCGAACTCAACTGGGTCACGGAGAGCGAAACCGATAATCTGGGGTTCCATATCTATCGCAGCGAATCCGCTGATGGCGCCTATGCCAGAATCAATTCGGCGCTTATCCCGGGCGCCGGTTCCACCTCAAACCGGCAGACCTATCGCCATCGCGATGAGCAGACCCTGCCCGGCAAGAGCTATTTCTACAAGTTGAGCGATATTTCTTACAAGGGTGTGGAGACGATGCACGGCCCCATCGCGGTGCAATCCGCCGCGCTGCCCGAAGGTTACAGCCTGGGCCAGAATTATCCCAACCCCTTCAATGGCGGCACCACCATTCCGTTTGAGTTGAAAGAGCGCGGAGAGGTGCACATCGTCCTCTATAATCTCCTCGGACAGAAAATTCGCAGCGTTGTGGAGGGCGTTCTCGAAGCGGGGGCGCATCGCGTACACTGGGACGGGTGCGACGACAGGGGACGCGAAGTCCCTGCGGGCGTCTATCTCTACAGCATGACGGTGAACGATTACCGTTCGATGCGCCGTCTGCAGTTCATCAAATGAGTTCAGCTTGAATGAGGGGCGGGGCGTTCTGCGGTCACCCAGTACAGCTCCGCGGTTTCGCGGCACGACACCCCCGCATAACCGCCTATTTGCAGCAGTCGTGCCAGTTCTTCGGCAGGCGGCAGATGATCCGCGGCGACCACACCGTTCAGCCGCGCATGAAAGGCATTGAGATGGCGGCTGCCGCAGGTGTGCCAGATCAGGAGCGCTCCGCCGGGACGCAGCACGCGATATACTTCGTGCAAGGCCCGGAGCGGTGATCTGAAATGGGGAAACGTGGAAAAACAGACCACCTTGTCAAAGCAGGTGGATGGACACGGCAAGGCGGCCACATCGGCACAGAGCGGCAAAATCCGGTTTTCCGTGTAGATGGCGCGGCCGCCCTGCAGCATCTGCTCGGCGATGTCCATCGCTGTGATGACGCCCTCCGGACCCGCCAATTTTCGCAGAACCGGTGCGAGGATGCCCTTGCCCGATCCCAGGTCAAGCACGCGATCGCCGCAGCGGATGCCAAAACGTTGCAGAGGCTGGACGAGATCGGCAGGCAGATTGTTGACGCCGTTCCAGGCCGGCGCCAGGGCATTGAAATACGAACGGTGCGTCTGCGACATATCAACCCTGCTGGCGATAAAGGTTCTCGTGTCTTAATCGGCTGATGATGACGGGCAAAAAAACCAGCATCCCCAGAATCCCGGGCAGGCCCCTGATCACCGCGGCCATGGAAAAGAGCTGCGCCGGCCAGCCCAGCAGCGGCGCGATCAAACTCACCGTAAACACCAGCGTCAGCCGCGACAACAGCAATCCCGCCGCCAATTTCCACACCACCCCCCAGTTCGTATACGCGTAGAGAAAACGAATCGTCGCATTGAGCACAAAGAGTTCGGCCATCATGACGTAGACCAGCGGCGGCGCAAAGGGCGGCATGCCGGTCATCAGGCTCGACAGCAGCGGCGTCATCAGGGCGAGCGTCAGTGCATAGGGGGTTCTCAGGAAAAAGGCGCCGGCAGCCACCGGCCAGAACATGGGCAAAAAGATGCTCCCCAGACCCGCAGCGTGAAAAAGCATGGGCCAGACCAGTCCGAGGGCGAGAAACATGGCCGTCAGCGTCAATTGCAGATTGCGTTTTTTCATACACCCTACCAGATGAGATTCATCTCCAGGCGCCCCGTGCGGCCGGGCATGGGATATCCCTGAAGACTTTGATATTCTGCAGCGAAGAGATTGTTCACCACACCACGCGCCTGCAAGACGGGCAGGATTTGCCACGTCAGCGACGCATTGACAGTGGTATAATCGGGCAGCGGCTGCCGGCGAAAATCCGCAGCGAAGAGATCCCGGATGTGCTGCGCCTGCAGGGCGCAGCGCCAGGTGCGCCACGGCACCGTCACGATCAGTGTGGCTTTCTTGCCCGGCGCATACAGGGTTTGATCGTCGAGATCGTGTTTGCTCCACGTTGCGGTCACCGCAAAGTCCGCGCCGGGCAGCCAGTTCAGGCTCGCTTCATATCCCGTATGATAAAAGGTCCCGCTGTTGATGTAACGCGGCCATTTCAGGCGGATGAGGTTTTTGCCCTCCGCCGCGAACAGGGCGGCCTCAAAACGGAGACCTTCTCCGACGAGCTGCGTCAAACCCACCTCACGGCTCCACACTTCCTCCGGCTTTAAATCCGGCGTCGGCGCCGGGAAAAGATAGAGTTCGCGGATCGTCGGACTGCGGAATCCTTTGGCCATGGAGAGGCGCACGGAGGTGGAAGGCGTCACGTGATAGACCACGCCCGCCTTGGGCAGCACCATCGCGCCAAAGACCTCGTGATGCTCCCGGCGCAAGCCGCCGGAGAGGATAACCCGTTTCAATAACAGCTGCTGCAGATGCAGATAGGGCGCATATTCGACGATGGCATGGTCGCTGTAGTCAAGATGTGTGAACACATTGCGGGCCGTACCGCCATAGGATTTCCAGTCAAATCCGGCGGTGAGGCTGGCGTGATGCCAGGGTGTCGCGGTATGATAGAACATGACACCATGGGTATGATCATTGGAACGAAAGCCATCGTAGATGCGATGGCGGCCGAAATTGCCGTGCAGGCGGAACTGCGTGTCGCCATGGCGGCTCGCATGCGACAGCGAGAGATCGGCGCCCCAGCGGCGGATGTCGTACCAGTGATCCTGAAAAGGTTGTGTGACCGTTCCCGGATCGAAGAGATCCATATTGGCGAGATGGGCATTGGCTTCCAGGCGGGTCCCCGCGCCGGCCTGATAGCCGCCGTGCACGGCATAGTGGGCGCTCTGAAAATCAGAAAAATCGCGATGGCCGTCGCTGCGGTCATGGGAGGCGGTGACGAAATAGTCGATGCGGCCCTGTTTGCCGCCGTGTTGCAGGGCGACCTCTCCGGTGGCATGACTGCCATAACCGGAGCGAAGCCGGGTCTCGAATCCCGCTTCACGACGCTGCCGGCTGACCAGATTGATGACCCCCCCCATGGCGTTGGTGCCATAGAGAAAGGAAGCCGGACCGCGCAGCACCTCCACCCGTTCTATGCTCAAGGCTTCATAGCTGTCCGGCAGCGGATGGCCCATCAGGCCCATCATGTCCGGACGGCCGTCACGCAGCACCAGGACGCCGGTGACCGGCGAGCCGCCGACGCCGCGGATGGAGATCCCCCCTGCCGCGCCGCTGGCGACGCCAAAACCAAGCATCGAACGCTCGGTGAGATAGAGCCCGGGGACCTGATATTGCACCGCCTCGAGGACGGAGTGTCCCGCCGACCGGGCCAACGTCTCGGCGGACAGAACCGTGACGCTGGCGGCGATTTCGCGCTGCGATTCCGCCATCTTGCTGGCGGTGATGACCACGGGATCGAGGTGGTAGCGGATGGAATCCGTCCGGGCGACCTCCTCAGCTGATGCGGTCGCCGCCAGGAATAAAAGCGCGCATGGAATAAGAGTTCTCATGAATTGCCTATATCAAGTCTTTGCCGGTGGTCGTGGCTGCCAGTTTGCCGTGTTTGACCCCCTTCATGCCGATCAATTCATCCGCAAGCTGCTGAACGGCGCCCGCCTTGCCTTTGACAGCGAGCACCTCCAGGCAGTTGTCGTGATCGAGATGGATGTGCATGGTGGAGAGGATCTCGTGGTGGTGCTCGTGCTGGGCGTGGGTCAGCCGTTCGCTGATATCGTGGCGGTGATGATCGTAAATGAGGGTGATGGTGCCGACTTTTTCCAGGTCATCCTCTTCCCATTCACGCTGCACCAGGGCTTCGCGGATGAGATCGCGCAGGGCTTCGGAGCGGCTGCTGTAGCCTTTTTCGGCGATGAGTTGGTCAAAGGCGGAGAGCAGAGTGGCGTCCAGCGAGACGCCAAAACGCAAGGTGGGCATGGCGGGTTCCTGTGTTACTTTTTTAAAAAATGTAACACTATTGCAGGATATTTGCAAGCAAAAAAATGACCCCGGGGTTCAAGTTCAACCCCGGGGTCACATTCAAGATCAATACAGCAGGTACTTTTCCCGGATCGGTAAAAACGGCTGCAGGTCCGCTTCGGCCTGGCGCCACAGGTCATCCGCGGCAACGCCCTGCTGCAAAGCCGCGACAATCGCCGCATCGCCCAACAGCCGCTGCATGGAAGCCTGGCGCATGACCAGCACATCCGCATGATGCTTGCGGATCGCGGCGAGCAGGTGCAAGCCAAAACGCACGGAGTGAAATTCCCGGGGTTCGACCACATTGAAGAACAACCCACGGCACAAAACACCGTCATGCTTGTTGTTGGTCGCCACGCCCGGCAGGTCCTGCGGCATAAAGGAGACTGTATCCACCTCAACACCGGCCGGGCCGGTTGCGCGCAAGTCCGCCGCCACCGCCGCGGCATCGAGCCACGGCGCGCCGATCTGCTCGAAGGGACGCCCGGTGCCGCGGCCTTCGGAAAGATTGCTCCCCTCGATCAGGCAGGTGCCCGGATAGAGCAGCGCCGTCTGCAGGGAGATCATGTTGGGTGAGGGCTTGACCCAGGGCAGTCCGGTCTCGTCAAAAATCATCTCCCGCTTCCAGTTGCGCATCCTGATCACAGTCAAATCCGCAACCACGCCCTCTTTCAGCCACTTCTCCCCATTGAAGAGCATCGCCAGTTCGCCCACGGTCATGCCATGACGGATGGGCAGCTCGTGAATGCCGACGAAGGATTTGAACGCCGCATCCAGCACCGGGCCTTCCACCAGATGGCCGCCAATGGGGTTCGGCCGGTCCAGTACTATGTAGGGGATTCCCTGCTCGGCGGCCGCCTCCAGGGTGAGAAAGAGCGTGCTGATATAGGTATAGAAACGCGCGCCCACATCCTGAATATCAAAGACCAGGATATCGATCCCGGCGAGCATCTCCGGGGTTGGCTTATTGACGGAGCCGTAGAGGCTGATGAACGGAATGCCCATGAGCGGATCTTTTTCATCGCCGATTGTTGCCCCCGCCTCAGCTGTGCCGCGTATCCCATGTTCTGGAGCAAACAGAACCGTCAGTTTGACTTTCCCACTCCCCGCCATCAGATCGGCGGCATGACGGCCGTCCGCGGTGATGGCGGTGTGATTGGTGATAAAGCCAACCCGTTTACCTGTGAGCACCGCGAAATCCTCTTGCACCAGGACATCCAAACCGGAGCGGACGCTCGACTTTGGCGTCATGGCGTTATTCGGCGATGTACACGACAAGAGGGGTACCAGCGCCAAAAAAGTCAGCGAACGAATAGTGATCATGATGCCTTCTTCCGTTATGGGCCGATTTCTGCAGGAAGGATGGAGATTTCCAGTTTTTCATCCCGCCGCACGATGCTGAGGATGAGAGATTTTCCGGCCGGCCATTTTGCCAGAAAGCGATGGAGATCGTCGATGGAAGTCACCATCTGTTCATTGATGGCAACGATGAGATCGCCCTCCTTCAAGCCGCTCACCGCGGCAGGTCCATCGGCATCCACACTCGTCACTTCCACAGCCGCTTCATGGGCGAGATGGTGAAAACGGACGATTTGGCGGCTGACGGGACGGCTGCGGCCGCTGATGCCGAGATAGCCGCGGCGGACGCGGCCGTTGCTGAGCAGCTGGGTGACGATCCATTGCGCCGTGTTGGCGGGGATGGCAAAGCCGATGCCTTGCGCCTGGGGAATGATCGCGGTGTTGATGCCGATCACCTCCCCGTGGGTGTCCAGCAGCGGCCCGCCCGAGTTGCCGGGATTCAGGGGCGCCGTGTGCTGGATGACGCCATCGATTTGCCGGCCGTCCTGACTGCGCAGGGAACGGCCCAGGGCGCTGATGACGCCGGAGGAGACGGTGGATTGAAAGCCGAGGGGATTGCCCATGGTGAGGATCAGTTGTCCCACGCGCAAAGCCGCGGAATCTCCCAGGGTCAGATAGGGCAAGCCGGAAGCGGCGGCGCGAATCACGGCGAGGTCGGAGGCCGGATCCAGTCCGACGACCGCCGCCTGATAGCGGCTGCCGTCGGTAAAGACCACTTCGATGACATCGGCGTGCTGGACCACATGGAAATTGGTGAGGATGTAGCCGTCTGGCGTCAGGACGATGCCGGAGCCGGCGCCGGCGGGCTCGAAGCGGCGGCGATTCTGCCGTCTCAGAAAGATACTGACCACCGCCGGGCTGACCCCTTCGACCACCGCGATGACGGCGCGGGAATAGGCATCCAGCAACGAGATGGCTTCATGATGTTCCGCAGCCACCGCACAGCGGCGCCCATCGGCCTCTCCCAACGTTGCCTCTTTTTCCGCATCTGACATGACGTTCGCCCTTTCGGATGGGGAATTGCTGGTCTGTGTTATTCCTGGTTCAACACGCTGCTCTCGGTGAGCGGCGTCAGCACCGGGATTTGCAGCTCCTGGCCGGGGTACAAGCGCAGCAAATCCTGATTCTTGTTCAGGCGCTGCAGCAGCCAGACCGGCGCGGAGACAACACGATTGCACAGGTACCACATGTTGTCACCGCTTTTCACGACATAAGTGCGGGTGCTGTCGATGCGGTAGTTGGTGAAAAAATCTTCCTGGATGCTGCGATGATATTCGAGGCGGCGGCGATGAAACTCGGCGGCCGGGACCTGCGCAAAATCCACCGTCAATTTGTCACCCAGCTGAAGATTTTCACTGTAGGCGATTTGATTCATCTGGCGCAGCCGCTGTGCCGGAAGTCCCAGCCATTCCGCAAAATGGCCGATGGTCTCTTCAGGTTGCACGACAACGGTATTGGAGACCGGCATTTCGAAATTCACCTCGAAAAGCCGTTCGCCCACGCCACTTGCATTGGCCATTTTTTGTCCGGACTGGATCGGGCCAAAGATGCTCTTGCCATTACCGGCCTGAGCGCGCGCCAGCGCCAGCAGGGAAGTATCGGGCGGTGCCACCGCTTTCTCTTTCGCTTTGGGTGGCGGGACCACCGTTTCCTGCGTTCCGGTCACAGGTTCTCGCGCCGGTTGTTGCGCCGCCGCGCCTGTTTCCGTTCCCGCCGCAGGCGGCGTCACAACCGCAATCCGGGTCGGCGCCCCGGAAGCGGGAATCGGCAATTCGAGCAGCTGGCCGGCGCGGAGGCGGCGGGGATTGCTGATATCGTTGAGATCCATAAGGGTTTCGACGGTGGTGCCGAACTGACGGGCGATGAGGCCGAGATTGTCGCCCGGTTCGACGCGATAATAGCGGTCGGATATCTGGCTGTCAAATTTTTCAGCGGCGGGCAATTGCGCATAGAGGGCTTGCGGGTCGAATTCCGGCAGGTGTGGCAAACGCAGTTTGAATCCCTGGGGAATGCGCCGCGTCGATTTGAGGATGGGCCGGCGCAGGGACGGATTGAGTTCCGCCACCAGATCCCGGTCCAGCTTGAATTTCTTCACCAGCGCATCGTAGGTGATATAGCTCGGCACTTCAAAAGTGAGATACTTTGACGGTTTTTCCAATGGCACGTCCGGGAAATAGCGCTGATAATTTTTGGCGACATGGCGGGCGGCGAGAAATTCGGCATAGAAATTTTTGGAGGCGAAGCCAAAGGCGCGGCCGTTGTAATATTCGATGATCGTGCCGAGGTCGTCGGTGTTGAGCTGCTTTTTGGCGCGCAGCATGCCGCCCTTGCCATGGTTATAGGCCGTGATGGCCAGGGGCCAGCTCTGCAATTCACTGTAATTATGGCGCATCAATTTGGCCGCCGCTTCGGTCGCCAGCCAGGGATCGAAGCGCTCGTCGATGGCGTAATCAATCTTGAGGTAGATTCGCCCGGTCGAGCGCGTGAACTGCCAGATACCGGCAGCGCCCAGCTTGGAATAGGCGCGGTAATTGAAAGCTGATTCGACATGGGGGAGATAACAGAGATCCTCCGGCAGGCCATACTGGCGAAAGACGGTCATCATGGTGTCGAGATAGCGTCCGGAGCGCACCAACCCTTTGAGAAAGAGCTGATTGACACCGGCCTGGAGATGGATATTTTGCGCCGCCTTGGCGAATTTTCCCGGATCGTTGCGGAAGGCCCACTGCCGGTAGACCTGACGCTGGCGTTGATTGAGCGTCAGCGTGTCGATGGGTGCGGTCATCAGGCTGAGCTTTTGCAGGGCCGCGCGCACCTCCTGCCGTGTCGCCTCCACCTGACTCCAGCGCGAGCGTCTCGCAGAGGTCGTGTCGCCGAGATCGACAACGTCGTAAATGACATTGAGATGATCGTTATCGTGAATGATCACGTGCTGCCGGCCATAAATCGTAAAGACTTTGATCCAAAAATTGACACGGTGCTGTACCTGCGGGGAAACGGGAAATAGTTCATTGGCGAGGACATTTGAAAATGCTGCCATCCACCCACCCACTATGACCACCGTTGCTGCCAGCCAGATTCTGCTCTTGCTCATTCTGCTTAACCTTCTCCTGTCGATGCACTGTACGGTTTACTCGATTTCCAGATCGATTTCATCCCAATCCGGCGGCCGTTTGCTGAGAAACAGCCCGGCGAACTCGGGTTTTTGCTGCAGGATATTTTCAATGATCTCCAGCAACCGCGTTTTTCCCATTTTTTTCACCTCGCAGAGTATCTTTTCCACTTCGAGAAATTCACCACCGTCATGAATCCAGGCATAGAGAAGCGCCACGATGTGTCTGCATATTTTCCGTGATTTCTGACAGGTGCACGATCCGGCGAAATCGTGTTCATGAAAGGTGATACGAACCTGCGTGTTTTCGGCATAATTGCCCACATGCGCCGAAATTCTGTTCTTATAAACAACCGCATGGGTGATCATGGCGGTCTCGTAATAGGCGAGGCCGTTGCCATTGATCGCTTCATGGTCCAGGGCCGTCACCTGTTCCAGGGTGAGACTTTTCAGCATGTGGGGATGCCGCTTGGAAGCTGGCATAACATCTCTCCTGTCCTGACTGTTTATGAACCGCCGGGGAGGCAGCGGACGCCGCATGGTGTTATGTAGTGGTGATATGGAATGCATGCACAACATTGGTACGCTGCCGCCGTTCACGATCTACCTCGGCCCTCCCGGCATCGATTGCAGAAATTCATTCCGGCAAACTCTGCCGTGCATCATTCTGGCCAACTGTGAATGGTTTTTCGTCGCCTGATGCGTGCTGCCCTTTGCTCTCCCGGGCGCATCAGCACTGTAATCTGGTCATGGGAATGGATGCCTGTCAACAGGAAATGCATAACGAGGCGACTGTTGCGATGGATACTCGTTGCAGAGTGATCTGATTGGCGCACCTCTCGCCACACGCTCAGATAGATGATACAAAAGAATTGCCGCAATTCCAAGTTAAAAAGAGCGCCACCGGACCGCTTATCCTGTAACGCCCTCATCCATGCTCCTGTTTTGCCCGCTGGTCGCTCCTGATCGGCCGTGTGGTGGCCGCCTGGCACATCTCTCAACGTTATACTTTGCCCGCAGGCAGGAGGTTCCCGCAGAAAATACCGGGGTTCCGAGTGCGTGGCGGGGGATTCCACTCCGTCAGCGCTCATCGCCGGGGGCGATTTTCCGCACCCGCAGACGCAATCCGTCGACAGAGTCCACCACAATATCCTCTCCCGGCAGCAAGGCTTCATCGCAGAGTGCCTGCCATATCTCGCCCTGTATCTGCACCTGATACTCCACGCCGGTGCGATTCAGCACCGAACCGCGGGCACCGGTCAAGCCCTCCTCCCCCGTGACCGGTTTGCGGCGCAGTGCCTTCACCACCAGCAGGGCGATCACCAGGCTGCTGAGAAAGATAAGGGCATGAACGATGTGATACGACCAGTCCGAGAGACGAATCACTTCAAAATGCTGGATAAAGAGCAGCATCAGCAGATCATCCACCGCCAGAAAGACGATGACCACCAGCACCAGGGCAATGGTCTGGTGTGCGAGCAGGGATTGATACCATTTCATAGAACGCTTCCTTTCAAGCGATAATGGCAGCCACAGCCGCCCCTGGCGCCAAAACGGCGAATGGATGCCATTTCCTGGCGCTCATCCTTTCACGCTGCCGAGGGTCAACCCGGAAATAAGCCAGCGGCTGAGAAACATAAACAGCAGCACCACAGGAATGCTGACGACGACGGCGCCTGCGGAATAGAGCCCCCAGGCCACCTCCATATTGGACTGAAACATTTTAAGTCCCAGGGGCAGTGTGAACATGGTTTTATCCTGGATGATGACCGCCGCCACGAGATATTCACTCCAGGCGGTCATAAAGGTGAACAGTGCGGTAATCACCAGGGCGGGCGCCGACAGTGGCAGGACGATGCGCCAGAACACCTCGAACGGGGTGCAGCCATCGATGCTGGCGGCCTCTTCAAGACTGAAGGGAATGGTATCGTAAAAACCCTTCATCTGCCAGATGGTGAAAGGCAGGGCCGTGGCCGAATAGGCGATGATCAGTCCGAGATAATTATCGTACGCCTTGAGCTTGATGAGCAGAATGAAGAGCGGCAGCAGCAGCATGGTGACCGGGAACATCTGGGTGGTGATGAGCCCGACCATGGCGGTTTCGCGGCCGCGAAATTTATAGCGCGAAAAGGCATAACCGGCCGTGGCCGCCAGCGCCGAACCCACCAGGGTGACCACCGCCGAGACGGTGAGGCTGTTGCCCATCCAGCGCAGAAAGGGTTCCTGCGTGAAAAGGTGGACATAGGTCTGCAGGGTGGCGTCCTCCGGGATGATGGCCAGAGAACGGCTCAGCAAGCGGTCTCCTGGCCGCAGGGAGATCGACACCACCTGGAGTACCGGCCAGATGGCAAATAGGGTGAAGAGGGTCAAAAACAGATACGCGAGCAATTTTCCGCCGGTGGAGAGATCGCGGGGTTTTCGCATGATACGCCTCGCACTATTAGATTTATTTCATCGCGGCCGGATCGCCCGGCCGGCGACCGCCCAGAGCCTTGCTGCGCTGACAGGCCGCCCATATGGAACGCGACACCACCGTGCGCACACTGCCTTTCTCCATATGATAAAGCGCTTCCGCGCTGGGGCCGCCGGAGGCGATGATCGCATCCGCTTTAACGCGCTTCTCAGAGTAATCCCTGGATCATGGCCTCGGCCATCATGCCGGAGCCGATAAAAGCGATGGAATTCGTTTCCTTCATGGGGTTTTCCTGCTAACGTTCCATAAATGTCTCTTGCAGTCTGAACGGTTTTCCGTGGCGCCTTCAGGCGCGCAGAGACTCAGGCCTGAGCGGCCGCGATCCTCACGGTTTACAGGCAACGCCTTCCACCATCACGCCGGAGGTGCAGGCTCTGATCACCCAATAGCGCGCCGTCACGCCCTCGGTCTCGAAAGCCGCCTGCATGGCTCGGCCGACCTCGTCGTGATGATCTCTGGCAAAGGCGAGGAGGCCGGGACCGGCGCCGCTGAGACACACCGCCACCGCCCCCTTTTCCAACGCGGCGGTTTTGGCAGCCGCGGCGCCCGGAATGTGCGGCAGACGAAACGGTTCATGGAGGCGGTCTTCCATCACCTCGGCGAGAAGATGATCATTTCCGGTGCGGATCGATTCGACCACCAGCAGGGCGCGCCCCATATTGAATATGGTATCGGCACGGCTGACGTGATCGGGCACCAGGGTGCGCGCATAGTGGGTCAGGAAATGAAAGTCGGGCACACATACCGTGACGATGGGATGCACCACCGGAATGGGATGGACGAAGACGCTGTGATCCTTGATGGCCGCCACGACCAATCCGCCATAGACCGCGGGCGCGACGTTATCGGGGTGACCTTCCAGGCGCGCCGCCCGGGCGAGTATCTCCGAGAGATGCACTTCGCCATGGCGAATGACCTGGGCCAGGGTCACACCGGCGAGCACGGCGGTGGAACTGGATCCGAGACCGCTGCGGCAGGGCACCTGATTGTGACAGACGATGCGCCATCCCCCCTGCGCCACGGTGGCGTCCCATCCGCCCAGGGCCTCCAGCAGTGTCTGCACCACCAGATGGGAAGCATCGGCCGGCAGTTCGCTGGCGCCTTCGCCGTGATTTTCCACGACGATATCGCGGGCATCCGGCAGCGGATAGAGTTCGAAATGATTCCAGAGGTCCAGGGCGATGCCGACGCAGTCAAATCCCGGTCCGAGATTGGCGCTGGTGGCCGGCACCCGGACGGTCACTTTATCTTCAAGTCTGTGCAAACAATTTCTCCTGCCTGTTTCCGGTCTTCGCATCACCCGATCACCCGCCAGAGTTCTTCCATGCGCGGCGCAATGACGGTCGGGGCCGTGATGGTCGCTGTCGCGGAATCAGGATCCTTGAGTCCGTGTCCGGTGAGCACACAGACGATCCGCTTCCCGGTCAGCTTCAAATGGCCCTGCTGCAGCTGCAGCTTCAATCCCGCGATGCCGGCGGCGGAAGAGGGTTCGCAGAAAACCCCTTCGTTCTGTGCCACCAGGTGATAGGCTTCCATGATTTGCGCATCGCTGACCGCGCAGATGTGGCCTGCCGAGTCGCGCAGCGCGGCGGCGGCATCCTGCCAGCGCGCCGGATTNNCGGCGTCTTGCGGCTGATGCCGGCGAGATGATATTCACAAAAACCCATCCAGTAGGCGGTGATATTGCCGGCGTTGCCCACCGGCAGACAGAGCCAATCCGGGGCGTCGCCAAGTGCATCGCAGATTTCGAAAGCCGCGGTCTTTTGTCCCTCCATGCGGGCGGGATTGATGGAATTGACGAGGATGATGGCGGATTCCTGCGCCGCCTGGCGCACCATCGCCAGACCATCATCGAAAGAGCCTTTGATACTGATGACCCGGGCACCATAGGCCAGGGCGCCCGCCATCTTGCCGGCGGCGATTTTACCTTCGGGCACCAGCACATAACAACGCAAGCCGGCGCGCGCCGCGTAGGCCGCCGCGGAAGCCGCGGTATTGCCCGTGCTGGCGCAGATGACGGCCACACCGCCATCGGCGACGGCCTGGGTGATGGCAGCCGTCATGCCGCGATCCTTGAAGGAACCGGTGGGGTTCAAGCCTTCATACTTTAAATAGAGTTCCACATCGCCGCCGAGCGCGCGGCTCAGGCGCGGCGCGGGTATGAGCGGCGTGTTCCCTTCCAAAAGGGTGACCGGTTCGGTATTGGCATCAATTTTCAGCCAGGTGCGGTACTGCGCAATAACCCCCGGCCAGGTTTTTGTCATGGTACGCTGTTCCATTTATTGCTTTTACCGACTTGATAAATCATTGAATATTCCAACAGAAAAACCATGCTCGCGCCAAGCCGCAAAGACGCAAAGAAAAACCAGCTTTTTTCAAGCCACTATCAAAAATACAAAGGGCCATCGAAATGTCATGCCATTCAGCAGAATAAACGGTCAAGATTCCTCTTTGCGGCCTGGCGTGAGTCATTTATTTTGAATCATACTCCCCCAGCGCTTCCAATCCTCTGCGTGATCTTGAAATGCTTTCCCGCAGAGGCGCGGAGACGATGATTCCATTGCCGACCGCAGCGTACCGTTGACCGGGGATGCTTTTCTCTGCGCCTCTGCGCGAGCTCCTTTTTGGATGCCCGAATGCTCATGACGCCCGCAGAGGCGCGGCGATCAATAAACCGTCTCCGTGGCGCGGGTTTTTTTGATGAAATTCCAGCTGAAGAGCAGCAGAACGGCAAAAATGACCATCGAAAATGCGGCGGCGTACCCCATGCGAAAATAGGTGAAGGCGCTTTTGTAAATCCAGGAGACCAGAATATGCGTCTTATCCGACGGTTCGCCGCCGTTGGAGACCAGCCACACCACATTGAAATTGTTGAACGTCCAGATCACGCCCAGCGTGATGGCGGGCACCATCACCGGCTTGAGCAACGGGATGGTGATGTGGCGCAGTTTGTGCCACCAGCTCGAGCCATCGATTTCCGCCGCCTCGTAGAGCTCATCCGGGATGCTCTGCAGACCGCCGAGCGCTATGATCATCATGAAGGGAAAGCCAAGCCAGATGTTGGTGATGAGACAGGCGGTGAAGGCCCCCCATTCCGTGGTCAGCCACGGCACGGTAACGCCGAACCACTGATTCAGCAACAGATTCACCGCGCCGTACTCGGCATTGAACATGCCGCGCCACGTCAGCGCGGTGATGTACTGCGGCACGGCCCAGGGCAAAATCAGCAGGGTGCGGAAAAAGGTCCTGCCCTTGAGGTCCTTGTTGAGCACCAGCGCCAGCGCGACGCCGATGGTGACGTGAAAAACGATGTTGAGCACGGTCCACAAAACCGTCTTGGAAAAATAGTACCAGAAAGCGGCATCCGTGACCACCTGCCAGTAATTTCCCAATCCGGTGATGCGCCAATCGCGAAAATGGGTCAGGTTCATGTTGGAGAAGGAGATGATGACGTTGAAGATGAACGGATAGACGATCATCATCGCCATCAACACGAAGGCCGGCATGGTGTAGAGCCAGGCCAGCCGGTTGAGTCTCACTTCCCCTGCGCTTGTCGCCATATCACTCCCGATTCTCTTTGATCAGTTTCAAGGCCAGGGCCTGCATCTCCCGGGCTGCCTGTTCGGGCGACACCCGGCCGGTGAAAATGCCCTGGTAACTGGGCCGCATGGCATCCCAGATCCAGCGCATCTCGGTGACGGGCGGCATGACGCGGCCCACCAGCAACTGCTGCAGCGAGGCGCTGATGATGGGATTCTCGCGCACCGCGGGCGAATGGAACGCATCGATCCGCGAAGGGATGGCGCCCGATACCGCCGCAAATTTCAGTTGCATCTCCGAGGTGGTCAAAAACGCCAGCAACTCCAGGGCGATCTGCAGTTTTTCGCCCTCGAGATGGACGTTGAGCGAATAGCCCAGGGGAGAGACGGCCGGCGTTGGCCACAGGCCGGTCTCATCGATCAGGGGGATGCGCGCGATGCCGATGTCGATGCCGTTCTCGATATAGGTGCCCCAGGACCAGCTGCCGTTGATGATCATCGCCGCATAACCGTCCTTGAACAGGGCGTTGGCGATTTCATAGTCACATTCGACGGGGATGACCTTGTGCACATGGGCCAAATCCCAAATGAGTTGGGCGGCTTTGACGACCGCGGGATGATCCAGCGTCGGCTGATTGTTTTCATCGATCACCCAGCCGCCATAGCCGCCGATAAAGGGCACGGCGAAAAAGGGCTCGGTATAATTCCACACCAGGGGATAATAATTGGCTTGTCCCCGGTGCGCGGCGAGATAACGCTCGCCGAACGCGATCAGTTCCTGCATCGTCTGCGGCGGTTGCGACACCAGCTTTTTGTTGTAGACCAGACAGAGATGATTGCCGATGCGGTCGGCGATCTGCCAGACGTGTCCCTGCAAATGCGTATTGGCCTGAAGGGGCGCGGTGAGAAAGCTGTCGAGCCAGGCGGACGTGACCAAATCCTCCAGGGGCCTGATCACGCCCATCTCCACAAACGGTCCGATGTTGTCGTTGGCGCCCCAAAAGAGCGCCGGACCGCTGCCGCCCAGCGCCGAGATGATATAATTGGTGCGGGCGGTCTCCGGGGCATAAAAAAGCTCGTCGAACACCCAGCCCGGATGACGCCGGGAGAAATCCGCCAGCGCCAGGCGCAGGATGTCGCTCTCGATGGGTCGCATGGAGTGCCAGACGAGAATGCGCTGCTCGCGGTCCCTTGCGCAATTCAGGAAAAAACCGGTCAGCAGCAGCGGCAGCAAAACGAGTATGATCGCCCGCGGTCTCGTCATGGCGTCTCTTCCACCCTGACTTCGGTCGAGAGGTGACGGTACCAGGTGAAATAGAGCGCCACCGATAGCGGGATCAGGAGCGCCGTCAGCCACAGCAGGTTATCCCAGCGCTGCATGACAATCATCATCATGAAGAGAAAGAGCACGATCTGCCAGGGCACGGCGAAGAACGTGGCGATGATGTCGCGGCGGTTCTCTTTTTGGATGGCGGCCAGCGTCCGTTGCGGCAGGACCTTTTTCACCGAGCCCCAGAAGCCGAAGGGGCGGGTCTTTTTATAAAAATTCTCCAGCGCTTTTTTCTCGGTGGGGGCCGTGAGATAGGTGCCCAGCACCATGCCGATGACCGAAACTGTGGCGGCGAAGGTGAAGGAGACATACTCGGGCACGCCGGAGAAGAGCGCTTTCTGCACCACGGCCGCGACCATGCCAAAGACGATGCCGCCGGCAAAGCCATAGCCGTTGAGGCGCCACCAGTACCAGCGTGCCAGCATGGGCAGGAGCATGCCGGCGCCGATGCTCATGGTGATCCAGCCCCAGATTTCATTGATGTTCTTGATGAAAATCGCAAAGAAGAGCCCGATGAGAACGATGAGGATCGATGACCAGCGGCTCTGCAGCACCAGCTGCCGCGGCGTCGCTTTTGGTTTCAGATAGGCCTGATAGATATCCTTGACCCAGTAGGCGGCGCCGGCATTGACGGTGGAATCGAAAGTGGACATGGCGGCCGCCATGAGGCCGGCGACCAGCAGTCCCTTGATGCCGGCCGGCACCAGTTGACTGATGACAATGGGCAGCACCCGTTCCGGATCGCTGATGCCCTGGTGGGTGACGCCGTAGCTGACGCCCATGATGGCGATGGCGGCGATGAAGGGCCAGCGGAACGAGAGCAGAAAGGTCCAGAACAGGGAGAGCAAACCACAGTCGCGGTCATTTTTTGCCGCCATGTAACGCTGCAGCATATAGCTGCCCGTGCCGCCGCTGCCTTCCAGGGTGACTTTGAAGAGATAAAACAGGATGGCGATGCCGAAGAGATTGTAGATGGAATAGAGGCTCTCCGCGGGAATATCCAGTTTCCACGGCGGCAGGACGCTGGTCCAGGCTTCGCGGGTGGTGGCAACGGCCTGAAACGTGCCGTCACGCATCGGCAGGGAAACCGAAAAGGCGTCCGGCAGCAGGAACTGGCTGACCGCCATATAGCAGATGTAGACGATGACGCCAAAGATGAGAAAGCCCTGAAAGACATCGGTCCACACCACCCCGTAGAGTCCGCTGGCCACGGTATAGATCATGGCCAGGGTGATCATGAGGGTGGCGGCCCAGAATTCCGAAGAGAGTCCCCAGAACGACGGAATGCCGAGAAATTCGCCGATGAACTTGCCCGAACCGACGGCAAAGTAGGTGATCATGGCGATGGTCATGATGATCGCTGACAGCGCCGCGATGATGCGGGCGACATCGCCTTCGCGCTTGTCGCCGAAGCGGAGGTGCATCCACTCCGCCATGGTCATCACCTCGGCGCGGCGGTTCCATTTCCCCATAAAGATCATCAGGAACGCCATGATCAGGGTGACGCCGCCGCGGATTTCGATGAAAAATCCCGTGGCGCCGAGGGCAAAGATGAAAGCGGTGTTGATCATGGTGCCGCTGATATCCAGATTGGAGGCCATGCCCGACGCACCCAGCGCCCACCATGGCAGCGAGCGGTTACCGAGAAAATAGGCGTCGAGATTCTGCTTGGCGCGCCGTTCGCTCCACAGGCCGACCAGAATCACGCCCGTCAAATAGGTGAATACGATGCCATAATCCAGAAGCGTCATGTCTACTCCCTTGTTTGGTATGGAAACAGAGTTGATTTTACGGCGCCAGCGCCTGCAACTGCGCCTGAAGGGCCGTTATACGCTCGTCGCCCGGTGTCAAACGGGCGGCAATCTGAACATGCTCCCTGGCTTTGTCAAGCTCACGGGTCTGCGCCAACGCCAGCGCGTAGAGATAATGGACGCGGGAGCGGTCGTTGCCGGTGAATTCCCGGCTGTTGCCGGCGGTGGCCATGGCCTGCTCCAGCACCGGCCTGGCTTTTATCGGCAGATTTTGCGTCATGTAGAGAACGCCCAGCTTGGCAAAGGCAAAGGGGAGGTGAACACTGTACCGGGCGCTCTGCATCAACGCCTCCTCGGCTTCAGCCATTTTTTTCTGTGCAATCAGGGCGTTGGCGAGGAAAATATAGGGATAATAGTTGCCAGGAACAACCCGGATGACAGCGCGGTATTCCTGTTCCGCCTCCGCATGGCGGCCGCGCTCGCTCAAATACTCCGCCACGCGGTAGTGGCCGTCATTCCAGCTGAAAGAACGGCGTAAAATGCCATCCGCAGTGCGCTGCAGGAATTCCTTGTATTCAGCATCCGCCGCCACGTCGAGCACGCGCGGCGTCTTGTAGGGATAGCGGCTGGTGAGTTGGCGGATGCGCTGCGCGGCGATGATCTCCTCCAGGGGGGTGATGCAGGCTATTTCCAGCAAACCGTCGAGCGGCAGATCGCGCTGCCACGGCCACTGTGCGGTTGGCGTGATCACGCCCTGCTGCGCCATGGCGTGCAGGAAAGCGTCGGCAATCAGCAAATAGCCATACTGGTTCGGATGCAGGTGTTCGGTCATGACGGCATGGCCGATCAAATCGTGCTCGCACGCCGCCGCGAGTCGCTGCTCGGTTTCGGCGACGGGCACCTGCAGCCCGGCGCACACCCGGCGGATGACCTGATTGAACTCGGAGCTGGCGCGGAACCGCAGGGCATCGAGGTCGCGGCCGCGTTCGAGCAAATCGCGGGCCTTGCCATAATCGCCGCGGGCCTGATAACTCTTGCCGAGTTTGAAGGCGGCTTCCGCAGGCTGCTCATCGAGTTCCCGGGCGGCGCTGTACTGTGCGATGGCGCCGCTCCAGTTGCCGCGCACATAGGCCGCATCACCGAGATCCATCGCGCTCTTCCAGCGGTTTTGAACGGTAATCTCTTGCGAAAACACGGACTCGAAAGGCGGCTGCTCCGCGATATTGCTGGCCAGGGTGCTCACCACGACCGGCACACGGTGTTTTTTGATCACCTGCAGGATTTCGTCGAGATTGGCCGCGAAAAAGTCGCGTCCCTTGCGATAGGTCGTGGAGCCATAGGCGATCTTTTTATCCGCAGCGACCATTTCCATCAGCGTATGACCGCCGGGGGCTTCCGGGCGCGGCTTTTTCAGGAGCGCGATGCCGTCGCGCAAGAGTTGAAAGAGGCGCAGGTCGCTCAGCGCCAGATAGGTCTTGATCAGGGTGCGGTTCTTCCAGCCGCCCTGGGTGCTGGCCACGCCGAGCGCGCCGTAAAATTCGTTGTGTCCCATGTAGATGAGAAAAAGATCCGGCTGATAGCGCACCAGCTCGCGGGTGAACTCGAGCACCGAGAAACTGTTGATGGCGGATATGCCGGCATTGATGACTTCAAAATTTTTCTCCGGAAAGAGCAGACTGAGGCGGGCCTGCAGCTGACTGGGAAAGCCGGCATTGTACTGATAGGGCCACCCGGCGGTGGTTGAGCCGCCCAGACAGAAGATGCGAAAGGTATTGGGGGTTTTGTGAAAGGCAAAGGCTTCGGAACGGGCATCCGGTGCTGCGACTTCATCACCGGCGAAATAGCGCCGTGCCACCTGGCGGTTGAGCTGGTAATATTTTTCGCCATCCGCCTCGCGCTGCAGTACGAGCCGCTCCGCCCGCCCGTAGTGAAACAGGCGCAATCCGCCCTCGATGGCCGCGAAAAAAAGCAACGGCAGCAGCAAAAGCAGCAGCCAGAAAACCCATTTCGGGCGACGGGTTGATGCCGCTGCCGGCGTCGCCGCGCCGACCAGCTCGCGCACGCTCTCCTCGCTGACGCCGAGTTTTTGGGCGATGCGCGCAGGCGCCTCCGCCGGCCAGGCGCTGCGGATGGCTTTTTTTTGTTTGGGCGTGAGGGGCGGCATGGAGCGTCCTGATCAGAAAAGCGTATAGATGAACGGCGCCAGCGCGGACCCTTCTGCAAAGACGATGAGAATGCCCAGCAGGACGAGAAAAAAGACGATGGGGCCAAGCCACCATTTCTTGCGCTCGCGCAGAAACTGCCAGAATTCGGCCAGGATGGAAATTTTGGACATGGGATGATCCTTCTTGAAATGATAGCTGCTGTCCGGAAAAATTGAAAAAACCACAAAGATGACAGGAATGACACGGCTTATTATTTCCTGAATTGAGCGCTTTGTGGTTGCTCGGCAACCTTCCTGAAAGCTGACAGCTGCCGGGGAGTTGTTAAATCACTCAGTTTGGGTATTTGTTGATCGTCTCAAACCTGCACCATAGCGGAACGTGGTGCTTTGTGTGATCTTTGATGGTATCGGATTAATTCCGAAAGATACAAAAATATCGATTGTCCGGCAACCTTTTTTTCTGTGAAGGAATTTGCGCTCCATGGTTCCCCGTTTACAGGGGCTGTTGAAAAAGGGGCAGCTCTTGATACTGCCGCGGTTTTACGGAAACCCGGGTTCCTCTAATTTATAAAATCAGTCCCATGTGGAACCCCGGGGGCGAACCCCGACCCCGGGGTCGCAAAAAACGGAATACACGGACAAGACCAAAGAACCAACCCGAGCGTCCGGGGACTCTTCCCCGGGCGAACAGCCGCAGCGCGTCCCTTGTTGCCGGGCGTCAGCGCCTGTCAGCCAGGAGACTATCCTCTGAACGCCACGCGCATAAATGGGCTCACCGGTTTGGCGCCCCCATGAGGTTGATGAACGATTCGGGCTCGGCGAACTCGACGGCGAGCTGCGCGATGACTTTTTCATTGCGGACGATCCGGGCCTTTTTGCGCAGCGCGGCCGCCATGCCGCCATAGACCTGATCGGATTTGGCATCCCGGGCATCGGCCTGCGCGGCGGTCAGGGCCTCTTCCAGCACCGCCGGACGGCTGGCGCGGTACCCCTCATTTCTCACGATGGCGAAGCCCTGCGGCATGCGCACGGGGCCGCCCACCTGCCCGGGCTGCAGATCCAGTGCGCACAATGAGGCGTTGCCGTAATCGAAGCGCTTTAGCCAGCCGAGATCGCCACCCGGCGCCGCTTTTTCCGGCCTTTGCGTATGCTGCCGTGCCAGCACTTCGAAATCGGCGCCGGCGCGGATTTTTTGCAACAGCGCCACGGCTTGCAGCGAATCGGGGACGAGAATTTCACGCACCCGCACACGTTCGGGCTCCCTGTAGCGTCCGCGATGCGCGTCATAAAATTGTTCCACCTCAACGGCCGTCACTTTCAGGGTGTCCTGGACGCTTTGCCACAGGGTGCCAAAGGTATATTCATCGCGCCACTTTTCCACCGTGGCGCGCACGATGGGATCCTTGTCGAGATTATGCCGTTTGGCCTCCCTGGCCAGCAACTCGCGCACGACCATCTTGCCGATATCGGCGCGCAGCTTGCCCGGCGTATCCATGCGCGGCCGTTCAGTCAGCGGCAGTGCTTCGACGCGCCGCATGAAATCTCCCAGCGTCCATTGACCTTCGTCGAAGGTCACCAGCACCTCTTGCTCATGGCCGGCGAGGCCCTTTTCCATCATGTCGAGCTCGGTCCCCCCCAGCATGGGATGATAATCGGGCACCATACGATCCGCCGTGATCACGACCTGCTGCACGACGGCACCCAGCACATTGAAACCCGCGTTGATCAGTTTGACATCATGACGCTGCATTGTTTCGTTGATATAGGCATCCGCGACCTTTTTTTCCAGACGGCGCCGCATATCGCGGATGACGCGATCGCGCTGCCGGGCATAATCTTCAGCGCTGGTAAAGAGCTGTTCCTTGCGATCGTCGACGCGGAGGATATGGTAGCCCCATTTGCTGCGCACCGGCGCCGAGACCGTATGCAGGGGCAGTTCAAACGCCACCTCCGCCAGTCGCGCGTCCACATCGTCGATACCGACGTAGCCGAGATCGCCGCCATTGGCGCGCAAGGTGCTGTCGCTGAATGTGGCGGCGGCGATTTCCTCGAAGGGGATGCCGGCATCCAGTTGGCGTTTCACCTCCAGCGCCGCCTCTTCGCTCTTGACAAAGATGTGGCGCAGCCGCAGCCGTTCACGGCCGCGAAAAAAGGCCGCACGAATCTGTTCCTCATCCGGCTCGATCTGGCTGCGAATCTGTTGCTGGTAAAGGGCTCTGATCATCTGATCGCGCTCCACCCAATCGGCCACTTTCTGAACGACCGGTTTTTTATCGAAACCCCGGCGGCGTCCCTCGCGGGCGAAGAGTTTTTTATCGATGAGCAGATCGAGATGGGCTTCGACCAGTTCGCGACCGCGTTTGTTGGGCGCCAGCTGGGTGAAAAAGGCGATGTTGTTGCGCAACTCCTGGGTGGGAATGGGCTCCCCATCGACCCGGGCGGCGACCTCATCATTCAGGGGAGGGCTGGAGCAGGCGAGGAAGATAATGATGCCGGCGAGATATTTTTTCATGGTGCGCACCTATAGAAATATATGAAACCCCGGGGCCGGATAAGATACGGCGCCCGGGGTTTGCCGGTTTTTCTTTTTCTGGATGGTCGCGGGGTTCTATTCTGCCAGGCAATGTTCAACAGCTCCGGGTCCTGCTTGCCAATCTCCACCAATGGAGATCCGGGTGCGTCCCGCACCGGCGTGGAACCCCGGCGCGATCTTTTTTCAACAGCTCCGGGTTCTGGTTGCTTATCTGCGCCCATGGAACCCCGGGTGCGTCCCGCACCGGCGTGGAACCCCGGCGCGATCTTGAACACTCCTGTGTCCCTCTTGGCCCGCTAGAACACCATGCCCAGGGTGAATTTTTGCACGTAATCGAATCGTCCGAATGCCTCATAGGCATAGTCGATCTTCAAGGCCATGCGTCCGCCAAATCCGTATTTCAAGCCGGCGCCCAGTGTCGCCCCCTGTTCGGCCTCTTTCGCAAACAGGGAGGTGTAACCGCCGCGCAGGAAAAAGGTGTTCATGAAGCCATACTCACCGCCGATGTTCACCGATTCCACATTGTCGCTGGGGTGGATGGCATCCATGGCAAGCCACAGGCTGTGCTGCTGCAGATCCTGCAGCACATTGTAGGACATGCCGACGCGCAGATTCAGCGGCATGTCATAGGCCTCGGTGGCGAGATTGGCGTTGATGCGGTCATTATTGCCTTCGCGCAGCGGATCGATGTCATGCTGCACCAGCAGATCGCGACCGGACATGCGCATCTTGGTGCCGAAATTGCTGATGCTGGCGCCGAGACGCAGACCGCGGAACTGGGTGGTAAAGACGGTGCCGATATCGATGGCGATGCCGTTGGAAGCGCTGTTGAGAATGTATTCATGCACATACTTGACATTGAAACCGATGGCGAAGCGGTCGGTCAGCGCGCGCGCAAAGGAGGCACCCATGGCGTAGCTGCCGGCGTCAAAGCGCTGACCGGTGCCTTCCGGATAGAGCGTGGTGGTGACATCCATTTGGCCCATGGTCATAAAATTGGCAAAGAGGCCGAAGGAACCAATGCCGCCGATGTTGAGCGCGACGCCGGCAAAATCAAAATTGATGTCGGCGATCCATTCGGAATGGTTGAAAACCGCCTCGCTGCCCGGCATGACGGCGAGTCCGGCGGGGTTCCAGTACATGGACGTGGCATCGTCGACCATGGAGACGTACGCGCTGCCCATGGCGATGGCACGTGCGCCCTGGCCCACATTGAGAAAGGGCGCGGCGGTGGTGCCCACTTTGGTCACATTCTGAGCAGACGAGACGGTGACCAGAAGAGAGCAGATGAGAACCAGGAAGAAAAGTTTTTTCATATAAACCTCAAACTGTTATCAAGTTTAATTCAGGCGGGGCGCATAACCCCGCCCGTACGCTCATCGTTCTATTTGATCACTGCAAATTTGCCCACCTTGCTGCCGATGCCCGGGGCGTCGATGTGATAGACATAGACGCCGTAGGCAATGTCCAGTTTATCCCTGGTGAGCATGTCCCATTTGGCCGTGCTGTTGTAAAAGGGGGCATTGTGGTCAATGGTCGCGACCAGTTCTCCCTGAACGGTATAGATGCGGATGGTGCATTTGGTCGGCAGATGCGTAAAGTGCAATTCACGCGGACCGCGTCCGGTATCATAGGGATTGCGCGGTTCCCAGGCTGCCGAGGAGATATAGGGATTGGGCACGACCTTGATCAGGTTCAGCTCCTCGGCAGCCAGTTTAAAGTCCACCTTGGCCGCCCGTGAGGTGAAGCGGAAGACGTCCGTCTTGCCGAACGGCCGTGTCGTGACCACCGAGAAGGTATCCCCTTTGGTGGGATGATAGCTGGTGGTGTCGTTGCCGGTGAAGATCAGGCTCCAGGTGACATTCACCTCCCCGTTCACCGTCTCGTAGAAGATGATGCGGTCGAGGTTGGAAAGCTGTCCCGGCTGAATGAAGGAGGGCTTGACCGCGTAATCCAGGAAGGCATAGGGGATTTCCTGGTTGGTATTGCGGTCTATCACCTTGAAATTGGTCTTGACCGCCGGAATGGGATAGGCGGCGCCTTTGCTGCCGTTGGCGTTTCTGCGGTGCAGCGTCAGAGCACTGGATTCGCCACTGACATCCTCCAGCATGGCGACCGCCACGTTGATGGGGTATTCGATGCCGACCTCAAAAAAGCCGCTGGCGACGAAACGGTTGAAGGCATAGCTGTAGTTGAAGGGCGGCGTCGAACGCTGGACATTCCAGCGGGTCTTGTCGAGGATGCGTTGCACCTTTTCGTCGTTCTGCAGTTGCAGGCGCATGCCGTAGAAAAAGTCGCGGCTGCCATCGAGATCCTCATAACGGTTGACGACCGTGTCGAGCCGGGCGCCGCTGTCCTGCACCACCACCATGTCCGCCTTGACCAGTGTGTCCGGCGTGGCGGCATTGGTGATGTCGGTGATCAGGTAACCGGTGGTTTTCGGCACCCATTCCTGCAGGTCGCGCCAATCGAGATTGGGTTCGCCGGGTGTGGGGATCCCGTCGCCTTCGCCGGCATCGCCGGTTCCCGCGATGCCATCGGCGCCGACATCGTCGCGCGGAGCGACCCAATCATGATCGTTGTCGATGCCATCGGAGGCGGTGTCGGTGAAGCGCACCTCGATGAGGCGGTTATCCGGCACCCGTTTCTCATCGATGATCTCCGCGCTCACCCTGCCGGAGGCGACCGTGCCGGGCTGTTTTTCCAGCGTGATGGCTTTATCGCGGCTGATGTAACCGGCCGCCTTGGTCGACGGCGTGACGCGCACCACATTGGATCCCATGGAGACATTGCCGGAAGCGTCGATATTGATATCCTTGGGACACTCATTCGGCGTAAATCCGTTGACCAGGTCGCCACGATCATAGGAGGTCACGGCGTAATAATAGGTGTAGCCGTTATAGACCGTCGTATCCCGGAAGGAGTGCACCAGTCCGGTATCGCCGCCGAGATACCACTGAACGCCCATATCCTGATAGGCGACGGGATAGAAGCCGGTGACGCCATTTTGCAAATCCCACTGTTTCATCGGCACGATGAATTGATTGCGGCCGAGGTAATCGGTCACGGGTTTGGGATCGGCAAAACCGGGATCCGAGGCGCGGTAGAGGCGGTAGCCCTCGAAATCGTAGCCGCTGACCGCGTCATAGGAGTATTCGGCGGCATCGTCCCAATAGATGGTGACTTCGCCGTCGCCGACTGCCGCCCATACCTTGGGGGGATCCGGCGCCTTGGCGAAATTGTAATTTTCGTCATAGATGAACTGGGCGGTGCGTTTTTTGGCGAGGATGCCGCTGCGCGGATCGCCCTGCACCCAGTCCGAGAAGAGAATGGCGGCGGAGATGCGCTCCGTTTCGCCGGGTTTGAGCGGGAAGTAACCCGAACCGTAGATCCAGTCGCCGTCGACGTTGTTGCCGACGCCGCTGTTGAACGACCCCGGGGTCATGAAGCCCCAGATTTTTTCATCCTCTTTCAGGGAGAACTTGTTGAAGGGATAGAAGAAGTAAAAACTCGTCAAGCCCAATTGATCCGACTCGCTGATATCGGTTTTGTCGATATGGGGTTCGCCCGGGGCGTCGGTGCCGGCGCCGGAGGTGGGCAGGCCATCGCCTTCACCGGTGTCCATGGTGTTCCAGACGCCGTCCAGACCGCGGTCATCGCGGAGTATATCCCAGTCGCCGTCGTTGTCGATGCCGTCATCGCGGCGTTCATCGATGAGGAGATTGTCTTTGCCCTCACCGGTGAAGTAGTCGATGTATTTCAGTCCGAGATAGACAAAACTCTTCTGGGTGACCTTGGGAGCGATCTCGATTTCATTGAAATTGTTTTCATCGATGAGACCGTCGAGGTTGTCATCGAAACCATTGAACCGGATCTCCTCGACCTGCTGGCCGGGACGGTAGACGATGCGGTTGCCTTTGGCATCGCGGATGACCAGGGAGTCGGCGGGCATGGGCCGCACCGTGCGTTCAAAGGTATTATAATCAATGACGACCACATTCTGTCCAGCGGCCAGCGTGCGGGGCTGAAAGAGGGCTTCGGTGATGACTTTGCCGGGACCGTTGCGGCCGTCGCCGTCGTTATCGATGCCGTCCCTGGAATTGCCGGGGCTCTCGAGAAAGGCGCAACCCGCGACATCCACGGGACTCCAGCCGCCCTGGCCGACGCCGTCGGCGTCCCAGGTATAGGTGAGGTTGTCGGCACGCTCAAAGGTACAGTTGTCGTCCTCGCCATCCCCGCCGGCCATATAGCCGCAGATGAAGCCAAAGACCACCTTGTCGTAGGAGGTGGTGCCGATGTTTTTGATATCATAGAGAAAGAAGAGCACATCCTGCGCCAGGGCGTTGGACCATTGCAGGCCGCGTGAGGAGGCCTGCAAACCCAGGCCGCGCCGGGTGGAGTCGGTTGCATCGGGATAAAAGTTATAGCGCGCATCGGTGTAGTCATCCATGATGAAATAGCTCTCCTGATCCGCCTGTTTTTCGTCCTTGCCGAAATAGCCGTTCCAGGCGGCGCGGCGGGGATTGCCATCCAGGGCATCGTTGCGCCAGCCCGGATCATCCGGTACATTTTCCTTGTCCGGCCAATAAACGGGATAGGATTTGGGCACATGGCTCATGGCGATGATGTTGGTGTCGGGACCGGCATAACCGGGCAGGGGCAGCCAGGTATACCAGGTGAGACCATCGGACGAGATGTCGCCCGTTCGCGCACCCACTTTCGGCCCCGGCGGCGTGACCACGGAATGCTTGATCTCGCCGTTGGCATCGATGATCTCGGCGCCCACCATCATGAGCTGGTCGCCGATGTAGAGGTGTCCGGAGCCTTTGGGCCATTCGCCGGCCATGTCTCCCGGAATGCCGCTGACACGGCCGATGAGGCCTGAGTTGTAAAACGTGGTTTGAATGCGGTTGCCATTATGGATGGCAGAGCGTTCCGCGCTGGCGCTCCCGTGTGGTTTGGGCTGCGCGAAGGCTGCCGCGCCCAGAGCGAGCAATGCCAGCACGATGATCAAGGCTATTGGTTTTCTCATTACGTTCAATCCCTATGTTTATTTTAAGTGGGTATTTTCAGATCGTTAAAAAGTCAATGAAAATCCAAGTTGCACCTGTCGCGGCTCCGAATACCAGTCCGGCCGGTTGGCGTTGTCTTCGATGGTGCTGATGCGGTTGGCATCATAGCTGGCATTGCGCGTCTGCAGGGTATACTGCGGATCTCCCGAATCGCTCCAGACGTTATTGGCCGCGCGTTGGTCGAAGAGATTGAAAACATAGGCAAACACCGAGATATCCTGTTTCATCACCCTAAAGCTCTTGAAGAGGCGTAAATCGGTGGTGTTGATGGCCGGTTTGCGGGCGCTGTTGTTGGCCAGTCCGCTGAAGGCGCTGCCGCCGGAAACCAGGCCCGGCGGGAAGGTCGGCGTGTAGGGTGTGCCGGTCCAATATTTGACCAGCACGCTGGCGCGCCAGGTGGTGGTACCGACGCTGAGATTGCCATTGAGCGTGTGGCGTTGATCCCAGTTCAACGGGATCAACTGGATGCGCGGGGCGCGTCCGGCGAGACGGTCATCATAGGCATCCTTGGGATTGGAGGCGCTGCCTTCGGCGACCATATAGCTGTAATCCAGACCCGCTTCAAAATAATTGGAGTAGCGTTTGCTCAGGGCCAGGGTCACGCCCTTGACGTTGGAGTAATCGAGATTTTCGAATTGCGAATAGGAGAGGCTCGCCAGATAGGTGGGGATGGTTGGACTGGCGCCCACCCAGTCGCGCACGTCGCGATAGAACATCGTCACTTCCAGGCCCAGGTCCGTGGTCACCTGTTGTGACAGACCGATTTCATATTGCACCGTTCTCTGTGGTTTGAGATCCGCATTGCTGAGAAAGGTCGTGTTACCCGAGGTCGTGGCCACTTCGAGATCGGGATTGGAGGTATCGGTGCCGTCGTTGGCGCCATAGAGCTGGCGGAAGGTTGGAATCTGGAAAAAATGACCATAGGAGAAGTGAATCACACCGCGGTCGGTGATGGGATAGGCAATGCCGAAGCGCGGACTGACCTGCATCTTGGCGGAGGCCTCTTTATACCAGAAGGCCTGGCGCTCGGCCAGGGTATAGGGAACCAGCTCCGAATCGGGCGTGGTGGTGGTGTAGTTTTTGTATTTGTGCGACGGCAGCAAGGGATCATAGATGTTGGGGTCCGCGGGATCGGCCATCACCTTGCCCTTGGAATCGAAATAGTCGAAGCGCAGGCCAAAGTTGACCACCATCTCGTTGAATTCCATCTTATCCTGCGCATAGATAGAGAACTCGACCGGTTTGTGCGCATAGCCGTTATGGTCGGGCGTGCTGCGCTCCGGGATCGAGGGCTTGAAGGGCACGATTTCATCATTGCCGAGACGCGCGGGGATGATGTTGAATTCATCCAGGGTGAGATCGTAGAAACGCGCTTCCATACCGGCCTTGAGTTGATGATTTTTGGTCATCTGGCTGGTGATGTCGAATTTGGCCACATTGTAGCTGGTATTGCGCGAGAAATGCTGCCTCTGCGTACCCGCTTTGGCAAAGCTCCAGTTCGAAGGCGCATTAAGCGAATCGGGATGGACGTAACCTTCGGTATCCCCCGCGATGATATACGTCGTCACCGGTGTGGTGCCACTGCTGTCGGTCTTGCCGACATAGGTGACGGCGTTGAGGGGATCTTCATAGACATAGTGCTTGTAATCGGTTGAAAAGTTGGTGAACTTGACCTCATAGAAGGTGCGCATGCTCACCGTATGCGTAAAGGTCACCGTCTGGTTGAGCGCATTTTCGAAACGTTGGTAATTGCCATCGGGATTGTATTTATAGTAGCTGTCGTACCAGCGGAATTCATTGTCATTGCCCATAATACCGTAGGTCAGTTTCATGTTGCCCTTGAGGCGGTAGGCGAGTTTGGCCTGGGCGCTGAGGCGTTGGTAGGGGTTCATGGAGACCAGTTCACCGTCGCCCTGGAGGCCCTGCGGTGTGAACCAGCGTTTGCCGTAGAGATAGCCCTCATTGCTGAAATAGCGCGCGGTGGCGAAAAAAGTGAGCTTGTCGCCGAGGATCGGTCCGCTCAGGCTGCCCTGGAGATTGTAGGTTGGATTGAATTTACGCAGGGCATTGGTCTTTTTGTAGCTCCCTTCCTGGGGCGCACGGATGGCGGAAAGATCTTCGCCGTCGGGTTCCAGAACCCAGTAGGTATCGTCGTCAAAGGTGACATAGTCGCCGACGTAGGAGGAGATTTCACCATGCAGTTTCTCGCCGCCCTCTTTGGTGACGATATTGACCACAGCGGACATGGCCTGGCCATATTCCGCATTGAAGGTGCCGCTGATGACCTGGAGTTCCTGAACCGAGGCGTTCTCAATCTGAACCCCCATGTTGCCGGAGTAGCCGTCGGTGGCGGCGATACCATCGACCCAGTAGGCCACTTCGCCGCTGCGGCCGCCGCGGACGTGGATGCCGCCGTAGCCGTCGCGCACCAGACCGGCCTGGAGTTCGAGCACATCGGCCACTTCCCGCACCGGCATGGATTTGATCTCGGCAGCGCCCACCGCGGCCAGCGAGGAGGTTTTATCGCGCTGCACAATGGGACGTTCGGCCACCACGGTGACCTCTTCGCCGACATCCACCAGGGTCTGGCCCAGGTTGACGTTGATCGTGGTGGTCATGTCGACCGAGACGCGGACATTGGAGGTGATCCTGGCCTGATAACCGATCAGGGCCGTGCGCAGATTATAGACCCCGGGCGACACATTGTTGATCATGTAATAGCCCTCCATGTCGGTCACCGCACCCAGTGAGGTGCCTTCGATGATGACATTGACGCCGGGCAAGGTCTCGCCGCTTTTGTCATCCTTGATGGTTCCGACGATTTTGCCCGTGGTGCCGGCAAACGCCACAAGGGGGAGCAGCAGAGCCAGCGCGAGCAGCCCGATCAAAGGGACTTGCAACGATTTCTTCATCATACGCTTTCCTTACAGATAGGTTAAGATGATATGGCTTTTCAAATTCTGTGATTTTAAGATTCAGCCTGGACATGAAAACCTTTGCGCGATCCACAGGTTTCGCGCACGATCAGTTCAGCCTTGAGTTTGTGATGAAAATCGCCCTGCTGGTCGCCGTGGATGCGCTCCAGCAGACGCTCCACAGCCATCTGCCCCATCATCGCGATGGGTTGGCGCATGGTGGTGAGACCGACGAATTTGGCAAATTCGATGTCGTCAAATCCGACCAGGGCGATGTCCTCGGGGATGCGCACGCCCGCTTCCTTGGCCGCGCGCATGACGCCCAGGGCCTGAACATCGCTGGCGACAAAGAGCGCCGTGGGCAGAATGTCATTCTGGGCGATGAGGCGTTTCATGGCGAGATAACCGGCCACTTCGTTGAAGCCATGCTCCCCGGCCTGGGCGTCGCAGATGATAAGGTGACGGTCATCGAAAACCAGATTGTGTTCCAGCATCGCCTTTTTGAAACCTTCGAGGCGCAGGATGGCCGGATAGCTGGAGAGATGGCCGTCGATCATGCCGATGCGCTGATGGCCGAGCGCAATGAGATGTTCGGTGGCGCTGTAGGCGCCTTCACGGTTGGCGATGGCAATGGAATCGATTTGAAAATGCATATGGTCGATGAGGACCACCGGTATATTGGCGGCGATGAATTTGCCGGCATAGGCGTCGTTGAGGCCGATGGAGATGATGAGCACGCCGTCGCTGCGGCGTTCGGAGAGGACGCGCTCCAGGGTGGTATCGCTGCGATCCATGCGGTCGACGCTGTAGAGGATGAGATCGTAATTGCTGCGCGAGAGGGCGTGCTGCACGCTGCGCAAGAGTTCGATGAAAAAGTAATTGGTGAAAAAGGGTACGACGCTGGCAATGGTGAAGGTTTTTTTGCGTGCGAGGCTTTGCGCCAGGGCGTGGGGCTGATAATTGAGTTCCCGGGCGACGCCGAGAATGCGATCTTTGGTGGACGGGTTGATCTGCGGGCTGTTATTGATGGCGCGCGAAACCGTGCCGATCCCAACGCCTGCTTTTTTCGCGACATCGTAGATGGTGGCAGCCAAACGGGTCTCCAGCGGCTTCCGGGTTCCTTCCTGCCGGAAGGGCTTCCATGTGAATAAACAAGTAATAATGGCTATTCGGGAAGCGCTTCCAATAATTGGTATATTTTACGAAATGAGGAAGAGAGAATCAAGTCTTTTTTGAATTTTTTTCCCATTCAGGCATGCGCAGCGCACCCCGGGGGCTCATCCGCTTCCGCCCGGATCCCGGGGCTGTCCATAAAGAAAAAAGAGAGACTTTTTTGGAGTGCATCGACTGCGTCGAT
>DCUM01000128.1 GCA_002327255.1 bacterium UBA2214 | reverse complement strand
CACGCTGGCACCCGGCGAATCGATGACCGGGACGGCGACGGCCACGGCCACGGCGGGTCAGCATGCGAACCTGGCGACGGTGACAGGCCAGTATGAAGCAGAGACGGTTCGCGATACGGATCCGGCCCATTACTGGGGCGACCTGAAAACCGGCTGCATCGAGGGATATGTCTACTGCAATGGCAAGCCGCTCGCCGACGTGGTCGTCCGCCTCGAAAGTGAAAAACTCAAAACCGCCAAACACCGCACCGATCTCAATGGCCATTACTATTTCGAGGATGTCATCCTCGGCGTGCCCTGTCATCTGTGGGTGCAAGGATATCCCCAGGATGCTTTCGATTTTACGCTGGATGAAAATCTTCCCGGATGCCTCGAACACAATTTCTATCTCGGCGGCTGTCGGCCCGTCCTGGCCTGGTATGAGGGCTGGTACAGCGGCTCAGATGACAACTACCGCTACTGGTCAGAGCAGAATAATGGCGGCATTGCAGATACCTCTGCTTTCGCCTTCTACAGCTCGCACGACCCGGACATCTGGGAGTACCACATTCTGTCCGCCTGGGCGGCCGATGTGGATGCATTTGTCGTCGACTGGTACGGCAAAGATTCTTATGAAAATGTGACGTTATTGGGGCTGCTCGATGCCGCACAACGCCTCTACGAGCAGTATGGCGACATGGGTTTTGATTTCAGGATCATCGCCGGGTGGTCGCGCAAGAATTCCGGCGATCAGACCGCCAATCTCGAATATTTGCGCGATGTCATCCTGAAAAAACAAGCCTATTGGGGCGTACGCGACAACACGGAAAAACTGCTGTTCGTCTACTGCACCGGGTCTGGTGCCTCGTGTTGTGGATTTGTCAATGCAGCCAGAGCCATTCTGCCCGATGATGTGGCGCTCATCTGGAACTGGGAAACGGACAAACCGGAGCGGTGCGAGTGTGTCGATGGCTTTTACGTGCGTGCCCAACTGGCCAACCAGGAATGGGATCCGCAAGGGAAAAAGTGGGGCGCAGAATACCTCGATAATTTCTACACGGTGGCAGGAAACGCCGGACGGCAATACCTCGTCGGAGGCGCCTGGCCCGGCATGGATGAGCGCAATTGGGTGTTGGGTCTGGATCGTTACATCGACCGCCAGGATACGCTGGTGTATGAATGGACGTGGCAGAAGGCCTTTTCCTACCAGCCCGAATACCTCATGGTGGAATCGTGGAATTCTTTCGATCAGGGCACGCACATCGAGGACGCCCAGGAAACCGGTCACAAGTTTCTGCAGATGACGCGTAACAAGTGCGTGCTGTGGAAATCCGAATGCGCGCGCATGATCGCGGACGAAGGACTCTGTGTGCCCGCGAATCTCTTCATGGCGCTCAAGCGGGGTCTGGATCAGAAATATATTGACCAGGCGCTCTATCTCTTTTTCCAGCGCAATTATGGCGCCGCCCTGGCTATTCTGCACATAGAAGTGCCCACAGTGACTGCACCGGAAACACGCAACGCCGGTCTTGTCCTGGTCGCTGGCAGCGAGACCGCCAAAGAGGAAGGTTGGGACAATGCCGTCGATGGCGACCTCGAAGGCTGGGATGGCACCACAACAGCACGCGGTTTTGATCTCGGCGGCACCTGTGCCATCTTTGAATTCGCGGATCAGGGCCTCTATGTATTCAATCATGTGCGCGTGCAGACCGACAATGGCACCGCCGATGATGGTCCCTTGTCCAGCCGTCAGGCCAATGACATCGAAGTTCTGGTCTCGACAACCGGCTATGGCCCCGGCGATTTCACCCCGGTGATTCGCTTCAGGCCAAAATCGGGAGAGATGGAATTTCATGCTCTGGTGCATGATGTCACGGCGCGGTATATCAAGATCATTCTCCATGGTCCAACCGGAGGCAACAAGGGGGGATGGCGTCAGCTCGTGGAATTCGGCATCTGCACCAACAAAAATCAGCGCGCCCTGCCGGTCTCGGAGTCCGTCGCTGTCACTGCGGCACCGCGGATGTTCGTTCTGCAGCAGAATTATCCCAATCCATTCAATGCCGCCACTACCATGGAATACGAATTGCCCGAGGCCGTCTCCGTCTCGCTCATCCTCTACGATGTGCAGGGTCGCGAAGTCGAACGGCTGGTGGACGAACAGCAGACGCCGGGCGTGCACCGCCTGGAATGGAACGGCACGCCTCACAGCAGCGGCATCTATTTTGTTCGCATCCAGGCGGGAACCAACACCGCCATCAAGCGGCTGGTTTTGTTGAAATAAGGTGCAATGATGCCTGCTTGATGAGGTTGCGGCAGACTGTGAGGCGGGTTGAAACACGCGCATGCGATTTGAGCCGTCGGCATGCTTAAAAAACAACCCCGGGGTCGCCTATAACCCGACCCCGGGGTTGCGCTATTGGGTCTTTTTTTCGGACCAGCAATTGCCATGTACTGTCCGTTTTGAAAAGGTCATCCAAAAATCTGCTTCGCCTTTTCAAACCCTTCCTCTGTAACGGTGGCCGATTTTACCCTGCTCTTCGGATCCGAATTGATCCCTTGTCATGGGGACGATTCAGGGTTACCCATTCAAAACCTTTCCATGCCCGGTAACCCTGTTTTTCTTTTTCCATGACCAGATAGAGCAAAGCCAGTGTGACATGATCCACTTTGTCCTGGTTGCAGGCCATGTCGTCTCCTATGATTTTTTTCGCCAATACGCGTACATATCGACAACGGACAGCGGCAGCTGCAGCAGCATCTGCATGGCGAGATCGTCTCTCTCGTCTCGCGTGGGCGCCTCGCCGAGAAATATTTTATCGAACTTTTCCGCGTCGATAAAATAATAGATGGGCACCAGCAGCTGCGCCAGCGTCGGCTCTTCAGGATCAAACCAGCGCTGCTGGAGAAAATGCATGCCCTTTGAAAAGCCGATGCACCAGAGCGCGACGGGATCTGGATCGCCGTCAACTCCGGTTTGGGGACCCAGATAGGGTTGAAACGCCCCGCTTTCCAGGTAGGCGACGATGTCATTGTACATGCCAAAGATCGAGAGAACGATGGATTCGGCCTGCGCCTGGTTCTGCAGATCGGGCATTTTCCCGTCCGCCGAAAAAACATAGCCCAGCCATTGCGCCGGTTGCAGGGGTTCGGGCCCTGCGGCGATCGCGGTCAACATGCCATGAACGGCAATGAGCGGTGGCACGCGATCTCCCAGCGCCGCCAGCTGTTCTTCGAGTTGGGCAAGCTGGTATAAAACGGGTTGCGTGGACACGAATTTTCCTTTTGCAAAACGGTTAAAGGGCTATTCAGCGATTTTTCCGGATGCTGGTGAACAACGCACCACTGGCACGCAGGTTGTCAACTGCATCGTCCAATGGTCAGGGCATCGCTGTGCCGGACAACACGGCCCGGTTTTCCTGGCATGCTGCAGATCCCGCGAGGCGATGGCGCAGATGGCGCAGACCGGACTTTATTCATGGTTGCGATACGGCCCTGCAGAACGGGTATAGGAGGAAACAGCAAACCCCGGGCCGCCAAAACGCATAGCCCGGGGTTTATGCAATCGTTTGACGATGGAATGACTATTCGCGTTTGCCGAACTGTGCGTCCAGCATCATCATGGCGTGCGGCGCTTTGGCGGCCATGCGCACCATGTGCAGCGCTTTGTCCATATTGCCCTCTTCTTCGATCTGCTCCTTGATGAACCAGTCGAGCATCTGCATGGAGGCAAAATCGTTCTCTTTGACGGCCAGGGCATAGATGTCGTTGATCGATTGGGTGACGAATTTTTCATGTTTCAGGGAGAGATCGAATATCTCTTCGACGTCCTTGAAACTGGTCTGCGGTTTTTCGATCGCTTCGAGGATGATGCGGCCGCCCTGCTCGTTGACATATTCATAGAATTTCATGGCGTGTTCCATCTCTTCCTGCGCCTGATGCTCAAAGAAATGGGCGAAACCATCGAAATATTTCTCGCGCAGATCGGTGGCCATGGAGAGATAAAAATAGGCCGAATACATCTCTTTATTGATCTGTTCATTCATGATCTTTTCCATCTTTTTGGAAATCATAAAACCCTCCGTAAAAGTAATCGATTCAAGAACCACTCATTATTTTCTTCGCTTGTATAACAAAAGATCGGCCGATTTCGTTCCCGAAATTGCCTTTGTACCTCAATTATTCATACTGAAAGAAGCCTGACGCCGCTGTGTTTCTCTTTTCCAGGCATGTCGCAGATGAGGTGGTTAAAAAGCAAAGAAAGCAGGCCGACCCGCATCGGATTAAAACACCCCGGGTGTCAGTGACTCACATCGCTGCAATGATCTGCACGCAGATGATTTTCAGGACCAGTGCGATGGGATAAACGGTGGCGTAGGCCACCTGCGGCGCCTCGCAATCGCTGAGGTCGTTGATGGCCGCCAGTCCCGGCGTGCTGGTCATGGCGCCGGTGAGGGCGCCCATAGCGGTGAGCAGATTCAGTTTGAAAATTTTGGCAGCCACCACGATACCCACCATCATGGGCGCCACGGTAATGGCCAGACCCATCAGCAGCAGTGAAAAACCATATTTCGCCACAGAGGCGCTGAGGTGCGCGCCGGCGTCGGTACCTACCGAAGCCAGAAAAAGCAGCAGTCCGAGCTGGCGCAGCACGGTGCTGCCGCCGCTGGGCAGGGACCAGATCACCGCTCCGGTTTTGCCGAGTTTGCTGAGGATCAGCGCCGCAGAGAGCACACCACCGGTCAGTCCGAGATGCAGCGAGATGCCGCCAAAGAGCGGCACACGAAAAGAGCCGAGGATCACGCCGAGGACGATCCCCAATGCCAGCGGCAGAAAATCGGTTTCCGACAGGCGCTTGCTGCTGTTGCCCAGCAGTGCGGCCACCTCTCCCATATTTTCGTTGTCGCAGGCCACCATGAGACGGTCGCCGAAGCGCAGTTGACTGTGCGGTTGCGGCACGAATTCAATTTCGGCGCGGCGGATACGCGTGATCGTCGCATTGTAATTGCTGAGCAGATTCAGCTGCAGGAGCGTCTTGTTGATTACTCTTTTATTGGTGACGACGATCCAGCGCACATCATACCCCTGATTGAGCGGAATTTCCTGAGAGGTGGCCGGGCCAATGAGCAGGCTGACTCTTTTCAACGCATCGCTGGTGCCGACCGCCTTGATGAGATCCCTTAAATAGAGGCGGGTCTGCGAGGTTGGGGTTGCCGCGACACCGTCATGCAGCACCCGTGAGATGGAGGCGCCTGTCATCGAGCGCACCGAAAGCGAACCGATGCTCTGGCCATTGATGTTGGCGTTCTCGACAACGAAATTCATGTTGACGATTTCCGGGTATTGGGTGCTGATCTGCCGCAGATAGGCTTCCTCTTCCCGTTTCCAATCGGTCTTGAGCAGTCGCGGCGCCAGGCGCACGAATACGACCACCAGGATGATGCCAAAGGGATAGGCGATGCCATAGCCGATGGAAGCCAGCGGCGATCCTGTCGCCTCAATGGCGGCTGCCAATCCCGGCGTGCTGGTGAGGGCGCCGGTGAAGAGACCCACGCTGAGTTTCGGATCGACGCCGAGGAGCAGTGCGAAAAGGAGCGTAGTCGCGGCAGCGGTCAAAACGACCACGAGGGGCATGGAGATGAGCTGCAAATCGCGTTTGCGAAACGCATCGAAGAATCCCGGCCCGGCTTGCATGCCAACGGTGACGATGAAGAGCAGCAGTCCGATGGTCTGAATTTCCGGCGGCAGTGCGATGCCGTAATGCCCGAAGAGCAGGGCGACAAAAATTACCGCGGAGACGTCCAGTGCCATACCGCGGATACGCACCTGGCCGAGAAGCAACCCCAGGCTGATGATGAGGAACAAGACAAAATAATTCAGGCTGAAAAACTGTTCCATGATTATTGCCCCTTTGTTGCGTCTAATGTATGAAAAAAATTTGCAAGATAAAAATATTTTGTATATGCCATATTCGTTGATTATATTTTGTAAAATCGTTTATGGCATTTTGTTTGCACTGAGTGGGCGATGCTGCAACAGCGATGCTCGCGGCGCTGGCAAAATGTCTCTCTTTCGCGCGGGGTGTCCCGAATATGCCACAGGGCCCGGCGGGTCTGAGAACTTTTCGTGCGATGGCATTAGAAAAGCAGCGCTTTTTTCGTACAGGAAGAACAGGTAAACTGAACAGGATCAGGAGTTGTCACTGCTTATGAGATGTTCCCCTATCGCGTCCTGGCCGGGCGTTCGCCACGCCATCTATCTCACGATCATAGCTGCTGTGACGGGCCTTGCCGCCAACGCCATCAATCCGCGCGGCATCGCCATACGCTGCACAGCGTCGCAGCCTTTGCATGAAGTCGACCTGAGCGAGCTTCGCAACGGCGAAAAACCTCCGTTACTGGGCACAGTTCAGGTGCGTCAACTTGCCGATCGCGGCGGCGCCCTGTTCATCGATGCCCGTACGGCATCAGAGTACGCGGCCGGACATATCGCCGGCGCGATCAATATCCCCTACGAAGAGCTCTTTGCACATCTGGAGGTCATCAACGCCTTGCCGCGTGAACCGTGGTTGATCTGCTATTGCGATGGTCCGCCCTGTGATTTGTCGCATCTGCTGGCCATGGAACTGGTGAACATGGGATTCGTCCGGGTGGCGATTTATGAACCGGGTCTCGAGGCGTGGCAACAAGTGGCGGCCACAAGCAGCGCGGAGGAGGCTCATCATGACTGAGCGCAGCAAAAACATCATCGTGCTTTTGATCCGCTGGCTGCTGGCGGCTGTATTCATCTATGCTTCCCTGGATAAAATATGGAATCCTGCCGGTTTCGCGGCCTCCATCGATAATTACCGTATGCTGCCTTACATGCTCATCGCGCTGATGGCGGCCATTCTGCCCTGGCTCGAGCTGGCGTGCGGGGTGGCGTTATTGCTGGGGCGCTGGCAGGCGGGCGCGGCCCTGCTGGTGATGGGGATGAATGCCGTGTTCATCGTCGCCATTGCCTCGGCCATGGCGCGCGGTCTGGATATCTCCTGCGGTTGCTTCACCACATCCACCGCGGGCGCCCGCATCGGCGCGCAAAAAGTGCTGGAAGACATCGGCCTTTTCCTCGGCGCCCTGGTTGTCTATCTGCATCGCATGCATGGAAAATGAACAGACTGGCGGCTGCTGTCCACAGAATATCGAACAATCAACCGGACCTGGTTTGCCGCAGGCTCATCTTGATACCGAATCAGACGATGAAAGACATGGGCAAAGAATCCCGTTATTACCTGTTCATGATCGCATGGCTCTTCGCCGCGGCGACTGCTCTTCTGGCGGCACCTGGAGACACCCTGGTTTGGGATCCCGGTACCATCCGCAACCCCGGCACCCTGCGCCCGCTCTCGGATCCTTCCGATGTGATCCGGGATTTCCTCCTCGGAGACTGGGACGGGGATGAAGAGGAAGAAGTCGCTCTGCTGCGCTCCAATGCCAATCATCCCTATTTTCTCATCGTTCGCGAGCTGGTAAGCGATTTGTATTCGGCGCCCGGTTATCCATTGACCGGCCTCGACAATTACTCCCGATTATTCCCACTTTCCGGACATCCCAGACTATCCGCCATGACCTTCTCTTTGACGGCCGGTCGCTCCTGGATCACCCTCTTCAACCGGCACATGCAGCCGGCCGATTCCCTCCCCGCGCTGCACGGCCGCGATTTGCAAGGCGACGGCGTCTGGCATGGTTCGATCAACTCTGCTCACCTCGTGGACCTCAATGACGATGACCGTCTCGATCTGCTGGTTTCCTATAACACGGGCGCCGATTCTCAGCCGCGCGCCATGGTGGGTTATGACCTCAAGAGCCATCGCACAATCCTCGAATACTATTTCGCGCCCATGCTGAACATTCTCGGCACAGCCGATTTGGATCGCGATGGCGAGCCGGAACTTCTGGCCGGTTTGGGCGGCGCCTCCGACGGCCCCTTTTTCGGACCCTTCAGCCGCGACAGCAGCTACCTGGCGGTTTTCGACCGGTGCGGTAATCTCCTCCGGTCGCGCGCTTATGGCGGCGAATCCTCGTATGTGGGTTTTACGACAGCCGATCTCAGCGGCGACGGCCGTCCCGAAATCATAGTCAATTACCGCTCCCTGCTCGCCAGCGCCAACTCGCCCGCCATGATGCAAGTATTGGACGCGACCAGTCTCACCCCCCTGAGCACCATTCGGGATGTTGAGCGGCAGAGTGCTTTTTACCGATTCGAAGCGCTGAGGTTGAATCGCAACGAAAGACCGGAGATCATCACCTGCGGCCGGGAAAAGGGAGTAGAAATCCATCGCTTCGACCCGGTTACGCGACAATTGGAGCGCCGGGCGCAGGCCACGACGGGCCTCAGGCCGGTCTATCTCACGCACTGCGACCTCGATGGCGATGGCATTCTGGAACTATTTTTCGCGACCTCCTCTCCCAATGTCATCTGGATTACCGATGCCCATCTTCGTCCCCTCAATGGCTTGAGTCTGGAAGGCCGGGCCAATCACACCGCCCTGTCGATCCTGAAAACGCAGCGACAGGATGCGAAACAATTTCTCCTCAAGTCGGATGGACAACTCTTTGAATGGATGCTGCCGCTCGAAGAACTCTTCCCTCCTCCAGCACTGGCCCTGCACGGCAGCGGCTGGAGAATAACCAGCCGCGATTGGTTTTTCCCGCTCCTGATGTTGTTCTTGACCGCGGTTTCCTTGCTGTCGGCGCTGTGGTGGATGCTGCGCAATGAACGCCGGAAACGCATGCACAGCTCGCCCGACTCGCGGCGCATCGGCATGGCGCTGCTCGATAGACAATTTCATGTCGCATGGTGCAATCCGGCTTTTTACCGGCTCTCCGGTCTGAAATCCCATGAAATCGACACAACGCCTTTGCCCGATTTGCTGGAGCGGGAATCCCTGCAACCCTTTCTGAACGCCTGGAGATCCTTCATCAACCGCCAGGAGCTGTATCACTATCAAGAAGGTTCCTGGCCAGTTGATGCCCAACAACACGCCATCGCCATCGAGTTGTATCAGTCCAGTCCCGCCCTGCGCAATATCAATATCCTCCTGCTCGATCTCTCCGAAAACATACAATCCGAACGTCTCAAAGTCTGGGCGGCCATGGCGCAGCGCATGGCGCACAAGATCAAGACGCCCCTCTCGACTGTTTTGCTGGCCGTGCAGCGTTTACAGCGCAACTATCAACAACGCGCCCCGGAACTGCGCGCGGAGTTGGATCCCATGGCGGAGACGGCCATCAGCGAGGTCGAGCGCGTGCGCTCGGTCATCAATACCTTTATGAAATTCGCCCAGCTCGATCCGCCGGCGTTTGTCACCGTGGAACTCACCCAGGCTGTGCAGGACGACCTTCAGGAGTACCTGCGCCGCATCCCCGACGGCATCGAGGTCATCACCCAGTTTGAGCGCGAGAATCTTTTGGTCAAACTGGATCGGTCGCAATTTCGTGAAGCGCTCTTCAACGTCCTTGACAATGCTGTCACCGCCACGCAAGGCGACGGACGTTTGACCATTCACACGCAGCTCGAGAAGAGCCCTCTGCATCTTTTGGGCGGCCAGAACTATGCCCTGCTGGAGGTGAGTGACAGCGGCGCGGGGATTCCGTCCGAAAATTTGCGGGATGTTTTCACACCCGGCTATACGACCTCAACCAGCGGATCGGGAATGGGGCTCGTTTTTGCACGCAGCATCATCGCCACTCACGGCGGTGAACTCGATATAGAAAGCGAAGTAGGTAGGGGAACGACGATTTTCATGCGGCTGCCATTGTGCGCAACGGAAGGTGGAGGCGATGAGTAAACGGAAATTACGCATTCTGATTGCCGAGGATGATGAGACTTTTGCCCGCCAGCTTTCCAGCTTTCTGGAGAGTGAGGGATATGAGGTGACCTGGGCGCGCGAAGGCCGCGAAGCGATCCGTCTGATTCAGGAACGAACGATAGCGTTGGGATTTATCGATCTTGCCATGCCGGGCATGGATGGCATGCAGGTTTTGCAGGAAGCCACGCTGTTGGCGCCGGAACTGCCTTTGATCATGCTCACCGGCCATGGCAGTATCGAACGCGCGGTCACCGCGACCAAACTGGGCGCCTTCGATTTCATGGAGAAACCGGTCAGCGTCGAACGTATTTTGTTAACCATCGACCGCGCTTTGGAATTTTCCAGCCTGGCGCAACAAAATCGCTGGATGGCGGAAGATATCATGAATCGTTATCGCATGGTGGGCGCCAGTGCGGCGATGCAGAGCGTCTATGATTGCATCGAGCGCATCGCCAGCGCGGATACGACGGTATTGATCACCGGCGAGACCGGCACCGGCAAGGAACTGGTGGCGATGGCCATCCACATGCGCTCCAAACGCAGCGCCGGTCCGCTGTGCAAGGTCAACTGCGCCGCGCTTCCCGAGAGCCTGATCGAAAGCGAACTCTTTGGCCACAAAAAAGGCTCTTTCACCGGCGCCAGCAGTGATTATGACGGCCGCTTCGTCCAGGCTGATGGCGGAACGCTCTTCCTCGATGAGGTCGGTGATCTGAGCCTGTCTGCGCAGGCCAAACTCCTGCGCGTCCTCCAGAATCACGAAGTGGAGCCGGTCGGTGGCGACAAACCCATCCTGGTGAACGTCCGCATTGTCGCCGCCACCAACAAGAATCTGCCGAAACGCATCGAGGAGGGCCTCTTTCGCGAAGATTTGTACTACCGCATCTGCATCGTCGATCTGGAGGTGCCGCCGTTGCGCGCACACAAGGAAGATATCGGCGCCCTCGCCAACCATTTTCTGAAGCGTTTTTGTG
>DCUM01000101.1 GCA_002327255.1 bacterium UBA2214 | reverse complement strand
ATGAGAGGTATCACATCATCGACCTGAACAGACTGTGAGGAGAGACACATGAAAGCCATGGTTGTGGATGACGAAAAGGATGTCGAACTGCTCTTCAGGCAATATTTCAGAAAGGAGATACAACAAAACCGGATTGAACTGATCTTTGCTTTTTCCGGTGAAGACGCCCTGCAACAGCTGCTGGCGATGGGCCAGCCCCCGGAAATCATGGTGATTCTTTCGGATATCAACATGCCCGGCATGAACGGCATCGAACTGCTCAAGGCCGTGAAAAAATCCTTCCCTTTCATAAAAGTTACGATGATCACCGCCTACAGCAACCAATATTACAAGGACGCCATGGACGCTGGCGCGGATAATTTCCATACCAAACCGCTGGACTTTTCTCTGCTCAAAGACGAACTATTCAAGGGAGCCGAAAATGTTTAACATCCGGTTTTTGCCGATTCTGCTGCTGTGTTCCCTGGCGCATGCCGTAGAAACCGGCAAACCCTTCATGACCATTTATACCAGCAAGGAGATTGAGGGGCACACGCAGTTTTGGGCGATCGAGCAGGATGACCGGGGCGTCATGTACATCGGCGACGGGTACGGCGTGCAGGAGTTCGACGGATCGAACTGGAGAGCGATCATTAATCCCAATCATTCCTTCGGACGTTCGCTTTCCAAAGACGCAGACGGCAGAATTTATGTCGGCTCCTCCGGCATGCTGGGTTACCTCGAAGCGGACGACCGGGGAGAGATGCAGTACTGTTCTCTGATGGGTTTCATAAAGCCCGAAGACAGAATTTTTAATTATGTCTGGTCGGTGCATGCGACGAGCGAAGGCATTTATTTTCAGACAAATCAGAAACTGTTCCGGTTTCGGGCCGAAACTCCCGGAGACGGCGCTGAAAAATGGCAGGTGGAGACGTGGAGCTCTCAGAACCTGTTTGGATACACCTTTTGGATCGATCACACGCTCTATGTTCAGCAATATAATGTCGGGCTGATGAGCATGGTGCATGATTCGCTGATGTTAATGCCCGGAGGCGGGCAATTTGCAGATGATCGAATCCATGTCATGCTGCCTTTTCCCGGCAAGGCGGGTCATTATCTGGTCGGCACCTTTGGGCGGGGATTGTTTCTGTGGGACGGAAACGGTTTCCGGCCCTTCGCAACCGATGCAGACGCAGTGCTGCGCGATGGAACGCCCTACACCGGTGTCATCACCCCTGACGGTTGTTTTGCGTTGGGAACCATGGCCAGCGGACTTGTCATCATCGATACCGATGGCAGAATAAAGCACCATTTTACCCGGGCCTCGGGATTGCTCTCCAACACGGTTAGCTGGCTATTCGTAGATAAACAGAATAATCTCTGGGCGGCGATGGATGGCGGCGTGGCCGTACTGGAATACGATTCGCCGCTTTCAGAGTTCAGCGTCCCCGGCGGCACCGGCCCCTCTGATTTGCGCAGGCACAAAGGCATCCTTTACCTCGCAGCCAATGACGGGGTCTATTATCTGGATGATGCGGATGGCCGGTTCAAGTTGGTCGCCGGAATCTTCGGCATGGCCCAATCCTTTTTTTTCCATGAAATCAATGACGAATTATTTGTCACCGTCAATCAGGGCATTTATCGCATTCAGGGCAAAACAGCCATTCTGGCGCTGCCGAACCATAGCTTGTCCACACCGGTACTCATACTGTGTAACTTGAGTCTGGAAAATCACCTCATGGTCGGTGGGACACCCGAAGGCGTCGTGCTGTTGCGTTATGATGCCCGCAATCCCCATCGGCTCATCCGCATCAGAGACGTAACGGGCACGCACGAATATGTACGGTATGCAGTCGAATCCGAGCCCGGCGTTATCTGGATCGGAACGATGGATAGCGGCGTTTTGCGGCTGACATTCAACGCCGACGACCTGATGAATCCCATCGTAGAAAAGTTTGGAGCCGAGCATGGACTGCCGGTCGGCGGCGTATCCGCTTATCAACCTGACGGAAGATTGGTATTCTGCACGAAACAAGGCGTCTGTCAATTTGATCCGCTGCAGAAAAGATTTTCGCGCGATCCGTTCTTTGATGATGTCCCGATCGGAAGGAATGCAAATGAAGGTATCATCGTCGCAGATGCGCACGGCAACATTTGGCTCAATTTGGGCAAGGAATCGGCCGTCTATAGAAAGCTGCCGAACGGTGACTATCAATTGGAAAAGGACCAACTGGCGCGCTTTGCCGATGAAGTGATCAATATGATCTATCCCGAAGACAACGGCGTCGTCTGGTTCGGCACCGCAAACAATGTCATACGCTTTGCGCCGAGCCGACAACTTGCGGAGCAGTCCGATTTTACGGCACTCATCCGTCGCGTCACTCTGGCCGGCGACTCGGTCGTTTATCATGGCGCCGCCAGGCCCGGCAGCCGTCTGAATGACCCGGCCGGGCGGAGCTTTTCTTTTCGCTCCAATGCGCTGCGGTTCGATTTTTCCGCCTCTTCCTACCTGAACCCGCGCGCCAATGAATTCCGCACCCGATTGGAGGGTTTTGACGCAGAGTGGTCGCCCTGGAGCCGCGATACGCGGCGCTATTACACCAACCTCCCCGCTGGCAAATACCATTTTCGTGTACAGGCGCGCAATATCTTTCAGCGCCAGAGCAGCGAGGACGTGTACGCGTTTACCATCAAGCCTCCACTCTATGGGACGTGGTGGGCGTGGTGCCTCTATATTCTCGGCGCCGGCGGATTGATCTTTGGATTGGTGCGCGCCCGCACCCGTCAACTGCAGGAACGCAGCAAAGCATTGGAAATAATCGTCCAGGAACGCACGGTTGAAATTCAGGAGCAGAAAGACAACGTCGAACAGCTCAGCCGCATCGGCCGCGACATCACCGACAACCTCGCGGTCCAAGACATCATCACCACCGTTTACGAAAACGTCAACACCTTAATGGATGCCTCGGTTTTCGGCATCGGTTTGTATCAGGCGGACCAGCAGGTTCTCGTTTTCCCGGCCACCAAAGAAAAGGGCGAAACGCTCCCCGAATTTACCGTTCCGCTTGCCGACGAAAACCGTCTGGCGGTGTGGTGCTTTCGCCAGCAAAAAGATGTGATCATCAATGACTATCGCCGAGATTACAGCAAGTATATACAGCAGTTGCAGGCTGCCGTCGCCGGCGAAAATCCCGAATCCATCCTCTATCTGCCGCTGCAGCACAAGGACAAAACCATTGGCGTCATCACCGCCCAGAGTTTCAGCAAAAACGCCTACACCGACTATCATCTCAACATGCTGCGCAACCTCGCCACCCATACGGCCATTGCGCTGGAAAATGCCGATGCCTATCGCCGGCTCAATGAACTGCTCGACGATCTGAAAACCACGCAGGACAAACTGGTCACGCAGTCCAAGCTGGCCGCCCTGGGCGCTCTCACCGCCGGCATTGCCCACGAGATCAAGAATCCGCTCAACTTTGTCAATAATTTTGCCGAGTTGTCAAAAGAGCTGGTAAAAGAGCTTGAGGAGGAACTGGCAAACGATCCGCCCGACAAAGTGGCGATCATCGAAATCCTTCAAACACTCAAGCAGAACGCCGACAAAATCAACGAGCATGGCAAACGTGCCGACAGCATCGTGCGCAGCATGCTGCAGCATTCCCGCGGCAAGGCCGGAGAACGGCAGCCCACCGATCTCAACGCGATGCTGGAAGAAGACATCAACCTCGCCTATCATGGCATGCGCGCCCAGGACAGCAGCTTTAACATCAAGCTCGAAACCGACCTGGATCCCTCCATCGGCCAGATCGAGGTGGTGCCTCAGGACATCAGCCGCGTTTTCCTCAACATCATCAACAACGGCTGCTACGAGGCACATCGGAAAAAAATGGAAACCGACGGCGGTTTCACTCCGGTTTTGTCTGTGAACTCCCGCAACCTCGGGGAATGGGTGGAGATTCGCGTTCGCGATAACGGATTTGGCATTCCGGCGGCGGTCCGCGACAAACTGTTCACGCCGTTTTTCACCACCAAGCCGACCGGCAAAGGCACCGGACTGGGGCTGTCGATCAGTCATGATATCATTGTGCAGGGCCATAATGGCCAGATAACCTTCGAAAGCGAAGAAGGCGCCTTCACAGAATTCATCATCCGCTTGCCGCGCAGGCCGAGGGATGATGAAGACACTGCCGCAGAAGGTGCGTCACAGTAGCATGGCGGCTGGCAGCCGTCTGCAGCACACGGCACTCGGCAGTCGACGTACCCGCGACACGGATCTTTCTCGTCAAGCGTCGTGGATGGTACACCCTGACCAGCGCGTTTGTTTTGCATAGCGGCCCGCAGCTTGGCCACAAAGAGCTGGTCAGAATTTGAACAAATATTCAGGAGAACACGATGTCAGCAAAAATTTTGGTGGTGGATGATGAACCGGATCTGGAACAATTGATTCTGCAAAAATTCAGAAAGCAAATTCGCGATCAGGTCTTCAGCTTTGTCTTTGCGGCCAATGGCGTCGAAGCCCTGGAGCGCCTCGAAGAGGACGAATCAATCGAACTGATTTTAACGGACATCAATATGCCGGAAATGGATGGTCTGACCCTGCTGACACGGATCAAGGAGAAGAAAAATCCATTGCTGCGCTCCGTCATCGTCTCGGCCTATGGCGACATTGAAAATATCCGCACCGCGATGAACCGTGGCGCCTTTGATTTTGTCATCAAACCCATCGATCTGAATGACCTCGAGATCACCGTCGAAAAATCGTTGCTGGATCTGCAGACCCTCAAGGAGGCAATGAGTTCCCGCGACCAACTGATGTTCATCAGACACGAATTAAGCATCGCCACCGACATTCAGTTATCGATCCTGCCGAAAACATTTCCGCCGTTTCCCGATCGCAAGGAATTCGATATTTATGCGAAAATGATACCGGCCCGGGAAGTGGGCGGCGATCTCTATGACTTTTTTCCCATCGACAAACATCGCATTGGCTGCATCATCGGTGATGTCTCCGGAAAAGGCATTCCGGCCGCCATGTTCATGGCCGTGAGCAAGACGCTTCTCAAGGCAACCGCTTTAAAAGGTATTCCGCCGGACTCTTGCCTGGAGATCGTCAACAACATTCTCGTTGATGAAAGCGTGGCCTCGATGTTTGTGACTGTTTTTTATGGTATTTTCGATTCCCGCAACGGCTCGCTGGAATATTGCAACGGCGGCCATAATCCACCCTTCATCATTGCCAGGGAGGGAGCGATACGGCAGGTCGAAAATCGCGGCGGGGTTTTCCTCGGGGCGGTCAAAAATCTCGAGTATGAATCCAACATCCTCACCCTGCAACCGGGCGAGACGCTCTTTCTATACACCGATGGGGTCACCGAAGCGATGAATCCGGATGACGATATGTTCGAGGAGCAGCGCACACAAGAATCCCTGCAACGTCATGCCGGCCTCGGGATCGAACAGCTCGTCGAAAATCTCTTTGTGGACGTCCAGGCATTCGCCGCCGGCCGGGAACAATCCGACGACATCACCTGCCTGGCGTTGCGCTATTTTGGCAAAAAATAATGGTAATTTGGGGTATGGTAAATTGGGGTCGGACCAAATTAAGTAATTGTTTATAAATAATATAATTCATTTTTTTACCCCAAAACGGGCCTTAGAATGCAAATTTTACCCGAAAATATTCATTCTAAGACAAATTGCAGGCCTAAAAAAAGTGCCTTTATATTTTGAAATTCATCGTATCGATNNAAATGTATTCTAAAGCCGATTTTTGCCATATTTATGTGCTTATTTATTTGTTTTAATTATAATTAATTTGGTCCGACCCCTTATTCACCACCTGTGATGCTACAGCCCAGGCACGGCAATTCCAATTCGTTTCGTAAATATTGGTTCATAGCGGCGGCAGCATGGATGCATAACTGATCAGCCCTATCTCGGTAGCCAAAGCATGGGACTCCCCGGGCGCCAGGCGGACCGCATCATGCAGGGTATTTGCCGCTTCGATGCAGACCATATTACGATAGTCTTCATCCCCCAGGTCCGGCAGTGCGGCCGCGCGCTCCTTCCAGGGATTCCAGATCACGGTGGAACGGCTTCCAGATTTCTGCACCACCAGTTGCCGGTCAATTCCGGGGTCGTGTAAAATGCAGGTGGTCTCGGTCTCCCGGTAAATCCGATTGATCTCTTCATTGACAATCAATTTCCCCCGTTGTAAATTGACGCGATGTTCCGCCAGTGCATCGGAGAAAAAAGTGTCATCCAGTCCGGTGATGTGGGTGTGCTCCGCTTCCGCCACCTTGAGATAGGTGTGCAGCGCTCCGGTGATCTCTACCGTTTCATCGGAACGATTCTTTGCCTGCAATTCAATGCGCAGCGACAGGCCCACCGTGACGATCAGTTTGAGGGTAAAGGGATGCGGCCATAGCGTCATGCTGTGCGGGGTCTCGTGCAATTCAAGCTCGATCCGGGTTGCTCCGTCGCTGGTTGTTTCTGTGTGGTTGATCGTCCATTCGCAGAGCCGTGCGAATCCATGCATCGGCTTGCTTTTATCCGAGGCGTGCGGACCGAACCAGGGCCAGCAGACCGGCACACCGCCACGAATGGCCTGTCCCCGCTCATACAGACTTTTCGAGCTGGTAAAAAGTACTTGTTCTTCACCGCGGGGACGAAAAGAGAGAACCTGGCCGCCATACAATGAAATCAGTGCCTGGGCATGATGGTTTTCAATGG
>DCUM01000242.1 GCA_002327255.1 bacterium UBA2214 | reverse complement strand
GGATGGAATCCCCGGACGATCGGGGTTCCATCGCCCCTGGCGGCGGCCGAAAGGCCGGTTTTCGGGATAAACTTTTCATTGATTTTGAAATCAGGAAGGGTTATATTAATCAATATTCTTTAAAAGGGAGGATGCCCTCAGCATGGGCAAGATCATCACCATAGCGAATCAAAAAGGGGGCGTCGGCAAAACGACCACGGCGGTCAATCTGGCGGCCGCACTCGCTGTAGCCGAAATTCCGACCCTGCTGGTCGATATGGATCCTCAGGCAAACAGCACCAGCGGGTACGGCTTCGATCAGCGCACCCTGCAAAATACCATCTACGATGCCCTGATCAATGATGAGCAGGCCGATTCCATCTTGCTCGACACCGAATTGTCGTATCTCAAGTTGCTGCCGTCCTCCATCAGCCTGGTGGGGGCTGAAGTGGAACTGGTCTCCGCCATATCCCGTGAACACCGTTTGTCGCGTGCCCTGGAACCGATCCGCGACAAATATAAATACATATTGATCGATTGTCCCCCGTCCCTGGGCCTTCTGACCATCAATTCGCTCACGGCATCGGATTCGGTGCTGATCCCGATCCAGTGCGAATATTATGCCCTCGAAGGACTGGGACAGCTGTTGAACACCATCCGTCTGGTGCAGAAGCATCTCAACGAGCATCTGGCCATTGAAGGGGTGTTGTTGACCATGTATGATGCCCGGCTCAATCTGTCGCGTCAGGTGGCGGAGGATGTGCGGCGTTATTTTGAGGGCCGTGTGTTCGATACGGTCGTCACCCGGAATGTCAGATTGAGTGAAGCGCCCAGTTTTGGCAAGCCGATCATTCTCTACGATGCCGTCTGTTCCGGGTCTGAGAATTATATGAGTCTGGCCGAGGAAATAATAAAGAATGGCGAATAAGAAGGCTCTGGGGAGAGGTCTCAGCGCGCTCATTCCCGATGTTCCCAAAGCGCAGGATGATCAAGCGCAGGCCATCCAGTTCCTGAATGTGGCACAAATTGCGCCCAATCCCTTTCAACCGCGGGAAAAATTTAACCCGGAGAGCCTCGCCGAGCTCCGGCAATCGATCGCCGAAAAGGGGCTGGTGCAGCCGGTGACGGTGCGCCGGCATGGTGCCGGATATCAGCTGGTGGCGGGTGAACGCAGACTCAGGGCCGTGCGCGATCTGGGCGTCGAACAGATTCCGGCCTATATCCTCGACGTCGAAACCGACGAGGAGATGCTCGAACTGGCGATCATTGAAAATATCCATCGCGAGGACCTGAATCCCATCGACATCGCCAATGGATACAAGCGCCTGATCGATGAGTGCCGTCTCACCCAGGAAGATGTTGCCGTCAAAGTGGGCAAGGACCGCAGTACGGTGACCAATTTTCTGCGTCTTCTCAAGCTGCCGCGGCGGATTCAGGAGAGCGTGCAAAGCGGCGAGATATCATTTGGCCATGCAAGGGCGCTGGTCGCACTGGCCAACAGTGAAGAGCAACTGGCCGTGTGGAAAAAGATCGTCTCCGGGAATCTGTCGGTGCGTAAAACCGAAGAGCTGGCCCGCGAACCGGAACGTGAAAATTCATCTGGCAAACAGAGTCAGAACACGCCGCAAAATTATTATATTCAGGATTTGGAGAACCGCTTGCGTTTGCGTCTGGCGACCAAGGTCGGGATCAAGTCCAGACATAAAGGCGGCGCCATTGAAATAGAGTACTATTCGTCGGATGAGTTGGAGCGTATCGTGGCTCTGATTCTCGGCGATTAATTTGTTATTACTATGAAATTATTCAGCCCCAAATCCCGTCTGGACGAAACCATGGTGCGCGACCACCGCCGCCAAATACAGATTCTTGTCGTCCCGGATGATCAGAGTGAACCGCGGCATTATCGTCTCTCGGTGCGTCGCCTCCGGTTTTTACGCGTGCTCGGCGTCGTGTTGGCGATCCACATGGTACTCGGCGTCATAGCCTATTTTGCGCTCGCACACTTTATGCATCAAAACAACGCGTTGCTGGCGGTGAACAACCAGCTGGTGGCCAACAGCGAAAAAGTCTATGAGCTGGCCTCGCTGTTTCAAAAGCTGGAGGCAACCGATGCCAAGCTGCGCAGTGCGCTGGGACTGTCGGAGAACCGGCAAGGGGTCACGCTGGATTCGCGTGACATCACGCTCCCTGCGCCCAACAGCGAGGAAGTGGCGGCCTTGATCGAAACCCGGACGGAGCGGCAGGCGCCGGCGGCGGTTAATCTCTCGGAAAAGCTCGATTTTTTACATCAGGCCAAAGATCTTGGTATTCATGAGTATCTCAGGAGCCTGCCGACTTTTCTGCCGGTGGCCGGTGTGCTCACCAAAGCCTTCTCGGATCAGAGTGCTTCTTCCCATTATGGCATCGACATTGCGGCGCCCCGCGGCACGGCGGTGCATGCTGCGGGAGACGGTGTTGTGATGTTTTCCGGCTGGACGCAGGATTTGGGTCATTTGATCATCGTCTTTCACGGCGACGGTTTTTTCACCTATTATGGACATAATCAGCGCAATCTGGTGCAGCGCAATACGCTTGTGCGCAAGGGCGAGGCAATCGCCCACGTGGGCAGTTCCGGAGAGAGTACGGCGCCCCATCTGCACTTTGAATTGTGGAAAGATGGTATGCCGCTGAATCCAGCACAATATATTCTCGCGTTTTCCAGAATGTGAGGCTTGCCGCGGCGCTCATGGGGGCAAAGGAACAGGATACAAAGATGAAAGAAGAAAAACCCGGCGATCTGAAAACCTTCCTGGGGAAGGGATCCACGATTGAAGGCAACATCAAAGTGGAACACAGCCTGCGCATCGACGGCAAAGTCAAAGGCGATGTGACTTCCGGTGATACGCTGGTGGTCGGCAGTGAGGGTGAGATCAACGGCAATGTCCATGTCAAGAATCTGGTGCTGGGCGGGAAAATTGCCGGCACCGTTTTGGCGCCCGGAAGGACGGTTCTCGAAGCGCACAGCGAACTGCAGGGAGAACTGAAGACGGGCAAGCTGGTCATCGATGAAGGTGCCGTATTCGACGGCAAATGTTCGATGAATGAAAAATCAAAAACCGACAAACCAACTGGAGAAAAGCCCGCCGCCGAGCGGGAAACGATCATCCACTGACCACGCGCGGAGGAGATATGGGCCCGAAGGATGAGAAGAAAAGACAACTCATCGCTCCGTATATGGATTTGGGCCTGAATATGGCCGTTGCGGTGCTGATCGGCACGGCCTTGGGTTATTGGCTCGACCGCCAGCTTCATACGACCCCGGTTTTTTTGGTCATCGGGGTATTCTGTGGTGCGACCGCCGGATTCTTCAACATCTACCGCACTGTCTATCCGCCGCAAAAAGACGGGCCGCCAAAAGGATGATCAAGACTCCGCCAAGAATCTGGCGCATTCTCGCATGGACCTTCCTGGCGTTTCTGCTCCTGCTGCTGCCGGTGTACAGAGTCGGACGCATGCCCCTTGTCAAGTCCTACACGCTGGGATATGCCGTCAGCATCATCAATATCGCGGGCAGCCTGGTGTCGATTCAATGGGCTTTCGGCCGCGGCATCAAGACCTTTTATCTGGTCGTGATCGGCGGCATGATGCTGCGTTTTCTATTCATCGCCGTCATCGTCTATCTGGTGCTGCTCGTCCTGCAGTGGCCTTTGGCGGGATTTTTGCTCTCGTTTGTGATTTTTTATATATTTCTCCAATATCATGAGACTCGTTTTATCAACCAGGAATTAAAAGGTATCCAATCCCACCACCATGATCAACCAAATCGTTGAACACGCAACCGACCAGAGCGCAACCCTGCAGCATGCGACGGAAGCCGCCGCGGAACATGGCGAGAGTGGCGTAGGATTCATCCTGCACCATATTTTGGCGCACCCCGTTATTCATCTCCCCACGATCTATGGCGTCGATTTCAGCATCACCAATCACGTCATCATGATGTGGATCATATCCGCGGTACTGGTGCTCTCTTTCGGCATCGCCTTTCGCAAACCATCGCTGGTGCCACGCGGTCTGGCCAATGCGCTGGAATCGCTGGTGCTCTACATTCGCGACGACGTCATCCTCCCCACTCTGGGACACAATGCGCGCGCCTATGCGCCCTATCTTCTGACGGCCTTCTTCTTCATCATGCTCTGCAACCTCGCCGGTCTGGTGCCCTACGGCGCGACGGCGACGGGCAATATCGCGGTCACGGGGACCATGGCCATCATGACCTTTATTGTGGTGCAGGTAGCGGGCGTGCGCAAGCATGGGGTGCTGGGATACCTGAAAATGTTCAGCCCGCCGGGCGTCCCCTTTCTGCTCCAATTCATCATGGTGCCGGTGGAAGTGATCAGCATGATCACCAAACACTTTGCGTTGGCCATTCGTCTCTTTGCCAACATGATCGCCGGGCACATCACCATCCTGGCGCTGATGAGCATCATCTTTATTTTTAAAAACTGGCTGATTGCGCCCTTTCCGCTGGCCATCATACTGTTTTCCAGCCTGCTGGAAATTCTGATCGCGCTCATCCAGGCCTATGTTTTCACCATTTTGTCAGCTGTTTTCATCAGTGCATCCCTCGCTTCAGAGCACTGAGATTTTTCAAGCGCATCACACTGATTGAATCACATAATAACACTATCTTGAATCAGGAGGAACTATGAATCCCACCGCGATTGCATATCTGGCCGCTGGTTTTGGCGCTGCCGGAGTCACTTTTTCCGCTGCCTACGGCATCAGCAAGCTGGCCAGTGCCGCCTTCAGTGGCATTGCCCGCCAGCCTGAAGCCGCCGGCGAAATCCGTGGCGCCATGATCATCACCGCCGCCATGATCGAAGGTGTCGCTCTGCTGGCGGTCGTCATCTGTCTGCTCCTCGGCTTTAAATAAACCGGGTTGACGTTATGGAACTTATGACCCCCAGCGGTGGCACCATTTTCTGGACCACCGTGACATTCGTCATTTTGCTTCTGCTTCTCGGCAAATTTGCGTGGCGGCCGATTCTCGCCATGCTGGATGAGCGCGAGAGCAGAATCCGGGAATCTCTGCAACAGGCTGAAAAGGCCAGGATCGCCGCGCAGCAGACGCTGGCCGAACAGGATCAAATCCTCGAAGCGGCGCGCAAGGAAGCGCAGGAGTTTCTGGCCAAATCGCGCAAGTCCGCAGAGATCACCAAGGAGGAAATTATCAAAAAGGCGGGTACCGAGGCCGAAGCACTCATCACCAAGGCGCGCCGTGAAATCGAGATGAGCCGTGACAAGGCCATGGAGGATATCCGCGATCTCGCGGTGGAGCTCTCCATGAATGCCACCGCCCAATTGATCGGTAAATCGTTGGATGCGAAGGATCATCAGGCGCTCATTGACGATTCCTTGACCAAACTGGGTAAATTGAATTGAAAACGCATCCTTTAGCCAAACGGTATGCCAGGGCGCTCTTTGAGCTGGCTTGCCAGCATGGCCAAATCAAGACCATCGCCGCAGAGCTGCAGGATTTTACGGCGCTGCTCGAGCAGCAGCCGAAACTCAGGGCTTTTTTCATGTCCGCGAACATCGAAAAGAAGCGCAAGGTGGAAACGCTGCAATCTCTGCTCAAGGGCAAACTATCTCCACTCTTTGTCAACTTTTTGATGCTCATCATTGAAAAGGGACGGCAGAGCTATTTTCACGAAGCCGCTTATGCGTTCAGACGTTTTCAGGATCAGCAGGAGGGACGCATTCGCGCCCAGTTGATCTCCGCAGTGCCCATGACGGCGGAACAGGTGGAACAGGTGCGGCAGCGGCTGGCCGATTATCTCAAAGCGGAGATTGTTCTCGAACACAGCATCGATGCCGCCATTCTCGGCGGGGTCATCATCAGAGTCGAGGGCAAGGTCATCGACGGCAGCTTGCGCATCCAGATTGACCGCCTGCGCCGGGAACTCGGCGGCAGCAAAAAATCAGTCACCATGCAATGATGGCAGAATTACTCATATTTGAGGCAATAGGTTATTACCATGGAAATTAGGCCAGAAGAAATTACCTCTGTTCTCAAAAAACAGATCGAACAATTTGAGAAACAGATCAATGTGGAAGAAGTGGGTCAAGTTCTCCAGGTTGGCGATGGCATCGCCCGTGTCTATGGCCTGGAAAATGTCATGTCCATGGAATTGGTCGAGTTCCCCAACGGCGTTTTCGGCATGGCTTTGAACCTCGAGGAGGACAATGTCGGCTGCGTTCTCTTCGGTGAGGACAGCAAGATCAAAGAGGGCGACATCGCCAAACGCACCGGCCGGGTGGTCGAGGTGCCTGTCGGCCCGGAACTGCTGGGGCGCGTCGTCAATCCGCTCGGCCAACCACTGGATGGCAAGGGGCCCATCAATGCCAAAACATTCAGTCCCGTCGAACGCAAGGCGTTGGGTGTGGTGCAGCGGCGCAAGGTCAATGAGCCGCTGCAGACCGGCATCAAGGCGATTGATTCCATGATTCCCATCGGCCGCGGCCAGCGCGAGCNNACCGCCAGATCGGCAAGACCGCGCTGGTGGTGGATACCTTCATCAATCAAAAAGAGAGCGGTGTGGTGTGCATCTATGTGGCCATCGGGCAGAAAGCATCGACGGTGGCGCAGGTGGTCAAAACGCTGGAAGATTACGGCGCCATGGGCCATACCATCGTGGTGTGTTCCACCGCCGATTCCCCGGCACCGATGCAATATATAGCGCCTTATGCCGGCACCGCCATGGGAGAGTATTTCCGCGACAAAGGCCAGCACGCCGTCATCGCTTATGATGATTTGTCCAAGCATGCCTGGGCCTACCGTCAGGTATCACTGCTGCTGCGGCGTCCGCCCGGCCGCGAGGCCTATCCCGGTGATGTTTTTTATCTGCACTCGCGCTTGCTGGAACGCGCCGCCAAACTCAATGATCAACTCGGCGGCGGGTCTCTGACCGCGCTGCCGATCATCGAAACCCAGGCGGGTGACTTTTCGGCCTACATACCGACCAATGTCATCTCGATCACCGATGGCCAGATTTACCTCGAGCCGAACCTTTTCTATGCCGGGGTTAGGCCGGCCATCAATGCCGGATTGTCGGTATCGCGTGTCGGCGGCAATGCGCAGATCAAAGCCATGAAAAAAATCGCCAGCAGTCTGCGCATGGACCTGGCGCAGTATCGCGAACTGGAAGCGTTCGCCAAATTCGGGTCAGACCTGGACAAGTCGACGAAACAACAGCTGGCGCGCGGGCAGCGCATGGTGCAAATCTTGCGTCAGTCGCAGTATGAGCCCCTGGCGGTTGAGAAACAGATTGCCGTCATCTTTCTCGGCGTGCGCGGTTATCTGGACCAGGTGCCCGTGACGAAAATCGTTCATGCGGAAGCGGAATTCCATCGCTATATGGATTCCCGGCAGGAAGCATTGCTGCGCGAAATTCGCGATCATAAAGAACTGACCGACGAGATCGAAAAACAACTCGTCGCGGCTTGTGAAGAATTTATCAAAAACCTGGTAGTGGAATAAGGCATGGCCACTCTACGCAGCATCAAACGCCGCATTGCTTCCGTGCGCAGCACGCAGCAGATCACCAAGGCGATGAAAATGGTGGCAGCGGCCAAGCTCCGCAAGGCGCAGAACCAACTCCTCAGCGCCCGGCCCTATGCACACGAACTGGATGGCGTCCTCGGCCATATCGCCGGAACCCTGCGAAAGGGCTCGCACCCGCTTCTCGAGCGACGTCCGGTGAAGCGCACCCTTTTTGTGGTGGTGACATCGGACAGAGGTTTGTGCGGCAGTTTCAATGCCAATATCAGCCGCCGCGCCTTGCAGGAGTATGCGGCCTGCGCATCGCAGGAGAAAGCCGTGCTGGTCATCGGCCGCAAAGGCTATGATTACCTGCGCCTGCGCGAAGTCCTCATCGCCGCACATCATCTCGATTTTATGCATCAGTTGCAATTTGCGGATGCGCAACGCATCGCCCTGCAGTTGCAGAATGGATACATTCAGAAAAAGTATGACCGCATACTGATCATCTATAACGAGTTCAAAACGGCGGTGCAGCAGCAGATCGTGGTCGAGCAATACCTGCCCATTCAGCCGGTAGTTTCGCCGGAGGTTAAATTTCCGGTGGGTTTCATTTTTGAACCGAGTCCGCGACGAATCCTGTCACAGCTCTGTCCCCTCAGCCTCAATGTGCACATTTGGCGCATTCTGCTGGAGTCGAGCGCCTCGGAGCATGGTGCGCGCATGACGGCGATGGAGACGGCGACCGAGAATGCCGCGGATATGATCAAGGAACTGGTGCTCTATTATAACAAAGCCCGTCAGGCCGCCATCACCAAGGAGTTGAACGAGATCATCGGCGGTTCCGAGGCGTTGCACGGTTAGCAGGGCGGTCTGTAGCGGTGGCACGGATTCTCTATGTTGAATATAACCCTTAGGAATTAGGAGATTGTTGCATGTCTAACGTTGGTCGTATCGTGCAAATCATTGGCCCGGTCGTTGACGTATATTTTGAAGACAGCCGTTTGCCGGCTATCAATAACGCTCTGGAGATGAAGCGGCCGGATGGATCCCGTCTGGTTTTCGAAGTGGCGCAGCATCTCGGCGAGAGCACCGCACGGTGTGTCGCCATGGACTCCACCGACGGTTTGCAGCGCGGTCAGAAAGTGATCAACACCGAATCGCCCATCACGGTGCCTGTGGGCAAAGCCACGCTGGGCCGTCTCTTCAATTTGATCGGAGACCCGATCGATGAGATGGGGGAGGTTGAGGTTGAGACCCGGTGGCCCATTCATCGCGATGCACCGGCCTTTGATGAACTGGAGACCAGCACCGAGATGTTCGAGACCGGCATCAAGGTGATTGATCTCCTGGAGCCGTATGCCAAGGGCGGCAAGACCGGCCTTTTTGGCGGTGCCGGCGTCGGCAAGACGGTGTTGATCATGGAACTCATCAACAATATCGCCATCCAGCGCGGCGGTTTTTCGGTTTTCGCCGGCGTCGGTGAGCGTACGCGCGAAGGCAACGATCTCTGGCTCGAATTTCAGGAAACCGGCGTCATCAACATGGACGATCTGTCGCAGTCCAAGGTGGCCATGGTCTTTGGCCAGATGAACGAACCGCCCGGCGCCCGTCAACGCGTCGGTTTGTCCGCCCTGACCATGGCGGAGTATTTCCGCGATGTCGAAGGCAAGGATGTGCTGCTCTTCATCGACAATATCTTCCGTTTCACCCAGGCGGGTTCCGAAGTGTCGGCCCTGCTCGGCCGCATGCCCTCCGCGGTGGGATACCAGCCAACGCTGGCCACCGAGATGGGACAGCTGCAGGAACGCATCACTTCCACCAAAAAGGGTTCCATCACCTCGGTGCAGGCCATCTATGTGCCAGCGGACGACTTGACCGATCCGGCGCCTGCGACGACCTTCAGCCATCTTGACGCCACCACCGTGCTCAGCCGTCAGCTTGCGGAGATGAGTATCTATCCCGCGGTGGATCCGCTCGACTCCACGTCGCGCATCCTCGATCCGCGCATCGTCGGCGAAGAGCATTACAGCGTGGCACGTACGGTGCAGCAGATTCTGCAAAAGTATAGAGATCTTCAGGATATCATCGCCATTCTCGGCATGGAAGAGCTCTCCGAAGAGGACAAGATCACGGTCAACCGGGCGCGACGTCTGCAGCGCTTCCTGTCGCAACCCTTCTCCGTGGCCGAGGCCTTCACCGGCTTTAAGGGAAAATACGTCAAACTGGAAGATACCATCCGCGGCTTCAAGGAGATTATCGAGGGCAAACACGATGATCTTCCGGAACGCGCCTTCTGGATGGTGGGTTCCATCGAAGAAGCGGTTGAGAACGCCAGGCGCATACGCGCCGAGTGATCGGCTGTCAGTGCCACTCATATAAAATGATAAATCGATCATCATGGACAAGACTTATTCATTGGAAATCATCACACCGATCAAGGTGGTGTACCGCGAGCAGGTGATACATGTCAAGGCGCCGGGCGCGGCCGGTTATTTTGGTGTCCTCCATAATCATGCCCCTTTTCTCACCGCCTTGAAAGTGGGCATTATTGAAGTCAGGGCGCCGTCCGGCCTGCGCCTCTTCGCCACCAGCGGCGGCTTCTGTGAGGTCATGGAGAACCAGATGCGCATTCTGGTCGAAACGTGCGAAGCCGCAGAGGACATTGACGTCGAGCGTGCCCGGGTTTCCCGCGATCGCGCCTTGGCACGCCTGCAGGAGAGAGCGGAGAATCTCGATTATTCCAGAGCCCAGGCCTCCCTGGCGCGGGCGTTGAACCGGCTGGAGGTGGTCAACAGACCCTGAGTCCTGTGGACGCGCCGGGTCAGCCCATTCCAGTTTCAAGGCATTCCACCATCAAAGCAGTGATGATCCTGGTAACGACGGCGCCTCCTGGTTGGTGCCGTTTTCCTTTTCAAAACAGAAGGACGGACTATGCAGAAGAAACGAACACATACCTGCGGTGATTTGAATCTTTCCGCTTTGGGGCAGACGGCGATCCTGATGGGTTGGGTGGATCGGCGCCGGGATCACGGTTCCCTGATTTTCATCGATTTGCGCGATCGCTACGGCGTCACCCAGGTGCGCATCGACCCGGATACGCCGTGTTATGAAGCGGCCAAGAATCTCCGCGGCGAATTTGTCGTTTCCATCACCGGCACGGTGGAGGCGCGTCCCGAGGGCATGGTCAATTCCAAACTGAACACGGGCGCCATCGAATTGGCTGCGGCCGAGCTGGAAATTCTCAACAGCGCCAAAACCGTGCCGTTCATGATCACCGGGGATACCATCGCGAACGAAGATTTGCGTCTCAAGTACCGTTACCTGGATTTACGCCGTCCTGAAATGCAGCGGAATCTGCTGATCCGCAATAAATGTTATCAGCTGGTGCGCAACTACTTCGAAGCGCACCAGTTCGTAGAAGTGGAGACCCCCTGTCTCATGCGCAGCACACCGGAAGGCGCGCGCGATTACCTGGTGCCGAGCCGGGTCTGGAAAGGCCGCTTCTACGCCCTGCCACAGTCTCCGCAGCAGTACAAACAGTTGTTGATGGTGGCCGGACTGGATCGCTATTTTCAGATCGTGCGCTGTTTTCGCGACGAAGACTTGCGCGCCGACCGGCAGCCGGAATTCACCCAGATCGATGTCGAGATGTCTTTTATCGATGAGGAAGACCTCTTTGCACTGGTGGAAGGCTTGATGGCGCGCATCTTTGCGGAGGTTCTTGACCGCAAGATAGAGCTGCCGCTGCAGCGCATTCCCTTCGATGAAGCCATGGCCAGGTATGGCAGCGACAAGCCGGACCTGCGTTTTGCCATGGAGATCGCCGATATCACACCGTTGACGGTGGCCAGTGAATTCAAGGTTTTTCACGATACGGCGGCGCAGGGCGGCAAGGTCGCCGGCATCTGCGCCCCCGGGTGCGGCGGCTATTCGCGCAAGCAGATCGAGGATTTGAGCGAATGGATCAAAAATCGCGGCGGCGCCGGTCTGGTGGCCATCAAGGTCAAGGAGTCCGATTGGGACAGTTCGTTGAGCAAGTTTTTTCCTGAAACACTGCGACAGCAAATCACGGCGGCGCTGGGTGCAAAGGACGGTGATTTGATGCTCTTCATCGCCGGCAAGCCGGAGGTGACCTTGACCCTGTTGGGCGATTTGCGCCTCAAAGTGGCGGCGCAGGAAAACCTCATTCCGCAAGAGGAGTATCGTCTTGCCTGGGTGGTCGATTTTCCCTTGTTCGAGTACAGCGAGGAAGAAAAACGCTACGTGGCGCGGCACCATCCCTTCACCTCGCCGAAACCGGAGCAGGCGGATTGGTTGCTCAGCAATCCGGCGCAGGTCAAGGCACGCGCCTACGATCTTATCCTCAACGGCATGGAAATCGCAGGCGGAAGCATTCGCATTCATAACAGCGAGATGCAATCGCAGATGTTTCGCGCCCTGGGCATCGGCGCCAGGGAGGCGGAAGAGAAGTTTGGCCATTTGCTCGAGGCTTTTTCATACGGTGCACCGCCCCATGGCGGCATTGCGTTCGGCTTCGACCGTCTGGTCATGCTTCTGGCGGGATGCCAGTCGATCCGCGAAGTCATCGCTTTTCCAAAGACCGCCAGCGCCATGTCGTTGATGGATGGAAGCCCCTCGCAGGTCAGCGAAGCGCAATTAAAAGAGCTTCATTTGATCATCAGCAAGGATTAAGCTCAATATTCAAGTTCTTTTAAACGGGTGTCTATCTTTTCTTCTTGACAATTAGACAAAATATTGCTATAATCACTTAAACAATAAAAAGTTCGACGGTGTTGTTCCGTTTTGTAAACCGCAGGATGTCCTTTTAGTAAAAGCACCGTTATGAGCTTTGGTTGCAACGAGCGAAAGGAGGTGTAAATTTGATGAAGAACACATCGCGCTGGGTCCTCAGAATTGCCGTTGTCTGCTTGCTGCTCGTCGCCTTTATGTTGGCTGGTTGTAGTCGCCATCCGAATGAGAAGGAGTTGAAGGCGCTTGAAGAGACCAAACAGGCCGCGTTGGCAGCTGAAGCAAAAGCTGCTGATTGCACCAAAGAAAAAGCGAGCTTGGAACAACAGTTAACTGATCTGAATCAAAAAGTGGAACAAATGGTACAAGAGAAAGCCACTGTCGAAAAACGTTTGACAGATTGGCAGTAGGCTGATGATTATGAACACTGTTAACAGTGGAGGGAAGCTAATGAGATTTTCCAGCAAGCTCGTGGTCTCCTTAGCACTTGTGCTTTCCTTCTTGCTCCTTTTTGGTGCGCAATTGACCCTGGCGCAGGAAAAAAAGATGAGCATGGATGAATACCGTGCTCAGTTAAAAGACTGGCAAGACCGAGAAGCGGCCGCCAAAAAAGCGGCTGAGGATTGTGCAAATGCTGTGGCTCAAGTAAAGACCGATTTGAATACGGCGCAGGTGGCTTATGACAAAACCTGGGCCGAAGTTCTCGCAGCCGTCGGAACCGATCAGGCTGGCTACGAAGCCTACAAGGCGAAAGTGAAAGCCCTGGAAGCACAGGTGGATGGTTTGATGGCGTTGTCGCCGGAAGAACTGTTCAAGAAACGCGATGAACTCAAAGCGGCAGAAGTTAAACTGGCCGAATTGAAAAAAGACCGCATATCCGCTCTCACCGAAATGCAGAATGCTCTGGCCAGCATCGAGGGCAAGATCGCGCAATTGAAGAACAAGATGCCCAAAGCGCTCTTCGACCTCTACAATGTCGTGGTCGGCGATTACCTGTGGAAGATATCCGGCAAGAAGAATATCTACGCCAATCCCATGCAGTGGATGCGTATCTATTCCTACAACAAGGATCAGATCAAGGATCCGGATCTCATCTATCCCAAGCAGGTCTTTAAGATCCAGCGTGAATGCGGCCCGGATGAATATCTGGTTGCCAAAGGCGATTATCTGAAAAAAATAGCGGCGGATCCCAAAGTACTGGGTGATCCTGCTGCCTGGACCAAAATCTACCAGAAGAACAAAGCCGTCATCGGTGAAGATCCGCAGCGGATTTTCCCCTACACGGTTCTGGTGATTCCGAGAGACTAGTCCACCCGGTAACAGCGGACGGCAAACTGGTTCCCGAAATGGAATTTGACTTCCATTGCAGCGCATTGAACGGGCACAGCGGAATTCTGCATATTCGCGCTTGACAGTGTACCGTTGCCGGCCGCGACAGCCATGTAAAACTCCCGTTTTCAGTGCTTCTGGCCCTGGAGCGGGAGTTTTTTTATGGCACTGAACAGATAGACAGGCAAGATGGTGAAGCATAAAGAATCCGTCGAAAAGAGAGTCGTGCTCCGCGGGATCGATCCGGTGATGTTTTTCGGCCCGCAGGACGCCAACTTGCGGCTGCTTGAATCCGAACTGAACGCACAACTCATCGCGCGCGGCCATGAACTCATCCTGAAGGGTGATGGCGAAAGCGTCGATCATGCCGAGCGCGTCCTCAGCGAACTCATCTATCTCGCTAACCGCAACGGACGCCTCCTGCCGCAGGATATCGAACTGGTAACGCAGTTGAACCACGGTGCCGGGGCGGATAATGATGCCGCTCCCTCGGCGGAGTCCGTCATCGTCTATACCAAAAAGGGTGTTGTGAAACCGCGCACGGAGGGCCAGGAAGCCTATGTGGCGTGTGCGCGCCAAAACGATATCGTCTTTGCCATTGGTCCTGCGGGAACCGGCAAGACCTTCCTCGCCGTGGCCCTGGCGGTGGCGGCCTTGCGGGACAAAGTGGTGGAGCGGCTGATTTTATGCCGTCCTGCGGTTGAAGCGGGGGAGAGCCTCGGATTTCTGCCGGGTGATTTTCGTGAAAAGGTCGATCCCTATCTGCGCCCGCTTTATGATGCGCTGCACGACATGATTCCCGGCGACAAATTGAAACGCCTCATCGAAACCCGCGTCGTCGAAATCGTCCCCCTGGCTTACATGCGCGGCCGCACGCTGAACAATTGCTTTGTGATTCTCGATGAAGCGCAGAATTCCACCTCCGCGCAGATGAAAATGTTCTTGACGCGACTGGGTGTCAATTCAAAATCGATCATTACCGGCGACATCACCCAGCTTGATCTGCCGGACAAGACGGTTTCGGGTCTGGTGCAGATACAGACCATACTCAAAGGCATTGATGGCATCGGCTTTGTCTACCTGAGCGATCGCGATGTGCTCCGCCATCAATTGGTGCGGCAGATTATCAAAGCCTATGAAAAGCTGGCGCAAAAATGACTTTGTTGTGAGAAAAATTACCTGATGTCATTCCTATCGCCAAAACAAATCAGAAATGGCAAAGTCCGTGATCGCGCCGGCAACGGAAGTTCGGAAGCGATTCTCTGGATGCGCAAGCACCCGAAGTTGGTCATCGGCGTCGCGCTGCTTTCCCTCCTTATCGCGGTGATGTTTCCGGGCGAAAAATCATTTCAGTATGCAGATCTTCGCGAAGGACGCGTCTATATCGGATCTGAAATAATTGCCTCTTTTACTTTTCCCGTCAATAAAAGTAGCGAAGAGTATGCCGCAGACGTCAAAAAAGCGAAAAGTGGCGTCGCTCCTGTTTTCCGTCTGCAAGAGGAAGCCGCCGTCCAGCAACTCGAGGCTTTGCGTTCTCTCAGCGACCGTGTTGGCGCTGTGCTGCGCAGTGCCTCTGTCAATGCCGATCTGGTAAACCGGGTCTTTCAGGAGGCCAACATCGCCATTTCTGAAGAAGATATTGCCAACCTCCTCGCCGGTTTTGGCGCCCATAACAGTGCGTCGGGTGCGCCCGCCAGTCAACAACGCTGGCAGCCCTTTCGCACGATCGCGGCGACGGTGACCCGCATTCTCCAGGATGCCTACGCGACGGGCGTCTTGAATGTCGAAAAGGATTATTTTTCGCCGCCGCCGCAAAAGCTGTCGATAAAAAAGAACAACCGGGAAATCCTGGAGAGCAGCGAATATTATCGCGGTATACGCGAGACGCAGAATGCCAGCCTGCAAAAGATGCGCGACGAGGTCAGTCTGGATGAACAGCAGATTAAAATCGGTTATCAGATGGTGGTTCGTTTTCTCCAGGCCAACCTCTTCTACGAGAAGGAGGAGACGGAACTGCGACTGCAGGACGCTGTGGCGCTGGTGCCATTGGCCAAGGATCAGGTACTGGCGGGCGAACGCATCATCGATGGCCATGAGCGCATCACCCGCGAACACATCGACAAACTCAATTCCTATGCGGCCGCCAAAGCGGAACGCGGCGAGCAGCGCGGCCTGTGGGTGCCGCTGCTGATCAACCTGATCAAGTGGCTGATGACACTGGTCATATTGGGCATGCTCCTCGGCTTTTTATATCACTTTCGCCGTGAAATCATCGATACCCCCAAGCAGCTGCTCCTCATCGCCCTTGTGGTCTTGCTCGTGATGTTCATCACCTGGCTGGTGACGCAGCTGGGTCTCTCTCCTTTGTTGATTCCGGTCGCTGCCGGGGCCATGGTCATCACGGTCTTTTTTGACGTCTATGTTGGCCTTCTCTATGCCATTGCCGTCTCCCTGCTCATCGGCGCCACGCATGGCAATGAGTACGGGATTACCTATATCTGTTTTTTTGCCAGTGCGGCCTCGATTATTTCCGTCAGTCGCGTGCGTACCAGGAACTGGATGTTGCGCAGCATGCTGGTGGTGATTACCGCCTATTTTATCCTCCTGACCATTCACGATTTGCTGGGCTTTTTCAGCCTGCGGGAAATGGTGCGCAACTGGGGATTGGGTTTCATCAGCGGATTTATCGCCCCCATCATCGCCTATGCGCTGGTATTGTTGTTCGAACGGTTGTTCAAAATGACCACCGATATGACTTTGCTGGAGCTCTCTGATCTGAATCACCCGCTGTTGCGGCAGCTGGCCATGCAGGCGCCCGGGACCTACCACCACTCCCTGTCGGTTGGCAATCTCGCCGAAGCCGCCGCCGAGGCCATCGGTGGCAATGCCCTGCTGGCGCGCGTCGGCGCCTATTACCACGATATCGGGAAAATTGAGAAACCGGAATATTTTGTCGAAAACCAGGGACGCGGGCGCAACCCCCAGGAAAAACTCACGCCGACCATGAGTTCACTCATTCTGCTGAATCACGTCCGCCGCGGTTCTGATATGGCGCGTCAATACGGTCTGCCGCCGGTGATCGAGGCATTTATTTACGAACACCACGGCACCAGTTTGATGAGCTTTTTTTATCAAAAGGCGTTGGAGCAGAGCGAAGGGGATGCGGTTTCCCAGAATGAATTTCGTTACCCCGGTCCGAGACCGCGTACGCGGGAGTCCGCCATTGTCATGCTGGCGGACGCTGTCGAAGCGACCTCCCGGACTTTGAAAGAGCCCTCCCCCAGCCGCATCAAAGCGATTGTGGAGGAAATCATTGACGAACGCTTCAAGAGCGGCGAGCTGGACAATTCGCCATTGACACTGCAAAATTTGTCCCGCATCGGCGAAGCCTTTCAGAAAATTATCACCGCCAGATTCCACCGGCGCATCGCCTATCCCAGTGCAGCAGATAAAGACAAGCAAAAATGAGTGACAAAAACCAGCGACGATCCATACGGGTTGTCAACCAGACCCGTCAGGATGATTTCGCCTGCGGAGAAATTGCCCTGTTGTCCGATCTGGTACTGCGCCAGGCTGCGCCGGATTCCAGCTGCTCTGTTCGCGTCATCCTGGTCACGGATCCGCAAATGAAAATATTCAACCGGCGCTTTTTCAACAAGCAGCGCACCACCGATGTCATCTCTTGCGGTGTGGAGGAAGCGCGGCCCGGCTACCTCGAGGGAGAGATCTACATCAGCCTCGACAGCGCCGCCCGTCAGGCCAAAGAATACCAGGTGACCTTGCTGCTGGAAGTATTGCGGCTTGCCGCCCACGGGCTTTACCATTTGCTGGGCTATGACGATGCTTCCGGGAGCGAGCGCGAGGTGATGAGGCGGCTCGAGGATGAGGCTCTGAAACGGTACCAAAATTATGGCGTCCGTTAAATAACTCTTGACAATATGTCCCAATTGGGAGTAAATTGCACAAACATGGAACAACGCGACCTTGATGGAGGAAACGAGGCATGCTGTCGCTACGATTTGATTTTCGTGATATTTTCAGGGCGCCCCGGCTTGCATTCAGTGTACAGCGCATCTGGATCATGCTGGCGGCATTGGGTTTGGGACTCCTGGCGTACACGCTGTGCACCTATCTTGCCCTGCTCATCGGCGGCATACCGCTCGGGAGTGCCTGGCAACGGTTTGGCATTTTGCCAAGCCTCTTCATGGAACGGACGCCCTTTGACTGGTATGTGTGGCTGATTCAGGGGCTCGGCATTATTTGCCTCGCTGTCGCTTTTCTCTTCGCCAACACCGCCGTTGCCCGTGCCGTCTATATGTCCGCCAAAGGGGAACATTTTTATTCCTGGCGTCAGGCCTTTGCCTTTGCCTGGCGCAAATCGGGAGCGGTACTGATGACGCCCGTTTCCCTGATGACACTGCTCCTGCTGATGGTTTTGGGAAGTCTTTTCATCGGCTTGCTGGGCAAAATTCCCTATGCCGGAGAATTGATCATCAGCCTTTCCACACTGCTGTGGTTTTTCTTTGCGCTGCTCATGGTGTTCCTGGCATTTGTCCTGTGGTTTTCTTTTTTCTACACACCGGCCGTTATCGCCACCACCGATGAAGACGCCTTTGAATCGGTTTTTCAGCTCTTTTCGCTCTCCTGGAATCAACCCTGGCGCCTGCTCTCCTACGGCTTGCTGAGCCTGGTCACGGCGCTTTTCTCCATGGGTGTCCTGGCTTTTTTTGTCAAACGCGCCGTGGGATTGAGTAATGCCTTGTTGAGCGCCTTCATGGGTGGCCACTTTTCCGATTTGGCCAATAACGGTCAGGCGCTGGTGCAGGCATGGACTTCCATGGGCGATGATATCATTTTCGACATGTTTCGTGGCTTTGCCCCCTATCTCTATTTCACCCAGGAATTTTATTATCTGCCGGTGCAGGAATTGGTGCGCCCCACAGTCGCCATTTCCGGCTATCTCTATGGGATCAGCCTGCTGGTGCTGGCCGGATGGGTTTTGGCGTATGGGTTTACCACGCTGGCGAGCGGACACACCATTGCCTATCTGGTCATGCGCAAGAAGAAAGATGAACAAAATTTGCTGGAACGGGTCGACAGGGAGGAAGAGATCGAAGAAAGCGGCGAAGCGGATGAACCGGAGACGCTGCCCAAAGAGGATTTCGACAAGGAATAACACCAACCCGTAGCGGCGTTATTAAAAGGTGATGGCGCGGGAAAAGTGGACGATCTTTAGACCGTTTTTCCGCAAGGGGCTGCCATTGCCTGTAATTAAACACATCATAGCCGGTACAATGCCAGCCATGATTAACCGGGGCGCCTGGGGAAGTGAGATACAGGATATATCTTCGTCTGTTTTTCCAACACCTGGTGTTCATTGACGCAATCTGCCTGATGACACTCTGTAGAAAACAACAATCATGCCTCTATTCGTTAAAATAAACGACCATCAATCCGGGCCTTACACCTACCCTGAGCTGAAACGCCTGGCCACCGAAGGCAGTTTTTCGCAGGATGATCTGGTATTTCATGAGGACCGGCAGGAATGGATTGAAGCCGGCCAATTGGAGGAGCTCGCCAGGCTCTTTGCCGATGAGACGCGCCCCGCTCGTTCACGCACCGTCTACGCGATCGGTGGCGGCAAAGGCGGCGTCGGCAAAACCGTACTGACCGCTTCCCTCGGCATTGGATTGGCCTCTCTGGGCTATCAGGTGGTGATTGTGGATGTCGATCTCGGCGGCGCCAATCTTCATACATGCATGGGGATTCTCGAACCGGAATATACTTTTTACCATTTTTATTCTCTGCAGAAAGAGAGCCTGAGTGATATCCTGTTGGATACGCCGGTCGAAAATTTAAAGTTGATCAGCGGCGCCTGCGGCACATTGGGCCTGGCCAATCCGCGCTATTCGCAAAAATTGCGCTTTATCAATGAGCTGAAAAATATCGAAGCGGATTTTATTCTGCTCGATCTGGGCGCCGGTTCGTCCTACAATGTCATCGACTTTTTCCTCGCCGCGGATCAGGGCATCGTCGTGACAACGCCCGAGCCCATGGCGGTGCAGGAGACCTTCAACTTTATCAAAATTGCCCTGATGCGCAAGCTCACCCGCACCTTCAAAAACAATCCCGACATCATTTCCAGACTGGAACAGGACGTGTTTTCCGAGTCCGGAAGATTGGCTGCACCGCTGCAGTCGGCCATCGAAGATATCCGCAAGAGCGATGCGGCCGCTGCGGATCAAATGACCGCCATTGTCGAGGGTTTTGTGCCTTCGTTGATTCTCAATATGGTGCACTCCGAAGAGGAGATCAAGGAGGGGATATCCCTCAAAACAGCGGCTGAAGAGTTGCTGGCCGTAGATATGACCATGCTGGGATATATCGATTATGACGAGAGTGTGCGCCATGCGGTCAAAGAGCTGCGTCCTTTTGTGATCGACAATCCCAAATCCAAAGCGTCACGCGCATTGGCCAGATTGATCAGCGTGGGATTGCTGGAAAAGACGGGCTGGAGCGGCTTCAGGGAGCGGCGCAAAGTGTTGCGTCATATTTCGCAGGAATCCAAACTCTATCCCGCCAATCAACTCCGCGAGAGTGATACCATTTGTTCGGTGCAGTGCTTTTATTGGGGGGATTGCGAATACCAGAATGGCGGTTATCCCTGTCCGGTGCGCCATCTCGACCCCATATTCAGGCGCTGAACTCGAAAATTCTTTTAAATTCCCATATTTTTAACTATTTTACAAGGTGGACAACGCGTTCACCTTTTTTACGATAAGGGCATACTCCGACGCCATGTTGAGCGAATTCTGGCATAGAGTCATCAAAAATATTCATCCCTATCACTCCCTGGCCTTCAGCTTCCTGGTGCTGACGGCAACCGGGACCCTGTTGTTGTCGCTGCCGGTCAGTCAACAGGGGCCGGGCGCGCGATGGATCGATTGCCTCTTCGTCGCCACCTCGGCGACGTGTGTCACCGGTCTTGTTCCGGTCGACATTGCGGCGGTTTTTTCCCGCTTCGGCCAGGTCGTCATCCTCCTGCTGTTCCAGTGCGGCGGATTGGGGATCATGACTTTTTCGATCTTTTTCGCCTATATTCTGGCGGGTCGTCTGAGTCTGCGCGGCCGTGATGTGATCGAACACAGCGTCAGCAGCCAGCCGGTTCCCTATCTGGGTGCTCTGTTGAAATTCGCCGTGATCGGGACACTGACCCTGGAAATCCTCGGCGCCATCGTGCTCACATTCCGGTTTCTGCCGGATCATTCGTGGCAACACGCCCTGTGGTCGGGTGTGTTTCATGCCGTCTCCGCTTTTTGCAATGCGGGTTTTTCACTCTATGCAGATGGCTTGATGCCGTATCGCGATGATGTGATTTTGAATCTCACCGTCATGGCCCTGATCGTCAGCGGCGGCATCGGGTTTCTGGTTTTGCACGATCTCGGGAATATCAGGAAAAAAGGGCTGCGCGGCTTGACGCTGCACTCCAAAATCGTCCTGACCGTCACCGGGTTGCTGATCCTGATCGGCGCGGCCGCGATCATGTTCTTCGAGCTCGGGCATACGCTGCGGCCGCTGACGGCCGGGCAAAAATTGCTGGCCTCCTTTTTTCAGTCGATCACGGCGCGGACGGCCGGGTTTAATACGCTCCCCATCGGCGAGATGACCAACGGCGCACTTTTGGTGCTCATTCTTCTCATGGCCATCGGCGCTTCGCCCGGTTCGACCGGGGGCGGCATAAAAACCACCACCTTTGCCGTGATCTTTATCTCGTTTTTTGCGCGCCTGCGCACCGAGCAGCAATTGCGCCTTTTCAACCGCGGCATCTCCGACACCACCATCAGCAAATCGATCGGGATCGCCATCTTTTGGATCATGGCCGTCTGCGCTGCGCTCTTTTTGCTGTTGATCACCGAATCATACGGTTCCTCCGCGGCGCATGCGCGCGGGAGACTGGTCGAACTGGTTTTTGAGTCTTTTTCCGCCATTGGCACGGTCGGCTTGAGCATGGGCGCAACACCGCATCTCTCTCCGGCCGGCAAACTGGTCATCATTGTTCTCATGTACGTCGGCCGGATCGGCCCCATCACGCTGGCGCTGGCCATCGCCAACAAGCCGGCGCTCACTATCCGCTACGCGGAAGAAAAGATCATCGTCGGATGATATCAATTTAAGGAAATCATACCATGCGTTCGTTTGCCATCATCGGCCTGAGCACATTTGGCCACTATCTGGCCAGGGAGCTGTCGCACCGCGGCCATCAGGTACTGGCTATCGATATCGATGAAGACAAAATCGACAGGGTGAAAACTTTTGTCGATCGCGCCGTGATCGCCGATGCCAGCGACAAGGAAGCCCTGGCGAGTCTGGGCCTGGCTGAAATGGACGCCGTCGTCGTCAGTCTGGGCGAGCAGATCGATGTCAGCATCCTCGTCACGCTCTATCTGCGCGAACTCCGCGTCAAAAAAATAATCGCCAAAGCCCTGACCGAAGATCATGGCCGCATCCTCGACATCATCGGGGCGACCGATGTCATTTTCCCCGAACGCGATGTCGCCAAACGGCTGGCGCATACCCTGGAGAGTGATTACTTTCTCGACAGCATCGTACTTTCGGAGGGCATCAGCATCGTCGAAATTGCGCCCCCCATGCCGTTTATCGCCAAAACGCTCGGACAACTCGATCTGCGCAACCGCTATGGGGTCTCCGTAGTGCTGATCAAGGAAGTCATTCCGGAAAAAATCGTCCTGGTCCCGACGGCCGATCATGTCATCAAAGACAGCGATATCCTGGTCCTGCTGGGCAAGGATGAAGATGTGGAAAAAATCAAGGAATTGACCTGACCAGGCATGAAATAGTTGGAATATTTACCACCTGAAATGAATTTACCTATTGGGCGCCTGTCAGGCGCCCGGGCGACGCCATTCAGGTTTAGGAGATCAAGTACGTATGACAACCCATGTCATTCATGTCATCCGCGAAATGACCGATCGCGGCGGACCTGCCAGAAAATCGCTCACCTACTACTGCTCGGATGTCAAAAATCCCGTTTATGCCTGTTGGGAGCCCAACGCGGATATTTTCGAGACCGAGGAAGAGGTGCACATCGCGCTGGAATTGGCCGGCGTGAATCGCGATGAGGTCTGTGTCCAGTTGAAAGCCGGAAAATTGATCATCAGTGGCGTCCGCCGCGAGAAGCGGCCGGAGGGAAAAGTCAATTACCATCAACTCGAATTGAATTATGGTCATTTCATGAAGATCATTTCTCTGCCCGAAGCGGTCGAACACAACGATATCTTCGCTTCCCTGCGCGATGGTCTGCTGGAAATAAAAATATCCAAGAAAGTCAATGTGATCGAAATACCCGTTACACGCGGGGCAAACAATCGCTAGCTCTGCAAAAGGCTTTAGTGGCTTGGCCATTCATTTTTTCGCAAAATGGCAACTGGTTGCAGGGTGAACAGTCTGCTCGCCCTGCAACGGTTCCGGTTTGTCCGGGTTGAAAATAGATCAAGTAATTATAGATGGAGTCGATATGGATGTAACTATGGATGCCAATACTCCCCTGCCGTCAGTGGAAATAGAGACGAATAAAATTGGAGATATGTTGCCTGTATTACCTCTGCGCGATACCGTGGTGTTCCCGAACATCGTAACCCCTCTGGTGGTCGCCCGGGAGAAATCGGTGCAGCTGATCAATGAAGTGATTGCCGGCTCACGCATTCTCGGTCTGGTGGCGCAGCGCGAAGCGGAACAGGAAGACCCCGGCATGGATGATATCTATGAATATGGCAGCGCCGCCATCATCCTGCGCATGCTGAAATTTCCGGATGGTTCCCTGCGCGTACTGGTCCAGGGATTGTCGCGCATCCGCGTCAAAGAGGTGACGCAGACAGAACCCTACATGGTGGCGCGCATCGAGCAGATACCGGAAAAGTACCTGCCCTCCACGGAACTGGAAGCGCTCAAGCGCAATGTGGGCATTCAGTTCCAAAAGATCGTTTCTCTGGTTCCCCAACTCCCCGATGAATTGCAGGTTGTGGTGGTCAACACCAGCAGTCCCGACAAGCTGGCGGATCTGGTGGCCACCAATCTCAATCTCACCCTGCAGGAAAAGCAGGAAATCCTCGAAGCGGTGGATGTTAAAAAAAGGCTCAAGCGCCTGACCGTCTATCTGAACCGCGAACTGGAAGTGCTGGAGATGGGGTCAAGGATTCAGGACAAGGTGCAGTCGGAATTGGGCAAGAACCAGCGCGAATATTTCCTGCGAGAGCAGTTGCGTGCGATTCAGAAAGAACTGGGTTTGACGGATGAGCGTTCAGCGGAGATCGATGAACTGCGTGAAAAACTGGAAGAGGCCGGTTTGCCCGAAGAGGCGCAAAAGGAGGCCATGCGCGAGCTCGAACGGCTGGCCAAGATGCAGCCCGGGGCCGCTGAATATACCGTTTCCCGCACCTACCTGGATTGGATGATCGCACTGCCGTGGTCCAAATCGACCGAAGATAATCTCGATATCAAAGCCGCGGAAAAAGTGCTCGATGAAGACCATTATGATTTGAAAAAAGTCAAGGAACGCATCCTCGAGTACCTCGCGGTGCGCAAACTCAAGGCCGATACCAAGGGTCCGATTCTCTGTTTTGTCGGTCCTCCGGGCGTGGGCAAGACCTCTCTGGGGCGCTCGATTGCGCGCGCCATGGGGCGCAGTTTCATCCGCATCTCTCTGGGAGGCGTCCATGACGAAGCCGAGATACGCGGCCATCGCCGCACCTACATCGGCGCCTTGCCCGGCCGCATCATTCAGGGCATCAAAAATGGCGGCAGCAACAATCCCATTTTCATGCTGGATGAAGTCGACAAGATCGGCCAGGATTTTCGCGGTGATCCCTCGTCCGCCTTGCTGGAAGTGCTGGATCCGCAGCAGAATTTTTCATTCTCGGATCACTATCTCGATGTGCCCTTCGATCTCTCCAGGGTCATGTTCATCACCACCGCCAACGTCCTCGATACGGTGCCATCAGCGCTGCGCGACCGCCTCGAAGTCCTCGAGCTGCCGGGCTATATCGAGGAGGAGAAGATTCAAATCGCTTTCACCTATCTCATCCCGCGGCAGATTGGCGAAAATGGCTTGCGCAAAAAAGATATAAAGTTCACCAGGCCGGCGGTCATCAAAATCGTTCGCGACTATACCCGAGAAGCGGGCGTCCGCAATCTCGAACGGCAGATTGCCACGGTGTGCCGCAAGATCGCGAAAAAGATTGCCGCGGATGAAAAGGGCCCTTATACCATCACCCCCGATACGATTCTCGACATGCTCGGTGCGGTGAAATTTTATTCCGAAGTGGCCGAACGCACCAGTGAACCGGGCGTTGCGGTGGGCCTGGCGTGGACCCCGACCGGCGGCGACATCCTTTTCATCGAGGCCACGCAGATGAACGGCAACAAGGGATTGATGCTGACCGGGCAATTGGGTGAAGTCATGCGCGAATCGGCGCAGGCGGGGCTCTCCTATATACGCGCCCATGCCAGGGAGTTGGGCATCAACCCGGACTTTTTCGAGAAAAAGGATTTGCACGTCCACGTCCCGGCCGGCGGGATTCCCAAGGATGGCCCCTCGGCGGGCGTCACCATCGCCACGGCGCTGGTCTCTCTGCTGCTGCAGCAACCCATCCGCAGCGATTTTGCCATGACCGGAGAAATAACCCTGCGCGGCAAGGTCCTTCCGGTGGGCGGCATCAAGGAAAAGGTACTGGCGGCGCGCCGCGCCGGCATTAAAAAAGTGATCCTCCCCGAAAAAAACCGCGACGACGTGGAAGAGATACCCGTTCACGCCAAACGCGATCTAAAGTTCTATTTTGTCGACGAGCTGGGCCAGCTCCTCAAACTGGTGCTGATGAAACACAAGGCGCCTGCCCATAAACAATAAACGTACCGTCCGGCGTTGCCCTGCGAAGCCAACTTTGCTCAGGGCGATGGTACAAACCCGTTGAGAAGGTGATGGCGGAATCGCAGCATAAAGCCCGCAAAAAGCGCGCCTGGTGGAAACGCGCCCTCCGCGGTTTGCTCTTCATGATCCTTGGCGTGACGCTCTTGCTGGGGCTTCTCATGGCGGCCCTGCGCGTGCTCTATCCGCCCCACAAGCTCAAAATGATGATCAACACGGCGGTGGAGCAAAACCTCGCGCGCTCGCTGACGCTGGGGGACGTGTGGATTCATCCCCTGCGCGGCCTCATCCTCGAGGAGGTACGGCTCTCCCCCTATCCGGATTCCACGGCCGGATACGACCTCTTCCCGATTCGCCAGCTCTACGTCCGCAAAATCGCCCTGCATTACAGCCTGCGCGATCTGCTCGATCGTCAGGTGCACATCACGGCGGTTGATTTTATCGAACCCGAGCTGGAATTCTATATCGATCTGCTCGATACCTCCGCCATCGATTTTGCCGCCCTGCTCAGCACGGATTTACCCGTTTCGTTCGATCTCAAGGCACTGCGCTTCCAGAACAGCAGTATCCGTGTCCTCGCCGCCGATACCCTGGTGAAACAGGAACTCTTCATCGGCGACCTCAGCTGTTATCTCGATGACGTCCATCTTCCCGGCGGTGGATTTGCCGCCAACGACAGCAGCCTGAGCCTGATTCTGCGCGTCGAAAGCAGGAACACGCCTCTGCACATTGCGCAGCGCAATCTCCAGGATGGCAGCGGGATGCACACCGAAGCGGTGATGAATTTTTCCACCTGGCTCAAGGTGGCGAGTTTTCGCGATATCGCTCTGCGCCTGCGCCTCGATCTGGATCGCGTCCACACCACACTGGACAACCCGGATTCTGTGCAATCGATCCACTTTCCGGCGGCCATTCGGCTGGAGACCGCCATGCGGGGTGATGGCCGCGCCGGCCGGATCGATATCGATTCCCTGGCGCTCGCCTTTGACGGGGAGACATGGTTGCGGCTGCGCATCGGCATCGACAGCCTTCTGGCACAGCCGCACCTTCACCTCGCCGTCGAGCGGGGATTCTTACCCCTTGCGGATCTGCTGCACGCATTACGCCACATCGCACCCGATGCCGTGCCGGTCGATGGGCAATGGCTGGATCGCCGCGCCGCGCTGCGATTTGACGGCACTACGCTGGCGGGAACGCTGGACGGCGAAATGCAGTACAAGGTGAACCTCGCGCTCACGCACGCGGGTGCAGTACTCAACCGGGATTCGATCCGCATCGAAGCGCTCTCTGCAAACGTGCATGCGCAGGGCCTCCTCGACGCGATGCAGGTGCGCGATGTGAAAGCCACCATCGAGGCCGGGTATGACTCCATCACCCTGAAACAGCCTGATGGGAGCGCCTTGAATTTCGGAGGCGGCCGCTTGAATGTCGGCGCTATTCTCAACGATCGTTTCCTGCCGCAGCGGCTCGATTTTTCACTTCGTCTGCACAATCTCCTCGGCGCCGAAGTGACAGCGGATGGCCGGTTCAGCGGCGGTTCGTCACTGCAGCAGCTGCAAGGCACGGCTGCCCTGTATCTCGATCACATCGATTTCAGTCGCCTCACCGGTGCTGCCATCCAGGGGGATGCGGCGGCCCAATGGACGCTGCGCCTCAACTCGCTGCGCCATATCGATGCCCGGCTGCAGCTCAATACCAGCGAACTCACGCTGCTGCAGGAGGAAGAACCCCTCTTGCTGCCCGGACTCGCCTTCTCCCTGGCCTTGCTGGCGCGAACGGATACCTCTTTTGCGGTGATCGACATCGACTCCCTCTCCTGCGCCCTGAACCGCCTCTTCACGGCACAAGCCCGGGCGCGCCTGGTCAACAGCGCGCAGCCGCAGCTTCATTTCGCCCTCTCCGAACTGCGCCTGGACCACGCGGCGATCTGGGAGTACATCCCGGAGGTGCTGCGCGAGCCCTGGCTCGAAGCCGAAATCAGCGGAAGTACACTTTTGGCGGCACACGGAGACGTGCTGCTGCAGGAGCAGGGCCTGACGTATCAGCTCCGCGCGAATTTGAGCACCCGGCAGACCGCTTTTCGCGCTCCGGCACAATTTCTGACGCTCGAAGGCATCGACCTGAATCTCGCTCTCCACGCCACCAGCGCCGAGGGTGTGCGCCTCGAAACCGGGCTCAACCTCGAAAGTCTGCAGCAGGATCAGAATGAAATCATCGTCTTCACCGGCAACGAGCTGGCATTCAACCTGATCAGCCGGGATTTGCAGTCGCTGCGGCTCGAACAGGGGCGCCTCTCCCTGCCCGATCTCAACACCCGTGGAGATTTCACCCTGACGCTCGATGATCTCTACGGCAATCCGTCCATTCGTGCGCAGGTCTCGCTGCAGCAGCACATTCCCGATACCTTGCGGCTGCCACAGGGTATCCGCCTGCACGGCGATAGCGATATCCGCTGCCGGGTCGAAGCGGACACGGCGACGGCCCATATTCGCGCCGATATTCTCACCCGGGGGTTGTCTCTCTTCATGCCCGGCAGCCTGGTGATCCGGGATGTGGAAACCAATCTCCACCTCGTGCAGGAGATCGACCTCCTCAATAAAAAACTGCTCGGGAGTACCGCTGAAAAGATCGCCACGCCGAGTACCGCGTTCATGGACTATATGGTTTACCGCGATTATTATCAGAACCTCCTGCCCGATCTCTCCAGCATCCGCATCGGCTGTGTCGAGGTCATGGATTATAAAATTGAGGATATCCGTCTCGAACTGCAGGTGGGTGAGGGGCGACTCGAAGTGCCGGCCCTCATGGCGAGGATTTACGGCGGCAACATGGGCGCGCGCCTGGCGGTGGATTTCGCCGGAGGCGATTTGACCAGGGCCGGCTTCACCGTGAATGCCCACTTTGCCAATATCAATTCCAATCTGTTGCTGCCCAAACGCGCTCGGGATGCCAATCAGGGCATCATCAACGCCAATATGGATTTGCGCGGCCGGGGCATGGATATCACCCGGGAGATGAGTCTCGAAGGACAGTTGTATATCACCGAAATCGGTCCGCGCGTCGCCGATAATCTGCTGCGCTCCCTGGATCCGCAAGGCACGGATTCGAGCATCCGCACGACGCGATTGTTGATCAACCGCGGCTTCAAGCCCAAATTGATGACCTTTCTGCTGCGCCATGGGTATCTCTATCCGGAGATTGTCTTTGACCAGCCCTGGTACTTCCCCGTCCGGCTCAGCGGCGGCAAGGTTGAATTGGCGCGTATTCCGCTGGAATTTTTCCTGAAGAATTCGATGCAAAGCGCCGCGGCGCGCTGAGCGTTGCCGTATGGTTATAATATCTTGTTGTTTTTTTATGCAAAATGGCGAAAATGACAGGGCGAACAGCCTGCTCGCCCTGAAACGGTTCCGGTTTATCCGGGTCAGGAGGTTAGTATGTGGAAATATTTCACGGCCCTGGTGCTGACCGCGGCATTCCTCTATTCCGGATGCAGCGTCAAGGCGCCGGAGCTCAACGTCACCGGCGAAAAAACCGCCCTGGAAAATCAGGTGCTCGGCACCTATCAGAAAATCGAAAGCGATACCTGGCTGATCGCCTCGACGCGCTCCGTCGCCAATGTGAGTTCCGCGGCCGCCAGCGGTGCGCGCCAGGAGGTGCTCGAAGCCGTGCAAAACCGCAAATTCAACAAGGATGATGTCGACGAATTGAAGCGCAACAAGACCGTCGGCGAAAACAATCAGGGATTGTTACAGATGTTGCCGGATTCCCGCTACCAGAGTGATCCGGATTACCGGCGCCAGGTCGATATCATCCTCGAGGAAGAAAATCGCGATCGTCTCATCATCTATGAACGCGTCATCAGCATCAACCAGAGCGGCGCCACGGCGGAAAAGGGCCGGGTCAACGAAATATTTGCCAAACTCAATTATGACAACTCGGAACCGGGAACCATGATTCAGCAACCCGATGGAACCTGGTTGGAAAAAGGGAAAAACGCCCAATAGCCGGGAGCCGCGGTGCGAACAAGCCGTTCGGGAGCGCTCTGGCTCGCCATCCTGACCGCCGGCGCCTTGTTGCGCTGGGCGGGCGTGCCGGGCAAAGTGATCCTGACCCATGATGAGACCGTCTCCTACATCAGCGCCACGGGGCATCAGGGTGAATATGCCCGCACCGTCAACGCCAAAACAGCGCCCTATGGCGCCTGGGTGACACGCGGCCAGTGGATGCGCTTCGTGGAAATCGGGGAACCCTTTTGCTGGCGCACCATCCGCGATGATCTCGTAACCTGGGATTTGCATCCGCCGCTCTATTTCTGGCTGCTGCACCTTTTCATTCTGCTCTTTGGCACCCACGTCTGGAGCGGTCCGCTCCTGAATACGGCACTGGCCGTGCTGACCGCGCTGTTGATCCGCCAGGCTGGACTTCGGATGGGATACAGTCCATCGCTGGCACAGACCGCGGCCGCGCTCTGGCTGCTCAGTCCCGCGCTGACCGGCATCAGCCTGGAAGCGCGTCCCTACGACTTGCTCGCCTTGTGCACCGCCGCTTTTGTCGTGCTGCTGCTGCGCTTTTTTCACGAACCCCATAACCGAACGGTGAGGCTGGGCTTGAGCGGCATCACCCTGCTGGGGAGCCTCAGTCATCATCATTTCGGCCTGGTGGCGGCCGGCGCGATCGCCTTTATGCTGATCCGGCCCGGGGAGGCGGCGGCGCGGCGGCACGCTTTTTCTTTGCTCGCCCTGGTCGCTGTGGGATATCTTCTGGCAACAACGGCGGGGCTGGATATCGCACAGGCGTGGCGGGCGAGCCGTCGCGAGGTGCCGCCCCTGGAACTGACGCATCTGGGAACACGGCTCGAGGCGATCTTTCTGGCGCTGGCCGGATTCTTTTCGCAGTTCAAAATCGCCAAATATCTGCTCAGCGTGGCGTTCATCGTGCTGTGGGTGCGGCAGCGGCGCTGCAAAAAGGCGGCAGCCGATACGAATGGGGAGAGGCGTTTTCTTCGCTTCATGGCGGTCTGGTCGCTGGGATGGACGTTTCTGCTCTTCTGGCTGGGTGTCTCCCCGGCCCACGCCATGGGTGAGAAATACCTCGCCATCGCCTGGCCTTTTGCGGCGTTGCTGCTGGCGGATTTCGCGCATCGCGCCTGGGAGCGCCGCTCTGTGAAGTGGGCCCTGGGGATTGGCGGCGCGACCATGCTCCTCAGTTCCCTGCTGCGCCTGGTGCCGGCCGCTGCGGGGCTCCCGGTTTGTCTCAACACGGCCTCCAGCGTGGTCGTCGATACCGCCGCCCGCGGCGAACTCCTCCGTCTCGTCTGGCATGTGCCCGGCACGGCGATGGTGTATGCCGCGGCGCAAGCCGACCTCGTCGCCGATCCGGCATGGCCGGGGCGCGTGGATCGGAATACGCTTTATATAAGCCGATTGCGTGCGGGAAATACCCGCAGTCATCAGAAACAAATTCTGGCGCGCTGGCCACAGGGCTGTTCGCCGCGGCATCAGCCTTCCGCGTTCGATAAAATCGGCGCGGGCGTGTGGTGCTGTACGCCGGATGATTTTCAACCGCAGGAATCTGAGAAATGAAACGCTGTTCACCCCTTTTCATCGGATGGTACCTGTTTGCAGCCGTTGCCGGATTGCAGGCGCAGGGGACAACGCCCGCGAGCGGACCGATTAAAACCGATTTGCGGCAGGTGACCACGCACCCCGATATCGATCTGTCGCCGCGCTTGTCGCCGGATGGCAAGGCTCTGGCGTTCGTTTCCAGACAAACCTACAATTTTGATATCTGGGTGCGCAGCGGCAGGAGCGGGCGCGCCCGCCAGGTCACCTTCAACAAGGCGGACGATTTTTATCCGGTCTGGGCGCCGGACAGCCGCTCGCTGTTCTATGTGTCGCAAAAACTGGATGCGGCCGGCGATATCTGGCGCGTCCACTTCCGCGAAGT
>DCUM01000147.1:20446-21155 GCA_002327255.1 bacterium UBA2214 | reverse complement strand
TTTTGGGACAGCCCTATTGTCGCGCTATTGCGAATGGGGTTATCGCAAGAATTTGCCCAGCAGTCCGCCGAGGTCGTTGATGGGATTGCCGTCACCGTCGGCATCGAGCAGCTTGCCGATGGAGCCGAAAAGGTCCGGTTGTTGCGCTTCGGCTTGCTGTTTTTGTTCGGTGAGGAGGCTTGCCAGACTGGCCGGCTTCAAGTGCTGTTCTTGCGTGGTTTTACCCAGGGCGCCCATGACGAGCGGAGCGACCATCTCCAAAACTTTTCCCATGGTTTGGCCGTCAACACCGGCTGTTTGCGCCGCGCGGTTTTGCACGACTTCGCGTTCGGTGCCGAAGATGTGGCCGAGAATACCCGCCCCGTTGCCCTGTTCGGCATTGGTCAAAAAGCCGGCGATGTTATTCAGAATAGAACCATCATGGTCCTTGACCAGCGCTTTATGCAGGCTGGCGGCGCCGTTTTTGGATGCGGAATTGCGCGCCAGGGCGGACATGAGCAGGGGGACGGCGGCACTGACAGCGGCCATGGCGGTGGTTGAGTTGAGTCCGAGTTGTTTACCGATTTTGGTGATGGCGTTTTTGCCCATCTGCTCCATCAGCATCTGCATGATCAGATTCATGGCGACTCCTTGTTGGTAAAGTAGGGAAGAATTCATTGTCAACACTATGAACACAAAATGCGGGACAAATGTTCCCTGCGCGGGTCAG
>DCUM01000147.1:19868-20404 GCA_002327255.1 bacterium UBA2214 | reverse complement strand
TTGCCGGATTTGGTGATGGCCTGGCACTGCCGGCGCTGCGAAACCGGCGCCGTCTCTTGGGGGGGGAGCGCCTTCAGCGCGCTGTCGGCGCTTTTGGGTGCCGGCAGCGCACTGTTTGTTGATGTCTGTGCCGGGAAGATGGCTAGCGTATTCACTTTCAGGGTGTCCGGCTGCAACGTGCGCAAGAGCGTATCCATTTGGGCCACCAGGCGGCTCAGGGAATCGATCCTGGCGTTGAGCATCTGCTGGGCGTACGCCGAGTCGATTGCCCGGGGCGGATGCGAGGAGGCGCAGGCCAGCATGCTGATAACAGCGAGCAGCAGAACGGACTTGCATATCGTCTTCTCATGTTTGATCGTGATCATAAAAAAGGCCCCGGATCACACCGTTTCTTGTATTTTACAGAAATATTTTCCTGTACGCAAGGGTAAAAACCACCACTTTTATACGATCGCTGCTTGCGATCTCAGTCCATCGTACCAGAGGGTATGGCGCGGCGGCTCCGGTGGTGAATATTTCAGGTCAGGCAAAAAAAA
>DCUM01000147.1:9191-19862 GCA_002327255.1 bacterium UBA2214 | reverse complement strand
GCCCAGATCACCGAATCCCTGAAAATCCCCAGAAACAGCGTCTTTCGCATCACCGCCACCCTGCTCGATCTTCAATTCGTACGCCGCGATGAGGAGAGCAAACTCTTCCATCTCTCGCCCAAGTTGCTCACCCTCGGCTACGCGGTCGTCAATGAAAGCAACCTGGTGGAGAATGCATTGGATGTGATGCGCGAGCTGCGGGATCGTTATAAAGAGACCGTGCCATTGGCGATTTTGCAGGGGCATGAGGGCTTGATCCTGGAAGGCGTGCAGGGAACGCACTCTTTTCGCTACGTCTATGAACCGGGACGCCGTTTTCTGCTGCACACCTCGGCGCCGGGCAAGGCCATGGTCGCCTTTTTGCCCGAAGCGGAGCGGGAAGCGGTCATTAAAAAAATGAGTTTTGAGCGCCACAATGATCGGACCGTCACCGACCGCGACGCCTACCGCAGGGTGTTGCAGCAGGTACGCCAAAACGGCTATTCCACCGATCATGCGGAGCAGTTGGACGGCATGCACTGCATCGGCGCGCCGATTTTCAACCGCCACGGCTATCCCGTGGCTGCGATCTGGATTACGGGGCCTTCAAGTCGTATCCGGGAGGAAGAGTTTGAAACGATCGGACGCGATGTGCGCCGGCATGCGGATCGCATTTCCGTCAAACTCGGCTATATGGCAGCAGAGCATCCCAATCCGGAGAAACCGGAACTGTAGCAGGGCGGGCAGCCTGCTCACCCTGAAATTATTTGCCATTTTGCGTCAGCAGTATCCGCACAGTCCTGAGAGTGTAAAAAAACAATCGATAAGGTACCATGCGTCTATTCGTGAAATCATCCGGGGAACACAGATGATCTATTACCAGCGCGGCTCCAGCAGCGACCGGCTCTCCGCTTTCGAGATGAAAGAGGGCCTTCATCACGCTTTGCGGCAAATGGGTGAGAAGAAGCGGGTGCTGCTCATTCCCCCCGATTTCACGCGTCTGCATTCGCGCGCCGGCGATTTGACCGCACTCGCTTATGACTATTACAAATCGTCCGTCGCCGCTGTCCTCCCGGCTTTGGGGACGCATCGCCCCATGACGGAGGCGGAGATCGCCGCCATGTTTCCGGGCGTGCCGCCCGATTTGTTTCGCATCCATGATTGGCGTCACGGTCTGGCCACGCTCGGCCGTATTCCGGCCGAATACCTCGCCGCGGTATCCGAAGGCGCCGTGGACTATGACTGGCCCGCCCAGGTCTCGTCCCTGCTCCTGGAAGGCGATTATGATCTGATCCTCTCCATCGGCCAGGTCGTGCCCCATGAAGTGGCCGGCATGGCCAATTACAATAAAAATCTCTTTGTCGGCACCGGCGGCGCCGAGGGCATCAACAAGAGTCACTTTCTCGGAGCGGCCTATGGCATGGAACGCATCATGGGACGCACCGACAATCCCGTGCGCGATGTTCTCAACCGGGCTTCGGATCAATTTCTGCGCGATCTCCCGATTGTCTACGTGCAGACGGTCGTCGGCCGCGACGACTCGGGCCAGCTGGCGCTGCGCGGATTATTCATCGGCGATGATGAGGCCTGTTACCAACTGGCGGCCGGGCTGTCGCTGCAGGTCAATTTCACCATGCTCGATGCGCCGCTGCGCAAGGTGGTGGTCTATCTCGATCCGCAGGAATACAAAAGCACCTGGCTGGGCAACAAGAGCATCTACCGCACGCGCATGGCGATTGCCGACGGCGGCGAGCTCGTCATCCTTGCGCCCGGTTTGCGCGAGTTCGGCGAAGATGCCGAGATCGACCAACTCATCCGCCGTTATGGTTATGCGGGCACGCCGGCGGTACTCGATTGGCTGCAATCAGATGCTCCCTTGCAGCAAAATCTAAGCGCCGCCGCGCACCTCATCCACGGCTCCAGCGAGGGAAGATTTTCCGTGACCTGCTGTCCCGGCGGGTTGAGCCGGCAGGAGATTGAAAGCGTGCATTTTCACTATGCGGATTTGCAGCACATGATGCAGCGCTACGATCCGGAAAGCCTCGCGGAAGGTTACAACCGCCTTGGGGACGGCGAGGAGATTTTTTTCATTCACAACCCCGCTATCGGATTGTGGTCGTTTCGGGAACGTTTTAAATAGAATCCGGTGCAGTGGCACCATCGGTGCTCCATAAAAGAAAGGAAAGATCATGACAAACGCGGATCAATCACTCCAGGAAAAGATGAAGATCGGTCATTACCGCTGGACAGTTTGTGCGCTGCTCTTTTTCGCCACCACCATCAACTACATCGACCGTCAGGTCATCGGCATCCTGCAGCCGGTTTTGCAGCAGGAGATCGGCTGGAGTGACGCCCAGTACGGATACATCGTCACTGCGTTCCAGGCCGCCTATGCCATCGGATTGCTGTTGGCCGGCCGATTGATGGACGTGCTCGGCACCAAGGTCGGTTATTCGGTGTCCATCGTGGTGTGGAGCATTGCCGCCATGGCGCACGCCATGGCGCGCAGCGTGTCCGGTTTTAGCGTGGCGCGGTTTGCGCTGGGACTCGGAGAAGCGGGCAACTTTCCCGCGGCCATCAAGACTGTGGCGGAATGGTTCCCGAAAAGAGAACGGGCTCTGGCCACCGGCATCTTTAATGCGGGCTCCAATGTGGGCGCCATCCTCGCCCCCCTGATGGTCCCCTGGATTGTCATCAAATGGGGCTGGTATGAAGCCTTTATCATCACCGGCTCCCTCGGCTTCATCTGGCTGATTTTCTGGTTGATCTTTTACGATACCCCGGAGAAATCGAAGCGGCTCAAGCCAGCCGAACTGGCGCATATTCGCAGCGATCCCGCCGAGTCGACGGAAAAAGTATCCTGGTTGAGTCTCTCTTCTCACCGTCAGCTGTGGGCGTTCGCCATCGGCAAATTTCTCACCGATCCCATCTGGTGGTTCTACCTCTACTGGGTGCCCACCTTTCTGTACCGCAATTATGGTCTGACCCTGACGCAGCTGGGTCTGCCGCTGGTCACCATCTATCTGATGGCGGATGTCGGCAGCGTCGGCGGCGGCTGGCTCTCCTCTCATTTCATCAAGCGCGGCTGGAGCGTCAACAAAGGCCGCAAAATGGCCATGCTCATCTGCGCCATTTGCGTCGTGCCCATTGTTTTCGCGTCCCAGGCCAAGAATCTCTGGGAGGCCGTGCTGCTCCTCGGATTGGCCACGGCGGCTCATCAGGGCTGGTCCGCCAATATTTTCACCACCGCTTCGGATATGTTCCCGAGAAAGGCGGTGGGCTCGGTGGTCGGTTTTGGCGGCATGGCCGGATCCATTGGCGGCATGCTCTTTGCGACCTCCGCCGGACTGATTCTGGAATTCACCAAGAGTTACATGAGCCTTTTCATCATCGCGGGTTCGGTCTATTTGCTGGCGTTGCTGATCTATCAATTGCTGGTGCCAAAAATTGAAGTGATCGACATTTGACCTGGAAAATGCCCGGACGGTGAAGGACAAATTGCGCGAAGAGAATGAATCGTTCAGGTTTGTTTGAAGGAGTAATTCATTCAATGCTTTTTCGTGTCAAGCCAGGTTCTGAAACCTGGAGTTATCCATGATAATGTTATTCTGAGTGTCACTGCTTGCAATTCCATTTTTATGAATTAGTCAGTTATTCGCATGAGTAAGGGAAGAAATATGGCGAAATTCAATTTGCATCCCGAACGCTTTTTCGATTCCAATCCTGAGGTGCGGAATCTGGCGGGGAAAATCTACCGGACGACCCAGGATATGCCCATCATCAGTCCCCACGGGCATGTCGATCCGTGGTTGTTCGCGGACAATCAGCCCTTTCCGGATCCGGCAGAGCTCTTTCTGATCCCGGATCATTACCTCTACCGCATGCTTTATTCACAGGGCATTCGTTTGCAGGCGCTCGGCATTCCCACCCGTGATGGCGCGGCCGTCGAGACAGATCGCCGCAAAATCTGGCAGACTTTTGCCGAGCACTATTATCTCTTCGCCGGCACGCCCTCCCGGGTGTGGCTGAACCATGAATTTGCCGTGGTCTTTGGCATCGAGGAAACCTTGACGGCTGATTCGGCGCAACGCATTTACGACCACATTCTCGAGAAACTGCAGACGCCGGACTATTTGCCGCGGGCCCTGTTCGACCGCTTCAACATCGAGGTGTTGACCACCACCGACGGCGCCGCGGATACGCTCGAACCGCATCGCCTCATCCGCCAGTCGGGTTGGCGCGGTCGCGTCATCCCCTGTTTCCGCCCCGATGCGGTGATCAATATCCATGCCGGGGCCTGGCGCGGTGAGATCGAACGTCTGGAAAAGGCGTGCGGGTTTGGGATCGATTCTTTCCAGCATTACATTCAGGCGCTCGAACAACGGCGGCTCTTTTTCAGGGAAAATGGCGCGGTCTCCACGGATCAGGGCATCTTTTCTCCCTACACCCATGAACTCTCCGCGCGCGAGGCCGAGGCGCTGTTCCAGAAAGCGCTGCAAGGGACGGCGACCGAAGCGGATGCCGCCGCTTTCACCGCGCACATGGTGATGGAGATGGCGCGCATGAGCATCGAGGACGGCCTGGTGATGCAACTCCATCCCGGCGCCCTGCGCAATCACAATCAGGCCGTTTTCGACCAGTTCGGTGCGGACAAGGGCTGCGACATCCCGGTGATGACCGAGTACACCCACAACCTGCGCGAACTGCTCAACAAATACGGCAACGATCCGCGGCTGACGCTGGTGCTGTTCACGCTCGACGAATCGGTCTACGCCCGCGAACTGGCGCCTCTGGCCGGCCATTATCCGGCGGTGCGTCTCGGCGCCTCGTGGTGGTTCCACGACAGCATGGAGGGCATGCGCCGCTACCGGCGCATGGTCACCGAGACCGCGGGATTTTACAACACCGTCGGTTTCACCGACGACACCCGCGCCTTCCCCTCGATTCCGGCGCGCCACGATCTGTCGCGGCGCATGGACGCCGAGTTTCTCGCCGATCTGACGGCGCGGCACATCATCGATCTGGATGAGGCGATTGCCCTCGGCCGTGAACTGGCGTACGGATTGGCCAAGAAGAACTACAAGCTTTAAGAATAATAACTATCAATATCATATAACGCGAGTGATTATCATGAAAATGGAAAAATACTCCATCGGCATGGGCGACCGCTTTGCCCATGAAGGCGAGGCGCAGCTCGAAGCGGTCATTCTGGCGCAAAAGATGGGCGTGGAGGTGACGCCGGTTTGGAACAAGTCCTTTCGCGAACACACCATCATCGGCAGCGAGCCGGGTCAGACGCGCGCAGCGGCCGACGCCGCGGTCAGGGCGTGCGACTGGCAGGGCGCCTATTTCTGCGACGCGGACCACATCGGCCTCAAGACCGTCGATTTCTTCATCGCTGCCTGCGATTTTTACACCATCGATGTCGCCGATTTCATCGGTGAGCCCGCCCCGCCGCAGGAGGTGGCGGCATTCGTTCAGGCGCTGCCGGCCGCGGCGCTGCAGGGCGTGGAGCGGGCGACGGGCCTGACGCTCTCAACCGCCATGGTCGCGGAGATCGCGCAAAAATATCTCCTCGCCGTGCTCCAGGCCGGCGCCATCTACCGCCATATCCGCGAGCGCAGGAAGGGTGATTTCGTCGTCGAGGTTTCCATGGACGAAACGCTGTCGCCGCAGACGCCGGTCGAGCTTTTCTTCATCCTTGGCGGACTGGCACAGCAGGGCATTCCGGTGGCCACCATCGCGCCGAAATTCAGCGGACGTTTCAACAAGGGCGTCGATTATGTCGGCGATACGGCCCAATTCGCGCGCGAATTCGAACAGGACGTGGCAGTCCTGAAACTCGCCGTTCAATCCTTCTCACTGCCGCCCGGTCTCAAACTCAGCGTCCACTCGGGCAGCGACAAGTTCTCACTCTATCCTCATATTCATGCTGTTCTGGAACGGCACGATGCGGGCGTGCATCTCAAGACTGCGGGTACGACGTGGCTGGAGGAGCTGGTGGGACTGGCCGAGGCGGGCGGCGATGGACTGTCCCTGGTAAAAAAAGTCTATGCTCAGGCGGTTGGACGATATGATGAGTTGGCCAAACCCTACGCGACGGTCATCGATATCGATGCGCAGCAGTTGCCGGCGCCGGAGGCGGTGAACGGCTGGGATGCGGTGAAATTCGCCACCTCGCTGCGCCACAATCCCCATCATCCGAATTACAACAAGCACTTGCGGCAGCTCCTGCACGTCTCGTTCAAGATCGCCGCCGAGATGGGATCGGACTATGTGCAGGCCCTCAAGGTGCATCGCAACGCCATCGCCCGCAATGTGACGGAAAACCTCTATGAACGTCACATCAAGCCGGTGTTCATGGGGAGTCGATGAGGTCAAGTAATCAAACTGGATTTAATTGTTTTGGGAGATCAGAGATGAATTATTTGCAGGAAATGTTCGGGTTGCAGGACAAGGTCGCGGTGGTGATCGGCGGCGGCGGCGTACTGGCCGGCGCCATGGCCGACGGACTGGCCCGGGCCGGCGCCCATATCGCCATTCTCGATTTGCATGAAGAGAACGCCCAAAAGAAGGCCGCGGAATTGGCCGCTTTGGGCGTCAAGACCCTGGCGGTGCCGGTCAATGCCGCCAGCAAGAGTGATCTGCTGCGTGGCAACGAGGCGGTGATCGAGGTTTTTGGCCGTGTTGATGTCCTCATCAACGCACCGGGCATCAACTCCTCCACGCCCTTTTTCGACATCAGCGAGGAGGAGTGGGGCCGCATCCTCGACGTCAATCTCAAGAGCATGTTTCTGGCGTGCCAGATATTCGGGCAGCAGATGATCGCCCAGGGCGAGGGCGGCAGTATCATCAATGTCTCCTCGGTGTCGTCGGGGCCACCGCTGTCGCGGGTGTTTACCTATTCGATCTCCAAGGCCGGTGTCAACAACCTCACCCAGTTTCTCGCCAGAGAGTGGGCGGCGCAGCGCATTCGCGTCAATGCGCTGGCGCCGGGATTTTTCCCGGCGGAACAGAACCGTAAAATTCTCACACCCGAGCGGGTTGCTTCCATCATGGCGCACACGCCCATGGGACGCTTCGGCGAGGCGGAGGAACTGGCGGGCGCGGTGATCTGGCTCGCCTCCGCCAAAGCCGCCTCCTTCGTCACCGGCGCCATCATCCGCGTCGACGGCGGCTTTACGGCGATGACCATATAGCCGTTTTCACACCAGGGCGCAAAGGGCACTTGCCATTGACAGCAAGAAACACATTCAATGGAGTTGACTGTCATGCAGCACTGCCGGGAACGCCGGCAAGCAGGGCAAAAAATAACCAGGCATCACCTTAAAGATCAGCCTGTAAAAGTCAGACACATAAAGGCACAAACGCAGCACATTATTTCAGACAGGAGCGATATGAAATCATATGAAATCGGAGTGGTCGGTCTCGGCGTCATGGGACAGAATCTGGCGTTGAACATCGCGCGCAACGGCTTTTCCGTCGCCGGATATGACCTCGACGCGGAAAAACAAAAGGCGGCTGCGGAGAAATTCTCCGGTCAGCCCATGGCGGTATTTTCGACATTGGCCGATTTCATGGCCAACCTGCAGGCGCCGAAAAAAGTGTTGCTTATGGTGCCGGCGGGTGTGGCCGTGGATGCGGTCATCAGCGAATTGCTGCCCTGCCTCTTTCATGGCGACCTGGTCATCGACGGCGGCAACAGCCATTTCCCCGATACAGAACGCCGCAACCGGCAGCTGAAGGAAAAAGGCATCCTCTTCATCGGCACCGGCGTCAGTGGTGGCGAGGAGGGGGCGTTGCGGGGACCTTCGATCATGCCCGGCGGCAATCCCGACGCCTGGCCGCTGGTCAAACCGATCTTTCAGGCCATCGCCGCCCGGGTTCCGGACGGCTCGCCCTGCTGCGAATGGGTCGGCGAGGGTGGCGCCGGTCACTTTGTCAAGATGGTGCACAATGGCATCGAATACGGCGATATGCAGATGATCTGCGAAGCCTACTTTCTCATGGAACAGATCCTCGGACTGACGCCTGATGAGATGCATCTCATTTTCGCCGAGTGGAACAAGGGTGAATTGAACAGCTACCTCATCGAGATCACCAGCCACATCATGGCCAAAAAGGATGAGGGGACGGGAGAGCCCATGATCCGGGTGATCCTCGACACCGCGGGCCAGAAAGGCACCGGCAAGTGGACCAGTCAGGTGGCGCTGGATCTCGGCATTCCGGCCATGACCATCGCCGAGGCGGTTTTTGCCCGCACCATGAGCGCCATCAAGGAGCAACGGGTCGCTGCTGCGCATAGATTGAAAGGCCCGAAGATCGTTTTTCAGGGCGACAAAATGGTATTTATCGAGATGATCCGCCAGGCCCTCTATGCCTCAAAAATCTGCTCCTATGCGCAGGGTTTTCAACTCATGGCCGCGGCGGCGCAGGAATATGGCTGGAAATTGAATTTCGGCCAGATCGCGCTGCTGTGGCGCGCCGGTTGCATCATCCGTGCCCGGTTCCTCGACGAGATCAAGGCGGCCTATGAGAAACAGCCGGATTTGAAGAATCTTCTGCTGGATGACTATTTTCAGCAGGCTATCGACAAAAGCCAGTCGGCGTGGCGCAAGGTCATCGCCACGGCGGTGGAGATGGGCATCGCCATTCCGGCGTTTTCCAGCGCCCTCTCCTATTACGACGGTTATCGCAGCGCCCGGCTGCCGGCCAATCTGCTGCAGGCGCAGCGCGACTATTTCGGCGCCCACACCTATGAACGGGTCGATCAGCCGCGCGGCAAGTTCTTTCACACCATCTGGTAATAAAATTGAGGATGACCATGGATGCTTTGAAGATTCGTCAGGATGCCTGTCAACACGATTTTCTCTCCCTGGGGGCGCTGGTGCACCGACTCGACCCGGGCATCATTCCCTTCCGCCGCGCGCGTGCGTTTGACATCCACGTCTCGGGCGGTGAATACAATGTGGCCGCCAATCTCGCCGCCTGTTTCGGTTTGAAAACGGGCGTCGCCACGGCCATGGTAAATTATGGCATCGGTGAGCTGGTGCAGGCGCGGGTGCGCGAGATGGGGGTGACCCCGTATTATAAATGGTACGAGCACGACGGCGTGCGCGGGCCCAACATCGCCACGGTCTATTCCGACCGCGGTCAGGGGGTGCGACCGCCGGTGGTGTTTTACAACCGTGCCAACGAAGCCGGCGCCCTGCTCAAACCGGGCGATTTTGACTGGAAAGCGATCCACGCCGGCGGCGTGCGCTGGTTCCATTCCGGCGGTATCTTTGCGGCGCTGTCGCAAACCACCTCCGAATTGATCATCGAGGGCATGCAGGCGGCCAGGGCCGCCGGCGCCATCAACTCGTTCGATTTGAATTACCGCGCCAAACTGTGGGCCCCCATGGGCGGACTGGAGAAGGCGCAACAGGTGCTGCGCAAGATCGTCAGCCATGTCGATGTGCTCATCGGCAACGAAGAGGATTTGCAGATGGCCCTGGGAATTCCCGGCCCGGAGGTCGCCCGAAAATCAAAACTCGACCCCGAGACCTTTTATGCGATGATCGGCCGCGTGGTGGAACAGTTCCCCAACATCCACATGGTGGCGACGACGATGCGCGAGGTGCATTCCAGCAACCGCCATGACTGGGCCGCGGTAATTTGGCTCGATGGCGCGCATTATCTCAGTCCCACCTGTCAGCTCGATGTGGTGGACCGTATCGGCGGCGGCGACGGCTTTGCCGCGGGTCTGATTTACGGCATGATCGCCGGGCGCGAGCCCATGGAGGCGCTGCGTCTGGGCTGGGCGCATGGCGCGCTGTTGACGACGTTTCCGGGCGATGTCACCATGGCGACGCTGGCCGAGGTTGAAGCCTTTGCCAAAGGCGGATCGGCGCGTGTACAACGCTGAGGGATGAATTGGCGGGGGTACCGTACTGCGGGACAAATCGCTGCGGGTGCAACGGCGCGGGATAGATTGGCACGGGTGTAGTGCTGAGAAAAGAATCGGCGCGGATGCAGCGCCGGGGAACTGCCGGAGCGTCCGTGACACAGGTGCTGTGAATTCTTGAAAAGCGGGCTAGGCGTTAGTCGGAATTGAAGTTTTGTCAAATTTTAAGGTATTGATTATACTATAATTAAAAATTTGGCCTCAAAAGTAGTCCATTTATAAAATCAAGTACTTACAACATAAATCCGGCAGGCTCCTGGAGCGCCCTGGCTAATTGGCGAGAGTCGGAAAGGGCCTGTCTGGCGAACCACGTTTGCGGACGGCCTTTTTTTCTGCAAGATGCCCGCCGCTGCAGGGCAACCCCGCCGTTGCAGGGTATTTGCGCAGTTTATCTGCCGTCGCGAAAAAATGTTACGATGTATTTGTGAATTTGATTCATTTTTTGTATTTTCTACCCAATACAAAAAAGGAATGGATTCCATGTCAAACGACTATGATTATATTGTCATCGGCTCCGGATTTGGCGGCAGCGTCGCCGCCCTGCGCCTGGCTGAAAAAGGGTATCGCGTCGCGGTCATCGAGCGCGGCCGGCGCTTTCATGCGGAGGATTATGCCCGCACCAACTGGCAGCTTCATAAATGGCTGTGGCAGCCGGGTCTCTTCTGCACCGGCATCCAGGAACTGACCTTTTTACGCGAGGCCCTGATTCTCAGCGGCGCCGGGGTCGGCGGCGGCAGTCTGGTCTA
>DCUM01000147.1:0-9153 GCA_002327255.1 bacterium UBA2214 | reverse complement strand
CGCCGGATGCTCGGCGTGACGCCCAATCCCAAGACGTGGCGCAGCGATGAACTGCTGCGCGCCTACGCCGGCGAGATTGGCCGCACGGAGCATTTTCGCCCCACGGAGGTGGGCATCTATTTTGGCGATCCCGATGCCGAAACCCCTGATCCCTATTTCGACGGCGAGGGCCCCCCGCGCCGCGGCTGCGATCACTCCGGACGCTGCATGGTGGGCTGCCGCACCGGCGGCAAAAATTCTCTGGATCGCAATTATCTCTATCTCGCCGAAAAAAGGGGCGCCGCAATCATCGCAGAAACGGCGGTCACACTGATCGAAGAAGAAGCGGAGGGTGGTTATCGCCTGACCCTGAAACCCTCCCGGGGATGGTATCGGCCGTCGCGAAAAATATCCGCCACAGGTGTGATCCTGGCCGCCGGCGCGCTCGGCAGCAACCGCCTCCTCATGCATTGCAAACACACCGGGACTTTGTCCAGGCTCTCCGGCCAATTGGGTCAGACCGTGCGCACCAACAGTGAAATCCTCCTCGGTGTGCAGAGCCGCAACGGCGATCACCGTTTCTGCGATGGCATCGCCATTACCTCGAGCCTTTTTGTCGATGACCACACCCACATCGAACCGGTGCGCTATCCCGAAGGGTCGGATGCCATGTTCTGGCTCTCCGGACTCCTCACCGATGGCGGTTCGCGCTGGTCGCGGCCGCTGCGCTTTCTCGGGCAGTGCCTGCGCCACCCCGTGGAGGCGTTGAAGAATCTTTATCCCTTCGGCTGGGCGCGCCGGACGATGATCCTGTTGGTCATGCAGACCTTCGACAACAAGATGGCTTTTGCCTGGAAGCGGCGCTGGTTTATGCCGTGGCGGCGGCGTCTCGGCAGCAGCGCTGCCAACAGCACCATCCCCACCTACATCCCGCAGGCCAACACCGCGGCGCGGGCGATCGCGCAGAAAATCGGCGGCACCGCCAAGAGCGCCATCACCGAAGTGCTCTTCAACATGCCCCTCACCGCGCATATCATGGGAGGCTGCGTCATCGCCCCGGACCCTGATCACGGCGTCATCGACGCCGAATGCCGCGTCTTTGGTTATGATAATTTGTACGTGGTGGATGGCGCCGCCATCCCGGCCAATCTCGGCGTCAATCCCAGTTTGACCATCACGGCTTTGGCTGAATACGCCATGAGTCATATTCCCGCGAAAATTGAAAGGTGAACGAATCTTGCAGCAGTCCATTCGACAGGAAGCAGACCTCATCCCCCGACTCATCAGCATCAATCCCGCCACGGAGCGGGTGCTGGCGGAAATCCCCGCGTTGCATCCCATGGCCATCGACCAGCTCATCGACTGCTCCCGGGCGGCAGGCGTTTCCTGGCGGAAAAGACCGGTGCGCGAGCGGCAGAAACTTTTGGCGCGCGTTCAATATCTGTTAAACGATCGCAAACAGGAAGTGGCGGAGTTGATCGCCACGGAACAGGGAAAACCGGTGGCGGAAGCCCTGGTCGCTGAAATCGTCCCGGCTCTGGCCATTCTCAAATACCTGCGCCGCAGTGCTCACAAAGTGCTGCGCAGGACCCGAATCCGTCATGAATTGATTCTTTTTGCCAACAAAAAAAGCTATTATCACTGGGAACCCTATGGCGTGGTGGGGGTGATCTCGCCGTGGAATTTTCCTTTTTCCGTGCCGTTGCCGCAGATCGCCGCGGCGCTGGTGACGGGCAATACGGTGCTCTTCAAACCTTCGCCGCAGGCCATCCTGGTGGGGCAGGCCCTTGTCGCGTTGTTTCACGAAGCCGGATTTCCCGAGGACGTGGTGCGCCTGGCGCCCATCGCGGATACGGAGGCGCCCCATTTCGCCGCGCACCCGGGCATCGATAAAATTCTCTTCACAGGGAGCACGGCCGTGGGCAAGAAGGTCATGGCCCAGGCCGCGGAAACCGTAAAGTCGGTGGTACTGGAACTGGGCGGAAAAGATGCCGCCATCGTCGCCGCGGATGCCGATATCCGCCGCACTGCCAAGGGTATTGTCTGGGGGGCCGTATTCGCGACGGGCCAGGTCTGCGCTTCGGTGGAACGGGTTTATGTCGAACAACCGGTCGCGGAAGCGCTGCTTGCGGCCTGTCTGGAGGAAATCCGCAAGGTGCGCGTCGGTGATCCCCTGGAGGCGGAAACGGAGATGGGACCGCTCAGCAACCGTGAGCAGTTGGACAAGGTGCAGGAGCACATCGAGGATGCGCTCGCCAAGGGCGCGCGGCTGGTGTATGGCGGCAAACGTCTCGACCGGCCGGGTTATTTCATGGAACCCGCCCTGCTCGCCGGCGTGGATCATACCATGAAGGTCATGCGCGAAGAGACTTTTGGACCGGTCTTGCCCATCATGGCTGTCGACACGCTGGACGAAGCCATCCGACTGGCCAACGATTCCATCTATGGATTGACGGCATTTGGCTGGACGCGCAGCCGCCGCACGGCGCAAAGACTGATGCATGAACTGCAGGCGGGCACGGTGATGATCAACGATGCGACTTCGAGCTGGGGTGAGCCTCTGGCGCCGTGGACGGGGATGAAACAGAGTGGCATCGGACATACCCGCTCCCCGTATGGATTGTTCGAGATGGTACAGCTCAAATTTGTCAGTTACGATGCCGGCAGGAATCGCAGCAATCTCTGGTGGTTCCCTTATGGAAGCGCGGCCCGTACGCTCATGTCCCGCGCGATGGATTTGTTATACGCGCGGCGCCCCGGCGTTCGCGTCAAGGCACTGGCCGGCTTGCTCCCCTCCCGGCGATTTATGACGAGCATGCCCTGGCCCGCTGTGGTGCGCAATTTTTACAAATTATTCTGATGCGGCGATCCGAAACTTTTCTGCAGGAACCGTCCGCAGCCGGTGACTGCCGGGCGATCCGTCTGGCCGCCCTGTCCGGGATTGTGCCATGAAACGGGGTGTTGCAGGCTTGAGACATCTGTCATAAAACCATGTATGAAATGCCGGATTTTACACAAGGAGAACGAGCGGATGGTGGTACCCCAGGCGCGCGGTCTGATTTTCGATTGTGACGGCACGCTGGTCGATTCCATGCCCGCCCATATCGCGGCGTGGATGGAGACCCTGGCGAGGCACGGATTGAAGATTGTACCGCAGGATATTCACGACTTTGCGGGCAAACCCAGCGAAGAGGTGGTGCGCTGTCTGGCGCAGCGTTATCAAAAAGAACTGGATGGCGCCACCATCGCCGAGGAGAAAAATGCGCTGGTGCGCGGCCGCCTGGTTGATGTCAAGGCGATCGAGCCGGTGGTTGAGGTTGCGCGCGCCTGCGCGGACAAACTGCCGATGGCCATCGTCAGCGGCAGTCGTCGCGTCATCGTGGATATTGAACTGGCGGCCGTCGGGATTGCCGGCCTGTTCCGCATCATCATCACGCCGGAGGATGGTTATCCCAGCAAACCCTCACCGGCGCCTTTTCTCGCCGCGGCCGCGAGGATGGGCGTGGAACCCCGTTGCTGTCAGGTCTTTGAGGACGGCGAGCAGGGCCTGCTGGCCGCCCGTCTGGCGGGCATGATCGCCACCGATATCCGCGCTTTTACCGCTCCCTGATCGTTGTCAGGAGCCACTGCAGGGTGATCAGCGATTTCGCATCCTCGATTTCGTGACGCGCCATCATCCGTGACAATTCATCCCAGCCAAACGCCTCCACCCGCACGTCTTCGTGTTCATGCGCCAGTCCGCCGCCGGCGCCGTGGCGCCGGCAATCGCTGACATCCACCGCGTAGAGATAAATGCGCTCGGAAAAGGCGCCGGGACTGGGATAAATGCGTCCCAGGGAGATCAGTTTTTCCGCCGCGATGACAAAGCCGGTCTCTTCTTCCACTTCCCGGATCGCGGTTGCTGCGGGATTTTCCCCTGCATCGATCACCCCTGCCACGATCTCCAGCGACCAGCCGTGCTCGGGCTCCATGCTGTAAACGGGATAGCGGAACTGACGCACCATGGTGACGTTGCGCAGCGCACGGTTATAAATCAGCACAGCCACGGCGTCGCTGCGGTGTACGACCAGCCGCTGCACCGGCTCACTCCAGGAACCATCAAATTTTTCGAACTGTAGTTCCACCTGGCGCAGGGAGATGAATCCTTTAAAAATATCCTTTTCCTTGAGGATTTTGATATTCATGCGGACCTCGTTGAATGTTCGGACTTGCACGGATAGATGTTTTTCGCCTCTGCCAGGGCCGCCGCGCGCGACGTGCGGCATCCTGGCTGCAGGTGCTGCACCTCGGCCGGTCCGGGTCATTGCGCGGCTGGCCGCGGTGAACGGCGTCCAGGTTGCAGGTGCTGGCCATCAGCGGGATCCGTATCCCAGGGCCGCCGCTCGCGGTGGACGGCGTCCGGGATGAATCATCCCGTCGTCTGCGAGACCGGAGAGCAAGGTGACCGGTTAAGGTACGCCATGAGCGGCAAAAATGCAAGCGGAACTGTGGCGCGCGGCAGCGGATTTGAAAAGTTAAATCTTGCATTTCATCCCGAACAATTCGTATCTTGTGACGAATAAAATTCACATCATGAAGAAGAGCCTATGAGCAGCGACTATTCGTTTCCCTTTCAGACCAACATGATCTACAACAATCCTGAGAAGCGCAGGATTGCCGAGGACATGCTCGAGCGCTATACCGGATCCGATGCGGGTGCCTTTCAAAAAAATATCATACTCACGAATTTCCAGAAATATCTGCAGGTGTTTCGCGACCGTGCCGGTGCAGAACTGCACAATGGTTCGGCCTTTGCGGTGGTTCATTGCCCCGCAGACCATATCAGCATGGTGGATTTCAAGATCGGCGCCCCCACAGCCGCCCTGATCATCGAAATGCTCGGCGTCGTCGAGCCGCAAGCGGTGCTGTTTTTGGGCATGTGCGGCGGCCTGCACCGTTCTCTCAAGGTCGGCGATTTCATTCTGCCGATGGCGGCCATTCGCGACGAAGGCGTGAGCGAGCATTTCATCCCGCCCCAGGTGCCGTCGCTGCCCACCTTCAAGATACAAAAATTCATCAGCCAGATCATCGTCGAGCATCAAATGGATTATCGCACCGGGGTGGTGCACACCACGGACTATCGTTTTTGGGAATTCGACGATACCTTCAAGCGCATCCTTTATGAAGAGCGGGCGATTGCCATCGACATGGAGTGTTCGGCGCTCTTTTCGGTGGGATTTGTCAGCAAGGTGCCCATCGGCGCCCTGCTGCTGGTGTCAGATCTGCCACTGCGCAAGGGCGGCATCAAAACCAAAGAGTCCTCCCGGCAGGTATTTGCCTCCTTTACGGAAAAGCACATCCAGATCGGCATCGAATCGATGATCCAAATCCAGAAACGCGGCGAACATATCCGACATTATCGCTGGTGATACAAATTTCCCCGAATAAATCCAACCGTGTGCGGAAAGAGCAAGGAGAAGAATATGATGAATATGCAGACGAGCTATTTGAATCTGAACCTGAAAAATCCAATCATAGTCGCCAGCAGCGGCCTGACCAAATCCGCCGATAAAATCATCGCCTGCGAAGAGGCCGGCGCTGCGGCGGTGGTGGTAAAGAGCCTTTTCGAGGAGACGCTGGCGCAGGAAGAGTGGGGTGCCGCGGGCCATGCCGAAGCGTACGAGTATTTGCGCGCGGAACTGGGAAAGCAATACGGTCCGCGCGACTATTGCGCCCTGCTGGAGGCGGCCAAAAAAAAGGTGACCATTCCCGTCATTGCCAGCATCAACTGCGTTTCCGACAAGTGGTGGCCGGATTATGCCCGCCAGATGGAGGCCTCCGGCGCCGATGCCCTGGAATTGAACGTCTATGCCTTGCCAACCGATCCCTCGCAGCGTCCGGGTGAGGCGGAGCAGATCTATGTCGATATCCTCGTCGCGGTCAAGGCCAGGGTGAAAATCCCCGTCGCGCTCAAAATCGGCCGTTACTTCTCCAATCTAACCCATCTCGCCGCCGTGCTCGGCAGAGCCGGATTGGATGGCCTGGTACTCTTCAACCGCTTTGCGGATCTCGACATGGATGTGGACAAGATGCAGCTGCAGACCAGCTTCACCTTCAGCCATGAAAAGGAGTACCACGAAGCCTTGCGCTGGATCGCCCTGCTTTCCGGCAAGGTCTCGTGTGATCTGGCGGCGACGACCGGCATTCACACCGGCGTGGAGGTGATCAAGATGCTGCTGGCGGGTGCCCGGGCCGTGCAGATCGCTTCCCTGTTCTATCAGAAAGGCCTCGGCCAGATCAGGCCGATGCTCGAGGAGATCGAAGCATGGATGAAACGGCAGCAGTGTGAAAACCTCTCGGATTGCATAGGAAAACTGAGCTTTGTCAACAGTCAGACGCCCGAAATTTATCTGCGCTCACAGTTCATGGAAAAAATTCGCGGCTGGGATTAGNNGGACCCGCTGTGACACATGAAGGTGTGCAGCGGGTTTGTTTTTGTCACCCCCTTTTGCCGCACGCCGTGCGGCCGCTCTGTCCGGGCCTCCCCGCTCAAACTGCAGAATGCAGCGCATTACGATGAGCACCCCCATAACCTTGCTTGCACATGTTGATATTGACAAAGTTAAAAAAATATTGTAAATTATACGCTATATTACAAAACCACTGCAGATTGGATTTATTTTGTCTACGCACTTGTATTTATCCATATTCCCGGAATCGTTGATCGCATCGATGCTGCCGCCCGAGGTGTTCGGCGTCTATTTGGCGCTGGGGACCAGCAAACAATCCCGCGGACAGGCGATATTCATCGAAGTCGATGCGAATTTCAAAAGTGATTATTTCCCCCTGGAAGATATCGGCTGGCGCTGCCGGCCGCATGTGAACGGAGAGCCCAAGCGCTCCGTCTATCTCTCCATTTATCGCGTCCTGGAGCATATTCCGCTGTCGGCGTTGAAGAATCTGTTTCTGGTCACTGAAGCGGGACATGTCCTGGAATTGCACAAGACCGATTTTCTGCCGGATGAACAGCGCCAGTTGCATTTGTACCAGGAACTCTGTCCGGTGACGCCGCTGGTGGCTTCGCTCTTCAATCCGGTGGAGTTTTGCCGTTACGTCACCAATCGTCAATTTCCCGTCTCGGTGCCCAAACTGTTTTTCATGGAAATGGCGCTCAATGGATGGGCCATCGATCCTCTGCTGGCGCCGGCGGAAAATTTGCAGTACGCCAATATGGAACATTTGCGCGCCTGTCTGGCCGGTCTGGTGCAGCATCCCGAGAAACCGGCCAAGACCGTCAATCGCACCATGCAGCGTGAAATCGCTTACGATCTGGTCAAAAATGGATTTTTCATCGGCGACCAGGAGACTTTATTTTATTATCCTTTTCCTGCGCGGCAAGAACTGGAAAGCGGACATTACGCGTGGTGGCAATCGGCGCTCGGCGTTGCTTCCCGGATTCAGAAATAAACAATTCATTCCAATAGCAGGGCGGTCTGTCAAGGAACCGGACTGCAATAACTACTTAACAGTGGAGTTTTTCGATGGTCGAACAACTTTTTTGGCTTGCGCCCATCGGCTCTCTCGCTGCGCTCATCTTCGCTTATTATTTTTATGCGCAGATGAAAAGGCAGAGCGAGGGTACCGAACGCATGGCGCAAATCGCTTCCTACGTCCGCACGGGCGCCATGGCGTATCTGCGCCAGCAGTACAAAGTGGTTCTTATCGTCTTTGTCTGCCTGATGATCCTGCTCGGATTCATGTCCGTGGTTCTCAAGGTGCAGAACAACTGGGTTCCCTTCGCCTTCATCACCGGCGGTTTTTTCTCCGGTCTGGCCGGCTTTTTTGGCATGAAAACGGCTACGTATGCATCGGCGCGCACGGCCCACGCCGCCCGTCACTCCCTCGACAGCGGCTTGCGCGTCGCTTTCCGCAGCGGCGCTGTCATGGGGCTGGTGGTGGTCGGGTTGGCGCTTCTGGACATCTCCCTGTGGTTCATCATTCTGCGTGCCTTCTATCCGGTTTTTGAGGGGGATGGCCATAATCTGGTAATGATCACCACGACCATGTTGACCTTCGGCATGGGGGCATCGACCCAGGCGCTGTTCGCGCGCGTCGGCGGCGGCATTTACACCAAAGCGGCGGATGTCGGCGCCGATCTGGTCGGAAAAGTGGAGGCCAACATTCCCGAAGACGATCCGCGCAATCCCGCCACCATAGCCGACAATGTCGGCGATAACGTCGGCGATGTCGCGGGCATGGGCGCCGATCTCTATGAATCCTATGCCGGCTCGATTCTCGCCACGGCGGCGCTGGGCGCCGCTGCGTTTCTCGGCGACACGCAGATGCAATTCAAGGCGGTGGTGACGCCCATGGTCATCGCGGCCATCGGCACCATTCTCTCCATCATCGGCATATTCATGGTGCGCACCAAGGAAGGGGCCACCCAGAAGGAATTGTTGAGTTCCCTCGGACGCGGCATCAACATCAGCTCCCTTCTCATCGTCCTCTTTTCATTCTTCGTCATCAAGGGGTTGGGACTCCACGTCGGTGTGTGGTGGTCTCTGGTCATCGGCCTGGCGGCGGGCATCATCATTGGCAAGGCCACGGAGTATTTCACCTCCTCTTCATTCAAACCGACGCAAAGGATCGCGGAAAATGCCAAGACGGGGCCGGCCACGGTCATCATCGCCGGTCTGGGCGTGGGCATGATGTCGACGACGATTCCGGTACTGGCCGTCGTCGTGGGTACGGTGATGGCTTACCTGACGGCTGCGGAATTTAGTTTTGCCAATGTCAACATGGGTCTTTACGGCATCGGCATCGCCGCGGTTGGCATGTTGTCGACGCTGGGCATCACGCTGGCCACGGACGCCTACGGCCCCATCGCCGATAACGCCGGCGGCAATGCGGAGATGAGCGGTCTGGAGAAAGAGGTGCGCAAACGCACCGACGCGCTCGATTCTCTGGGCAACACCACCGCCGCCACCGGCAAAGGCTTTGCCATCGGTTCGGCTGCACTCACGGCGCTGGCGTTGTTGGCTTCCTACGTCGAGGAACTCAAGATGGGCATGATTCGTGTCGGCCAGACGACGATGCAATTCATCGATGGTGATGTCATCAATACGGCCACCGCCTCTTTTCCCGATTTCATGAACTATTTCAATGTCACACTGATGAACCCGATCGTTCTGGTGG
>DCUM01000130.1:7221-21136 GCA_002327255.1 bacterium UBA2214 | reverse complement strand
TCATCAAAATCATCCATATTGCTGGCAATACCTCCACCGGTGCCGCCCATGGTATAGGCGGGCCGGATGACCACGGGATAGCCGAGTTCAGCGGCCACGTTTTCGGCTTTTTCCACCGAGGTCACCGCGGTGCTTCGCGGCATCTCGATGCCCAGCCGGTTCATGGTTTCCTTGAAGGCGATGCGGTCTTCGCCGCGCTCGATGGCATCGATATTGACGCCGATGACGCGTACACCATACTGCTCGAGGATGCCTTTTCTGGCCAGGATCAATGAGAGATTGAGGGCTGTTTGACCTCCCAGATTGGGAAGCAAAGCATCGGGACGCTCTTTCTTGATGATCTCTGTTAGCGCGTATTCATTGAGGGGTTCGATGTAGGTTCTGTCCGCCATGCCGGGATCGGTCATAATGGTGGCCGGATTGGAGTTGACCAGTACGATCTCGTAGCCCAGTTTACGCAGGGCTTTGCAGGCTTGCGTTCCCGAATAATCGAACTCGCACGCCTGTCCGATGATGATGGGCCCCGAGCCGATGATCAGAACTTTGTGAATATCCTTGCGTTTTGGCATATCTTGTCTTTGTTTTAAACCACAGGTTTTTGGTTACTGTTTTTGTCAAAATGGGGGATGACGCCGCTGCAGGGCATTATCGTCTGCAGTAATTAAAGGGATTAGCCTATTGCCGCTCCGTCGGGCGCGCAGAAGACGGCCCCAGCACCTCGTTTGCCGCCCGTTCGATCATCAAGATACAAAAATCGGCGCCCACTTCCAAGCATGAAAAAAGAGCCTTTGAGCCTTTGGGGTCGGACCTCAACGGATGTAATAATTACAATTAGTTAAAATACATAAAATGCCCCCAAATGGCTTTAGCTGCCATTTTTTGAAGGGCAAAAAGAGGCAGCTAAGCCGAGCCTTTACACTGTGTGTTTTCGCGGCAGCGCTCAACCTGTATACGAAGGGCGTCTCTTCCTTAGCTGCCATTTTTTGAAGGGCAAAAAGAGGCCGCTAAGCCCCTTTTGGGGCCATTTAGCAGTGTTAACTCTATTATAAATAATAATTGGTTGAGGTCCGACCCCGATTACCGATTACAGCGTGAATGCGATGTAGCGGATGGGTCTGCCTTCCTGGCGATGTATTTTTTCGTAGGTGGTTTCGATGCCGAGCAGTTCCAGACCATGGTCGACGGCGCTGATGTCGGGCAGGGCGGTGAGAACATCTGCGCCTTCGTCGCACAGGGTCTGCAACGTGTAGTGGTACAGTATTTCGCTGTCGGTTTTGAGATGGATGAGGCCTCGCGGCTGCACAAGGGCGCGGTAGATGGTCAGAAAGCGGGGGGAGGTCAGGCGTTTGCGGCGTTTGCCGAAGGCGGGATGTGGGTCGGGAAAAGTGATCCAGATTTCGTGGATCTCCTGTTCTGCGAAAGCGTGTTGCAGGTCTTCTATGGCTGTGCGCAAAAAACCCGCGTTGGTGAGTCCCAGTTGCAGCGCCTGCGTGGCGCCGACCCAGAGGCGCGCGCCTTTGATATCGACGCCGATGAAATTGTTGCCGGGGAAGCGCTGCGCCAGGGCCACGGTATAGTCGCCCTTGCCGCAGGCGAGCTCGAGGGTGATCGGGTGGTTGTTGTTGAAAAATTGCCGCGCCCAGAAGCCGCGCAAATCACGCGCTTGCTGGCGGACATTGGGCAGATCGGGCAGGGCGGCAAATCGTATCAGTTTTTTCTTGGCCATGGTATCAGATGAATTTCGCCACACTCAAACCAACGCACCAGAAGCCGGGTTTGCCAAGACGCCGGCTCACATCCAGCCGCAAATAGGAAAAGAGTCCGCTCAGTGAAAGGCCCAGTTCATGATACTCCGTCAACGCCCCGGCGGAATGTTTCCGGGAAATGTGGCCGTGTCCGCCATGCAGCAGCAGGTTCAAACCCTGCTCTCCCGGAAAGCGCCAGCCCAGGAGGTCGAAGGGCAAGGCGCGAAAGTTATGTTCCCAGAACAGCGCAACGTATTGTTGCGCATAGAGGGAGCCGCCGCGCACGGTGTGAAAGCTGCCAAACGGACTCCAGGCACCCAGGGAGCCGGGCAGTCCGCTCGATTTCTGCCATGGAACCCGGCCGCTCTCCGTGCCGGCCATAAAATGAAGATCGAAGGCGTTGGGCACGGGCTGACGGCGCTGAAAGGTGGAGAGACGGGCACTCGCAGTGACGCGGCAGAGATGATAGTCGAACTGACCTCCGCAAACGTCCTGCAGACCTCGTTCATATTCGCAACGCAAGCCGTTGGCGCGGCCGAACAGGGCGGGCTCGGCCAGACCCCAATCGATCCGCGCCGTCAGGGCCGTGACGACGCCCGCGGAAATTGCGGGATTGCTGCGCTGCGGGGTGTCATTTCCCGCAAGATCAAAATCGCTCCTCTTCTCAACAGCGTCATGTTCCTCACGTTGAATGGCAAATTTTCCGGTGAGGGGCCGTTTTTTATCCGTGAGATCGAAGCCGGCGCGCCAGCCACGGGCCTGATAATAGTCATAATAATCGCGAAAACCAAAAAGAACGGGCAGTGAATTGATGAGCAGCGGATAGTGCGACACCGCCGCGACGGGGCGCGTCTCGTCCGCATAGGCGATTTCCAGACCGCGCCAGGCGTTACGATGGGACAGTATTCCCTGATGAGACCAGTTTTTTAATCCGGTGCGATAGGCCGCATGCCCTGCGATCTCCCAGGGTTTCCGGGTCAACCGCCCGTTCCAGCCGAGGTGGAACGCCTCGACGCGATTGAACCACAGCATGGGCTGGTGCTGAAATTGCCAGCGTGGCTTTGCATGCATGGAGTCGCCTTTTCCGGGGCTTTGGTCATTGGCGCGTACATCGAACTGCACGATTTTGGAGAGAATTCCCCGCGGTTTGAACGCCCTGGTGATGGTCATAGTGCTGTCGATGTTTTTATAGGCCCAGGTTTCCTCCAGCGACAGCGGCACGCCCCGTTCGGCAAGAAGCAGCGTGGAGTCGTGCGGCGCCTGCCGCTTTTCGAGGCGCCAGAGCGAATCCGGCACCGGCACATTGAGCTGGTAGTCGGTCAGACTGGCCAGACGGACGTAATGAATGGCGGGGAATTGCAGACCGGTCATGCCGACGTGCAGCGTGCCTTTTTCATGCCAGTCTGCGGGCAGCCAGACTCCCGGCACGACTTCGCGGAATTGCTGCATCAGTTGCACGCGATAGTGTTGCAGCAGGTTCTGGCGGGGCAACACCGCGCTGGCGAGATCCACAGCGATGAGGGCGAAGGAAGAATCCTGAATGGATATATCGCCTTCGAAGAGCGGCTGCAGGGCGGTTTTGGGCTGGAGATGAATTTCATAGATGATGCGGCCGTCCATGGCGCGCCGGTCCGTCAGGGAGAGGTGATAAAAGTCGAATAGCTTCGGATGGGTGGGACCGATGAACTTGAAGCGGCCGATGAGAATATCGTCGTCGTAGAAATTGGGAATATCGCTGACGCCGACGCCTTGGCGGAGGGCGGGGATATTGTTGGTCTGGGAGAGCTGGCCGAATATTTCCCGGCTGCCGCGTCCCGCCTGCCAGTAGAGGCGCGACCTGTTCTCGATCAGGAGCACCACCGCGGAATCGTTTTGCACGTTGAGGCGGTGATAGGCCTGGGCGCTGAAGGATTGAATTTTTTCGCGCATCCGCTGTTTGTGGGCCAGCGCTTTTTCCATGATCTGTACGGCGGGGTTTTGGGCGGTGATGGTCATCTCGCCGAGATCGATGGCGGCGGGCGAGAGCCTGACCTCGAGTTTTTCCCGGGGGATGGATTCGATAGCGAGCGTCTGACTGTCGTATCCGATAAAGCTGATGCGGATTTTCACCGGCGGCTGCAGCGAAATATGAAACGTGCCATCGGCGTTGCTGATCGTTCCACGGGTTGAGCCAACGACCAGGATATTGGCTGCGGGCAGCGGCACTCCCGAACGGGCATCCCGGACCTGGCCCTGCAGCCAGTGTGTCTCTGCGCCTACGGGAGGAATGCCGGCGATGAGGAGGGCCAGCGCGAGCAGCCGTCCCATTGGCGATGCAGGCGATTTTGATTTGGCACCGGTTTGCAAAGTCAGTTGTCCCTTTAACGTCAAAAAAAATAAATTGCAGAGGCGCAGGGAACGCACAAAAAATTGCGCCTGCCCTCGAGAACAATCCGCAACAACGGCGTTATCCGGGTCAAAGTCGATTCCCCGGAGTGTGTTAACTCGCACATCAAGTGCAAATGCTTTCACCTCAGTGGGAAATGGAAATGAGTTTGAGGCGATATCAGACACAGGATCCAGGGATTATGTTGATAAGTGCACTTAATATTATCAATAAGATATTTGGCCATTATTTTCGCTATGACCGAACACTGGTGACAGAATTTCAACTCAAAAACAGGCTGCGCGTCGAAAAATCGGGGTCGCAGGTGAGATTCAGCCCCAGTTTGCGCAGACCCGCCTCATCGCCCGGTGTCGGGATGTGGGTGATGTGGACGTCGCAGCCGCGGATTTCCTTGAGTTGTTCCATGGCGGATTGGGCCGCCGGATTGGCCGTGGCGCTGATGGCCAGGGTGATGAGGGTCTCCTCGAGATCGAGACTGAGGCGGTTGCCCTCCAACACATCCCGTTTGAAATGGTTCAGCGACTCGATGATGCTCTTGGGCAGCAGATCGATCCGGGCCGGAATGCCGGCCAGGTGTTTGGCGGTATTGAGGATCAGGCAGGCTGCGGCGTGCATGGTGGTCGAATTTTTTCCTGTGATCACGGTGCCATCGCGCAGGGCGATCGCAGCGCCACAAAAGATGCCCTCATTGCCCTTGCCGTGCAAGCGGGCATCCTCGGCGGCGCGGCGCGCCGGCAGCACCACCGCGCGATCCTCGGGTTTGGCCCCGATCTCTTCCATGAGCAGCTGCGCCCGCTCGACTGTTTTTTTATCGATAAATCCCATGACATATTCACAGGCATAGCGAAAATAGCGCCGGATGATCTCCTGCAGCGCGGCCTGCCGCACTGCTTCGTCATCGATGATGCCGAATCCGGCGCGGTTAACCCCCATGTCGGTGGGTGACTTGTAGGGACAAGGCTCGCCGGTGATTTTTTCAATGATGCGGCGCAGCAACGGAAAGGCCTCGACATCACGATTGTAATTCACCGTCTTGATATTGTACGCATCGAGGTGGTGGGAATCGATGACATTGACATCGTAGAGATCGGCGGTCGCCGCTTCATAGGCTATGTTGACCGGATGTTTGAGCGGCAGGTTCCAGATCGGAAAGGTTTCGAATTTGGCATACCCCGCCCGGACGCCGCGTTTGCGCTCATGATAGAGCTGCGACAGGGCGGTCGCGAGTTTTCCGCTCCCCGGTCCCGGCCCGGTGACGACGACGATCGGCTTGGTGGTGACGATATAGGGATTGGCGCCGTAGCCTTCCTCGCTGACAATCAACTCCACATTCGTCGGATACCCTTTGGTGAAGCGGTGCGTATGTACGGCGATGCCGTGGCGCTCGAGCTTGTTCTTGAACTGAATGGCCGCCGGCTGTTCCTCAAAACGGGTGATGACGACCGCGCAGATATCCAGTCCCATTTCGCGCAGATTATCGATGAGTTTGAGGGCATCGGCGTCATAGGAGATGCCAAAATCGGCGCGCATTTTTTTCTGTTCGATATCGCCGGCGTGAATGCAGAGGATGATGTCGACTTGTTCCCTGAGTTTTTGCAGCAGGCGGATTTTGACGTTGGGATCGTACCCGGGAAGGACCCGTGCCGCATGATAGTCGAAGAGCAGCTTGCCGCCGAACTCGAGAAAGAGTTTGTCGCCAAATTGGTCGATGCGGTGAAGAATCTCAGCGGACTGTTCGGTCAGGTATTTTTCGTTGTCAAATCCGATCTGATTCGGCATTTTCTCTCCTCTGTTGAGAAAAGGGTTCTGCGATGAGAGGGTGGAGGCCAAAAACAATTCCGGGGCCGGATGCCCCGATCTCTCCATGCGGGGCTGTCTAAAAAGTAGCTTAAATGGTCAAGTTTTCAATAGGGTATGCATCTTTCTTTCAGGTACCATGCCAAATTTGTTACTAATTTATTAAATACCGTTTTTTATGGAGTGCAGCGTCTGTGACGCTGCATGCATCGACGCCGTCGATGCACTCCCCAAAAGACTTCTTTTTTTCTTTTTGGACAGCCTGGATCGAGCTTCTCCGCAGCGGCGTCGAGTGATCGCCCCGGGAATCCCTTCCCGGGGCTGAAGCAATGGGAATCCCCGTACGATCCTGAAATTTTCGTTCCAATATAGCTTTTTATAGAGTCGGGGTCAAGTTCTTTATCCGGCTACGCGCAAAGCTTGGCACGCAGAACGTAATACCTCACTAATGGCAGGGTGGACATTCTTGTCCGCCTTTTATAACAGCTTCCCCCCCGTCAGTGAGGTATTGCCGCAGGACTCATTTTTCCCCTTGCTTTTGAAGAAAAACATGAATAGTTTTGGGGTGAGAGTATGTCTGAACATTTGGACATACAAGAAAGGTTGAGGATATGCCAGGTCGTATCGACCATCACGCAGCGCTGCCCTTGTACGCGCAAGTGGAAGCGGTGCTGCGCGATCTCATCGTCCAACCCGAATACCGCCAGGGCAAACTCCTGCCCGCTGAGGTCGAACTGGCCAAACAGTTTGGCATCTCGCGCAACACCGTGCGCCAGGCGGTCAACAAGCTGGTCCATGACGGACTCATCGTCCGCAAAAAAGGTGTCGGCACCAGGGTCTCCGACCGCAAGGCCGTCACCACCCGCCTCGACAGCTGGCTCAGTTTCACCCAGGAGATGAATGAAAAAGGCATTCTCTTCAAGAACATCGACATCCGCGTACACTGGGTCTCCCCGCCCATCGAAGTCGTTCATTTTTTCAATATTCCCTCTGATAAACTGGTTCTGAAGCTGGAGCGTTTGCGCGGCCTCGAAGACGGGCCGGTGGTCTGTTTCGTCTCCTATTTTCATCCCCGCATCGGTTTGCGCGGCGACGAGGATTTTTCCCAGCCGCTTTATCATACGCTGGAACAGAATTATCACACGGTTGCATCCATTTCCCGGGAAGAGATCAATGCCAGGCTCGCGGATGAGACGATTGCGCGCAAGCTGAACATCGAAATCGGCGATCCCATACTGTTCCGAAAACGATTTGTATACGATCCCGGCCGCCGCCCCGTGGAATATAACCTGGGCTATTACAATGCGGAACGTTTCACCTATGCCATTGAAATCGAGCGCGCCAAAAAATAGTTTTATCCGTCGCTGACGCCAGAGGAATGATGAGGTCAAAGCTCAATAAAACAGTCATCGGCCTGATTTTCGGCCTCCTCGTGGTTTATCTCTTTCTGCCGTCGCAAAAAGCCCGGGAGCGTCAGGTCGTGCGCTACTGGTTCGTCGCCGGCGTCAAGGAAGACATTCCGCCCTGCGTGCCATGGTTCAATGCCGCGCAGGAGAGCATTCACGTGGAAGGCATAGCGATCCCCTGGAACGAACACGAAAAAAAAGTGCTCACCGCCATCCTCAGCGGTGATCCCCCGGATGTCGTCAATCTGGTCACGCCTGTGCCCAAATGGGCGGCGCGCAAGGCGCTGGTGCGCCTCGATTCCATTCTGGTGCAGGATCGCCTCGACACCGCCCAGTTTTTCCCGTCGCTGTGGCAGGAGATGAAATACCGCGGCCATACCTACGCCTTGCCGGCCTATACCGGGGCGTTCGCCCTCTTTTACAACAAGCGGATGCTGCGCGAGGCGGGATTGAACCCCGATCAACCGCCCGCGACCTGGGAGGATGTGCACGCGTACGCCCGCAAACTGCTGCGGCGTGAAAACGGAAAAATCAGCCGCATGGGATTCATTCCCCAGTACGGCAACATCGAGACGCCGCTGATCATCGCCTTTGAACGGGGCATGCAATTCGTGAGCGAGCGCGGCGACCGGGTCACGTTGCAATCGCAGCCGCTCATCGAAGCGCTGCGCTGGGAACGCGACTTTTTCGATCTTTACAGCGTCGATGAAGTGAGCGCCTTCATGGGCGGATTCGGCTATGGCAATCAGCATGGTTTCATCGCCGAAAAGGTCGCGCTCTTCATCAACGACAACAGTTTCATCGATCAAATTGAGAAATACAATCCCGGCCTCGAATACGGCGTCGCCATGATTCCCTCGCCGGACGATGCGCCCTCCGTCTCCGCGGCGGGGAGCTGGTGGCTGGCGATCCCGCGTGGCGCGAAGAACAAGCGCGCCGCCTGGACGTTCATGAAATATGTGGTCAGTCATCCGGTGCAGCTGCGCGAAGCCATGAGCCGGGAAGAGACGCTCTTCCCGGTGAACCGGCGCGCCGCCCACGACCCCGCTTTCCTGGCGCTGCATCCGTTCATGCACATCTTCAGCGAACAGATGGAGCAGACGCGTTCCAAATCCGTGACGCCGCTGGTGCACGATATTTTCTGGCGCGAGTTCAGTCTCGCCCGTGAGCGCAGTCTCCGCGGCGTGATGACGCCGCAGCGGGCGCTGGCGGAGGCGGAAAGGAGCATACAATTTTCCTTGCAGCGGGCGCTTGAATATGACCACTATGTCAACGCAAGAATGAAGACGGAAGATTTCTTCGATTGAAAAGAGCCGTAAAAAATACCCTGCGCGGTTATCTCTTCGCCTCGCCATGGATCGCCGGTTTTGTGGTTTTGGGACTCTATCCCGTTGTGATGTCTCTTTATTACAGCCTGTGCCAGTATGACGTCCTGCGCATCCCCCAGTTTGTGGGCTTGCGGAATTACCGGGAGCTGTTGTTTCAGGATCACTATTTTTACACGGCGGTGTGGAATACCCTTTTCTATACTTTCATCCGCTCGCCGCTGGTGATCGCCGGTTCCCTGATACTGGCGCTGATTGTCAGCAAAGCCGTGCGCGGCGTTAAATTCTTCCGGACGATCTATTTCATCCCCTCCATCATCTCCGGGGTGATTCTGTCGGTTTTGTGGTTGTGGCTGCTCAATCCCGAGTATGGATTCATCAACAGTGCGCTGCAATTTTTCGGCCTGCCGGGGCCGCTGTGGCTGATCGACCCGCACTGGTCCAAGCCGGCCATCATTCTGATGAGCGTGTGGTCGCTTGGCGGCGGCCGCATGCTGGTTTTTCTTGCGGCCATCCAGAATGTGCCGGCGCACTATTATGAAGCCGTCGAAATGGACGGCGGCGGCTGGTGGGCCAAATTCAGAAACGTCACGTTGCCCTTTATTTCTCCGGTGCTTTTTCTCTGGTTCATCCTCGAAGTCATTTTCTCGCTGCAGGTCTTTGTCGAAGCCTATGTCATGACCAAGGGGGGGCCGCTCAATTCGACCCTTTTCTACAATCTCTATCTCTACAACAAGGCGTTCGACGATTTCGATATGGGATACGCTTCGGCGCTCGCCTGGCTGCTCTTCATCATCGCAGGTATCATCACCTTCATCCAGTTCAGGGTGAGCAACAAGTGGGTCTATTACAGCGGCGGAGCGGAAAAATGAGACGCAACCGGCGCGACAACTATCTGATCATGGGGCTGATGACGCTCATCGCCCTCTTTTTCCTGCTGCCCTTTATGTGGATTGTCCTCACGTCGCTCAAGCCGGAGGCGGAGGTCTTTTCGCGCGCGCTGCTGTCCGTCACGCTGCATCTGGACAATTATATCAAACTCTTTGACAAGATTCCCTTCCTGCTCTATCTGCGCAACTCGGTTTTTATCACCCTCCTCTCGGTCATCGGAGTGACCCTCTCCAGCTCGCTGGTGGGGTACGCCTTCGGGTGCATGAGCTGGCGCGGCAGGGATTTTCTCTTTTATTGTGTCATCGCCACCATGATGCTGCCGATGCAGGTCACCATGATTCCGGTCTTTGTGATTTTCAAGGAACTCGGCTGGCTCAATTCCTTCAAACCGTTGACCGTGCCGATGTTCCTCGGCGGTGGCGCCTTCAACATCTTTTTGATGCGGCAGTTCTTCATGACGGTTCCGAGCACGCTGCTCGATGCGGCGCGGATCGATGGCTGTTCCGAGTGGTCCATCTACTGGAAAATCGTCCTGCCCCTGGCGAAACCCGCGCTGGCGACCGTGGCGATATTGACGTTCATGTTCACCTGGAACGATTTTCTCGGTCCCCTGATCTATCTCTCGGACAAGGCCAAGGGCACGCTGGCGCTCGGCCTCGGACAGCTGGCGGGTCAGCAGCAACCGGAATGGGCGATTTTGATGGCAGCCTCGGTGTTGATGATGCTGCCGGTCATTGTCCTCTTTTTTCTTTTTCAGAAATATTTCATTCAGGGCTTCACCATGAGCGGCATCAAGGAATAATACCATACATGCGCCGGCGTTGCAGTCGCCCGGCATTTCCTGACGGTACCTTTCGAGCAGGAGGTCAGCTTGAACAACATTAAACGACTAGGGTTAATCGGCATCCTCGTGATGGCCTCGGCGCTCAATGCTGGCACCACCGGCAAAATAAAGGGGGTTGCGGTGGACCGCGAAACCGGCACACCCCTTCCCGGCGTCAATGTCAGCATTGTGGGCACGACGCTGGGCGCATCGGCCGATGTCGATGGCGAATTCATCATCCTCCAGGTTCCTCCCGGCATCTACAGGTTGCGCGCGTCGGCGGTGGGCCGGCAGACGGTGGTGGTCGAAAACGTCAGCGTCAGGGTTGATTTGAGCACGACGGTGCGGCTCCGCATGGCCGATGCGGCCATTGCCCTGGGCAAGGAGGTGGTCATCTACGCCGAGGCGCCGGTGATCCAGAAAGACGTCACCGCCAGCGTGCAAAACCTCGGCATCCGCGAGCTGGAACGCATCCCCATGCGTGACGCCAAACAGGGCCTGATGGTGCAGGCGGGCATTTTTTTCGATCCGGTGCCGGTGGCCGGCGGTCTGGGGTCGGCCGGCAAGGGCGAGACGCGTTACTCGGTGCGCGGCGGCAGCCAGGATGAGGTGAAATGGTTTGTCGATGGCGCGCGCACCAGTAACCTCCTGCTGGGGCGGGCGGACTGGGGCGGCTCCTTCACCAATATCAACCTGCAGAGCATCAAGGAAGTTCAGGTCATGACCGGCGGATTCACCGCCGAGTTCAGCGAAGCCCAGTCCGGTGTGGTGAGCATTGTCACGCGGGAGGGGGGCGACCGCTTGCACGGTTCGGCCGAAGCCAGCTACGGCCTGCCCGGGCAGCATCACTTTGGAAATTACATCTATGATCGCGGGGCGCAAAAGGAATTGATCACCCATGCTCTGCCGGATGGTTCACTGGACCCCCAATGGTGGAGTGCCCAACGCCAGGCGCAGATTTATGATTACCGCAAAGTTCCCGATTATACTTATGGCGCCAGCCTCGACGGCCCTCTGTTCAAAATCAGGGACAATCGTGTGAACTTTTTTGCAGCGGCGCAGATCAAACAACAGGCGTATGCGCTGCCGCATCCCCGCGACGCCCGCGCGATGAGCAACGTCCTCTTCAATCTCTCCTACAATCCCAAAAGCATCAAAATGAAGCTGACGGGCATGTACAATCATGACGCTCATTCGACGCTGCAGGAAAACGGCGATTTCACCAACCAGGCCAAATATTATCGCGGCTGGGGCTCGCTGCTGGACACCTACACCTGGCTGCTCAATTATGGATTCACGCAGGTGCTGCATGAGCGGCTCTTTTATGAATTGAAACTGTCGACCTATTGGTCCCATTTCAGGGAGAAGCCGAGTGAATACAGTCTGATCGGCGCCAGTCAGAAGCCGACCCTGTGGGGATTTCACCGCTATGACGATTACGAGGCCGAGCCCTTCGACAATTACGCGCCGGTCATCGTCAACGATATTCTCAGCGGCGATGTCTCGCTCACCGGTAACGTCAACTGGCAGTTCGATAAAAACAATCTGCTTAAAAGCGGCTTTGAATTCCGTTACAATACCTATGATGAACGGGAGAACTATCGCCTGCCCTCGTTCACGCGCGACAGAAGCCTGTGGCTGAATCGCGGCCTGATGGAGACTTATCATCCGCTGCAGGCCGCTTTCTATGTACAGGACAAAATGGAGTTCGAGAGCATGATCCTGAACGTCGGCCTGCGCTATGACCATTTCAATCCCAATTACAAATGGTATGACACGACCCATCTTTTCAATCTCGCCATCGATCCGGACTATGATGCCGCACGCGATGCCGACCGGGATCAGGTGGATGATGACGGCCGTATCAAGTATGCCTACACCAACTTGCTCGCCAAACCGCGCAAAGCCGCCAAGTCCCATCACATGGTGAGTCCGCGTTTCGGTGTCTCCTTCCCGATCACCGAAAATTCACTGCTCCATTTCAACTACGGCCATTATTACCAGATGCCGCCGCTGGATCAGATGTTCGAGCTCGGCTACTTCCGGCCGGAGTACATCGTCAAAAATATCATCGCCGAGGAGGTTGCGGCTGCCGCCGAAGGCCGTGAACCCCGGCACATCGCTTCCAATGACGGCGACCCGGAACGCGTGGTCGGTTTCACCAACGAGCCCCTCAAACCGCAGAAGACCATCATGTTCGAAGCCGGCATCAAACAAAATTTTGCAGACATCGCTGTGCTCGATGTCATCGCCTATTACAAGGATGTTTTCGATCAGACCTCGGAACGCGTCGGTCTCTTTGATCATCACATCTATGGCTGGGATCCGTACAAGAAAGTCACCACGCCCAACAATTCCTATCAGACCTACCTGGCGGGTGATTACGGCGATGCCCGGGGGTTCGAGGTGGCGTTGCGCACGCTCTTCAGTGAGGTGATCGTATTCGATCTCAATTACAGCTTTTCCCGGGCCACCGAGGGCCGGGCGACGCCGGGCGTCGTCCGCTACGACAACGAAGGCAATATCCGCTACACCTGGGATTCGGACGTCAACAAACGTATCCCCGTCGAAAAGAGCTTTTCCCGTCCCCATGTCTTTCGCGTCAACACCTATGCGAAATATCCCGGGGTCAACAGCGACCGTCTGGTGAACCGGTTGTTGCAGGAGACCAGTCTGAGCGTCCTTTTCAGCTATTTCAGCGGCCAGGCCTTCACCTATTTGCAGGCGAATGATCCGCCGGACACCTACAACAATTACCGTTTTCCCGCGGTGCACACCATCGATATCAAACTCGACAAGAGGGTGAAATTGAGCGGCGATCATGCCATCTCCCTTTACCTCAACGTCACGAATCTGCTCAATAAAAAGAATCTGCGTTCCTACGGCGATGCCCTGTTTGACAGCGAGGCCACCAAAAACTATATCGAAAAAGGAACCGTCTCCACGGTGGACGCGGACGGGTATGACATCGGATGGCAAAACTATTTTGAAACCCGCAGGGTCTATTTCGGCGTCAAATACAGTTTTTAACAGAGAGAGCGAGCCATGAAACCAAAACTGTTCATACTCTTGCTGCTTCCGGTGCTGCTCCAGGCGCAGGCGCGCAAGGCCGAGTTCAAACTCCACGATCGTGGCGTGTTGTGGGAGACGATGAAAGACGATGCCACCATCGGCGCGCCGGATCCCACCAACCGCTTTCAGTACTATCCGAGCATGGATTGGCCGGGGGGACCCCACCAGATGATCAAGGACGATCAGCGTTCCTACATGCTCGGCGCCGGCGTGTGGATCGGCGGCTATCGTGGCGACGGGCGGCTTTTTCTCAGCGAAAACGGCCCCTTCCTCAATGTGGATAAAGGCGTTTTTTCACCTCTGCAACAGAGCGACAATTTCATCGAAACCCCCGGCTACAATCCTGCCGAAGCGGAACAGATCATCAGGATGCAGCTGGTCACGACGGAAAACATCGAGGTGAAAAGGAGCAGTCGCGCCTGGAGTTTTCCCGAATACGATAATTTCATCCTGATCGAATATCAGTTCAC
>DCUM01000130.1:0-7164 GCA_002327255.1 bacterium UBA2214 | reverse complement strand
ACCCTGCCGACGGACGTCGGCAATTATTGGGATGATAAAAATGAACTGCGCACCACCGGATATGCGGGGTATGCGCTGATCGATGCGCCGCCGGCGAAGAACGGGCAAAAGCAGCCGGCTGTGCGCTTTTTCGCGCAGCTCCTCAATAACGAAAAGTATTTTACCCTCACCAGCAGCTCCGCGGCGGATTTGTACAGGATTCTCAACGGCGAGAACAGCACGCTGCAGGCCAAGGAAAGCGACCGCCTGTCGCCCTTCATGCTCATGGGCGTCGGACCTTACGATCTGGCGGCGAACGAAACGATAAAAATCGTGCTGGCCGAAGCGGTGGCGGGCATCTCCCTCAGCGAGGCCATGAAGGGCCTGGTGAGTCAGAGCAAGCTGCCGCAGGGGGAGGATTTACTCATCGAGAGCATCGAGCGGGCGCAGGCGCTTTACGCGAATCAGTACGCCATGCGTTATCTGCCGCCACCCGCACCGCGGCTCGAAATCATTCCCGTGCCGGAGAATCAGTCGATCACCCTGAACTGGGAAGCGGTGGATGAGGGCTATCTGGATCCGCTCAGCGGTGAGGATGATTTCAACGAATACCGCATCTATCGCAGCAGCATCTCCTATATCGGGCCGTTCGAGTTGCTGCGTTCGATCCGGCCGAGCCGCGTCACCGACAAGAGTCGCTATTATGATACCGAGAAACGCAAATGGGTCATGGAAGACAAGAGCATCAGCCTCGGTGCGGGATACTTCTATGCGGTGACCTCCATCGACAAATCCAACCGCGAAAGCGGGAAGACCAACCGCAATCAGACGCCGGTATATGCCATTCGCGAGCCTGCGGCGAATGCGCTCAACGTCAGGGTCTTTCCGAATCCATTCCGCATCACCTCCGGCTTTCCGGTGAGCGGCGCCGAGAATTCGATCGTATGGACCAACCTCCCGGCCGAATGCACCGTGCGCATCTATACCAGCAACGGCGAATTGATCCGAACCCTGCAGCACAACAGTACGGTCAGCGGCGAAGAGACCTGGGATCAACTCACCGATGCCCGTCAGCGGCCGGCGCCCGGTATCTATTTCTGGACCGTGGCATCGCCGGTTGGCAATGCGCAGGGAACCTTACTCATCATAAAGTAGAAGACCATTATGAAAGCAAAAATGACTCTGTTTTCTCTGGTGCTGGCGCCGGCGCTGCTTTTCGCACAATACGATTACGGTTTTGATTTTGCAAAGACGGGTTCCGGCGGCCTGCAATTTTTGAAAATCGGCGTCGGTGCGCGCGAGACCGCCATGGGCGAAGCCGTGGCGGGCAGTGTGCGCGACGTCAATGCGGTCTTTTGGAATCCGGCTGGCCTGGCGTTCGCCGGCGATTATCAGGCTTCCTTTTCGCAGAACAACTGGCTGGTGAAAAGCGAGCAGATCAGCGCGGCGGTTGCGATTCCGCTGAAGTTTTTCACGGCCGCCATCAGCGCGTCGTCCTTCCGCATCGACGATTTTGAAGAGACCACGGTGACACAGCCGGACGGCACCGGCCGTATGGTGAGCGCCGGAGATCTCGCCATCGGTCTCAGCGTGGCGCGGCGCTTCACCAATCACCTCGCCATCGGCGGACAGGTCAAATACGTCGAGGAAAAACTCGACAGCGATCGCATCACCAACGTGCTCTTTGACATCGGGGCATTGTACGACACCGGTTTCCGCCATTTGCGCCTCGCTTTCTCGCTGCAGCATTTCGGACCCGATATGAAAGTGGTGGATCAGACCTTCCGCACGCCGCTGCTCTTCCGGCTCAACGCCTCCGATGAAGTGTTCAGCAGCAAGGAGATGGCACTGACCGCCGCGGCGGAACTCGTGCACGCCACCGACCACGTCGAAGTGGTGAACATCGGCGCCGAACTGCAGCTGCATCAGCTGCTCTTCCTGCGCGGCGGCTACCGCTTCAATACCGATGAAGGCAAACTCGCCTGCGGGTTTGGCGTGATCACACCGCGGCTGGGCGGCGTGCAACTCAAACTCGACTATTCCTATGTGCAGTCGGAAATCGTCTTTGCAGATATTAACCGTTTCACCCTGGGATTGGCATTCTGAAAATGAAAAAACTCATTCTATCTGCGGTGCTCTTTATGACCATGGTTCTCACTGGCTGCAAAATCGTGCAAATCACACAGCCCGTATCGGCTGACAAAAACAGTGAAATAACCGTCACCCTCTCCATTCTCGCCAACGATGTGCCGGAACCCAATGCCCACAAGGGCATCCTCGGCGTTCTGCTGCCCGAGGACTGGGAGGTGCAATCGGCTTTCTATCGCTCCACGTTGGGCAACGGCACGCTCGCCTTCTCTCCGGCGTGGACGGATTCCCTGGTGCGATGCTTCGCGCCGCACCGGTTTGAGGGGGCCATGAAATGGATCGGGCTGATCTCCGATCAGGGGTATGCCCACCAGAATCCGGTCACCATCGAAGTCGAGCTGCGCTTGCGCACGGGCGGCGCCGAGGGCTGCTTCCAACTCGGCTATCTGGTCACCAAGGCGACGTCCGGCTTGATCTGCGCCGGGGTGGACAGCTGGGCGCCTTTTTCCTATCCCAACAAAATCGCCGTTCCGGTGGGCGCCAGCTGCGACGAGCCCTTCAAGGTGGAACGGGCGGAAACGTGGAATGCACTGCTCAAGCGCACCTCGGGGTGGAGCGGCGCAGATGGCATCTATTCCATTCCGCTGGACGGCTGTGAAAAACCGCAAGGGCAGGATCATCTCATCCTCTTCAGCGATACCTTCATCGGCCAGGTCGATGGCAACGGCAGACGCGTCAACGCCACCATTGTCAACAACACGCTCGCCTGGCTGCAGGGCAATCAGCCCATCGCGGACAACATCTCCTTCCTGTGGGGTCAGAGCGGCACGGCGGCCAGAGCGGTCTTTACACCCGGCACAGCAACCGCCGGCGCCAGCGATTTTTACTGGCTCATGGACGGCGTCACGATCGACACGCTCATCCATGTCTTCGCCCTGCGTCTCTACATCACCGGCGGCGGGGCATTCGATTTCAGGATCAACGGCGTGGTCGTGCTCTCCTTTCAACTCGGGGCGGATCATCGCCCGGTGCTGGTGCAACAACGGGATCTGCCCTTCTTCATCAACGAGGGCGGCGTCTCCGTGGTCTTTGGTCAGGCGATCCTCCCCAATGACGCCGTAAGCGGCAACCGCCATCAGGATGGCTACATTTACATCTATGGACCGCGCGACGACGGATCGGGCAAAAATATGGTCGCCGCGCGCGTAGCGCCTGACCATTTTCTCGACTTTGCGCAGTGGCGCTTCTGGGACGGCCAGGGATGGGGGACGGATTTCATGGCTTGCGCCGGGATCACGGACCGGATCTCGCAGGAATTCAGCGTCTCGGAGATGGGGGATGAGTACGTGCTGGTGGCGCAGGCGGGCTCATCGGTCGTCGTGCGTTTTGGCGAGACGCCGGTCGGCCCCTTTGGATTTTACCAGGAGATTTATCAGTGTCCGGAGGTGAATATCTCCGGCAATATTTTTATCTACAATGCCAAAGCTCATCCCTCGCTCTCGGATGAAGAGGGCCTGTTGATCAGTTACAATGTCAACACCTTCAACTTTGCCGAGCATATCAGCATGGCGGACATTTACCGGCCGCGTTTCATCCGTTTTTCGCGCAACGAGGCGCCTGCCGGGATTGTCGAGAGAATCACCCCGCCGGCGGTGTTCCGTCTGCTGCAGAACTATCCCAACCCCTTCAATCCGATCACCCGCATCTCTTTCGCACTCGAGGAAAAAAACGCGGTGACGCTGAAGATTTACAATACCCGGGGCGAGGTGGTGGCGACGCTGCTCGACGGCCAGACACTGGGAGCGGGCCTCTACACGACCCGCTGGGCGCCGCAAGATCACAGCAGCGGTGTCTTCTTCTACACCCTGGAATCGCCGGGCTGGCGGGAGACCAAAAAAATGGTGCTGATACGATGAAAAACAGAATGGCTGCAAGTTTATTAATGGCCTGGATGATGTGCGCTTCAGTCTGGGGCAGTCAACCCATGCCTCTGACCGGGGAGGGCGGCATTCCCGTGTGGTTGACCAATGGCCCTTTTGAGATCAAGACGGTGGGATTTGGAGATCTCTCCGATGAAGAGGCCGTGAACGAAGCCGGTGTCCGGCCGGCGTTCGGCGCCGCGGAAAAAAATGCAGCGGTCTCCGATGGCCGCAGCCGTTGGCTCTACTACAGCGCCGGCCAGGACGGCTATACAGATCTCAGAGCCTTTTATGGCTGGAAAACTTTTGTGACGCCGGAAAAAATCTGGTACGCCAGGGTGGTCTACGCTTATGCCGGACTCTCCGCGGAGCGCGAGCAGGCCGTCAGACTCCATTTCGGCGGCAACACCATCACCGGCATCGTCGTCAACGGCGAAGTGGTCTATGCTTCCCGCAAGGAAATCAACGGGGTCAAGGATCAATTCGCCGCGACCGTCATGCTGCGGAAGGGAGAAAACCGGCTCCTGGTCAAAATCGCCAATACGCACCGCAATCACACCGTCGATTTTTTCGATCCGCTTCGCTATGAATGGGGCTTCTGGTTGCGCGTGACCGGCGAGCAGGGTGAGCGGGTGAGTGGCATTACGGCGGATATTGCCGCGGATCGGGTGCGTAGCGATTTCACCTTGACCCCGACGATTTTTTACAAACAAGCAGGCGGCGCGCTGCAGCAAAAATATCTTCTCGAAATCGGGTCGTCCGACGTTGCGAGGAGCCGTGCAATCTTCACCGTACGTCACGGCAAGGTAACACATACTTTTAATCTTTCGGATATCGACTTTGGCGTCAATATGCGCGAGATCTATTTGCCGGAGGTTGACAAGAGCGTCCGCGCCCGTGGCAAGCTGGCAGCCTCCGCTTTCAGAGTCGAAAAAGCCGTTGAACTGCGGCCTCTGCCGAAATATCAACTCTATTTCATGCCGACGACGCACATGGATATCGGTTACACCCACCCGCAGCCGATCGTCATCGAGCGTCAGATGCAGACCCTGGATCAGGTGGTGGCGCAGTGTCACGCCGATGTCCAATTTAAATGGACCATCGAAACCCTGTGGCTGCTGGATCATTACCGGCGCACGCGCACGCAAGCGGCGTTCGAGGAACTGATCGCGCTGATCAGGAGCGGGCGCATTGCGGTTTCACCGCTCTACAGCAATCCCTACACCGGGTGGGTGAGCGAGGCGGAAATGGCCGCCAGCTTTCGTCTGGCCGCAGCCTATAAAGCGCAATACGGCATCGAATATTTCGGCGCTGTCTATAACGACGTTCCGGGGCAGTCGTGGGCGCTGCCGCATTATCTGCGCCAGGCCGGCGTCCGCGTGCTGGTGGATGGCATCAACGAATTGTTCGCGGACTATAAATTCCAGAAAAGCCTGCCCAAGGTCTTCCGCTGGGCCGGCGCCAGTGCCGATACGGTGCTTCTCTATCTCACCGAGGCGTATGTCGAAGGCGCCCGCTACGGCCTGGAACGGGACGTGGAGACGACCGCGTACCGGCTCTGGCATCGCATCAGCAATCTGCGCCAGCGCGACTATCCCCTGGACGTCGTGCTCGTCAGCGGCGCCTTTTCCGACAACAGTGGCATCGCGCTCAACCAGTATCACAACGCGCTGTCGTGGAATCAGCACTACGCCTGGCCCCGCTTCGTGATCGCGACGCTGAACGATTTTTGCCGCCTGGTTGATCAGGAGAATCGCGGGCTTTTTAAAACCGTTCGCGGCGACTGGACGTCGGATTGGGACATCCTCTATCAGGGCGAGAGCAAACGCATGCTCAAATACCGCTGGGTGCAGAACCACCTGCCGGCCGCGGAGATGCTGGCGGCGCTTTCCGGCGCCTTGCATCCGGCGACGGCGGCGAGCGCCGCTGAATTCGATGCGATTTATGAAAATCTGCTGCACTTCTCCGGACATGGCAGCGGTCTGGAATACGGCCTCGGTTCCCGGGAAGAAAATATCTGGACCGATGCCATTCGCGAAGCGTATGTGCACACGGCCTGGCTGAAAACGCGTGCGCTGCTGGAGCAGATGGCTTACCGCATTACAGCGCCCAAAGAGAGTTTTGAGTCGCACGGCATCGTTGTTTTTAATACCCTGTCATGGACCCGTTCCATGCCCGTCGAAATCGCTTTTCCCGAGACCGACCATACCCACTATGAAGTGATCGACCCCGTCACCCGGGAAAAAATTCCCGCGCATCGCAGCGGCGACAAGCTCTCCTTCCTCGCCCGGAATGTGCCGGGTGTTGGTTCGAAACAGGTTGAGCTGGTGAATGTCCCTTCTGCAGCAGCGGCGCGCCAGAGCAGTGATGCCTTTATTGAAAACCAGTTTTACCGGGTCAGCGCGGATCAAAACGGTTGGTCGATACTGGAGCGCGCCAGCGGCGCCAGCCTGTTCGACGGGCAAAGCGCCCTGCCCGCCCTGATGCCCCTGCGCAAGCGCTTCCAGCTGCACGAGCCGTTCGCGGTCTTTGCGAGTGCTTTGAGCGCTCCCCGTTTCGAGAAAAATGATGCCTTCGAGGAGATGACCTGCGACTACCGGGATGATCTCTTCCAGGGACTCACCATCCGGCTGTGGCGCGATCTGGATCGCGTCGATATCACCCTCCGTCTCACTCTCGAGGGCCTTGCGGAGACCCGGCATACCGAGGAGTACGGCCTGGCCTTTCCGTTTCAGGCGCCATCCGGAAAGGTCTGGATGGAAACCCTGGGCGGCCTGACCGCGCCGGAAGACCGTTTCAGTGCGGTGGGGCATAATTTCTTTGCCTTGCGCCGGGTGGCGGGGATCGAGACGGCCTCCTCGAGTTACCTGCTCGCTTCGCCCGATTGCCGCATTTTTGCAGTCGATACGCTGCAAAAGAGCCCGGTGCTCATCGCCAATGTCGTGAATCATTTTCCCGTGGACTGGAATCGCAACGAGGATAACAGCGGTTCACTCGAATTGCGTTTTTTCCTGGCGAAGCGCGAGCGCGCGGAGGCGGATATGGCGGGATTCGGCTGGGAAGCGGCGAGCGAGGCGATCGCGCGCAGAAGCTGGTTTACGCGATCGGATGCGGAGAGGCACTATCTGGTCTCATCCAATCCGCAGGTGAAAATTATCTCGCTGCGTCCGGCCGATGC
>DCUM01000018.1 GCA_002327255.1 bacterium UBA2214 | reverse complement strand
GCATTGAACGGATTCGGATAATTGGCAAAGAGCTGAAAGCCCCCTGGCCGCGCGGAATGCCCGGGCGCCTCAACAGCCGCAGGCACCTCAACGCCTGCAAAAGGGGATCTCACTTTATAGACCGTGCCGCTGCTGGTGATGTACAACGTCTGCCGGTCCGCATCCCCCCAGCCGCAGTTGGTGGTCTGGCCGGGAACCGCGATCTTTTGCAGCAGTTTGCCGTCCGGCGCATAGACCCAGATGCCGCCGGGACCGGTGGCGAAGAGATTGCCCGCGGCATCCACCTTCATGCCGTCCGCGTAACCGCTCGGGCTCATCGCCGCGAAGAGCCGCTTGTTCGCCAGCAAGGAATCGCTGACCACATCCCAGACGTAAATTTTGCGCACCTCGGCATCGGCCACGTAGAGCAGCGTCTCATCCGGCGAAAAGGCGATGCCGTTGGGCCGCGACAGCGTTTTGTCGAGCAGATAGAGGCTGCCGGTGATGCTGATGCGGAAAATGCCGCAGTAGCCCAACTCCTGCTGCGCGGCCGAAATGCCATAGGGCGGATCGGTGAAAAAGAGGGCGCCATCGGATTTCACCGCCATGTCGTTGGGACTGTTGAGCTTTTTGCCTTCATAACGTTCCGCCAGAACCGTCAGGGCGCCATCGCGCTCCTGGCGCACCACCTTGCGGTCGCCCTGCAGCGCCAGCAGCAGCCGGCCCTGCGCATCCCATGCCAAACCATTCGATTTTCCCGAGGGTTTTAAATGGATCGTGGCGCCGCTCGCCGGCGTCCAGCGATACACGGTATTGGCGTTGATGTCGCTGAACAGCAAACCGAGCGAATCACTCCACAGCGGTCCTTCGACAAACTGGAACCCCCGGGCGACGATTTCGGGGGTGACGGTCTGGGCCGATACGGCGCAGCCTGCCAGGTGTGCCAGTACGAGGAATTTCAGAATAAAAAACTTCATGGGTGATCTTTACCTTATCAATAGCATTCTCTTCGATGTCGTACAGGTCGTGTGAGGCCCGCTGACGCGGATTTGATACACATAAGTGCCCGAGGGGACTGAAAGCCCCCGGTTGTCCCGGCCATCCCAGATCACACGGTGCATCCCTGCCGGTTGATTTTCCGCGACCAGTGAACGCACGCTCTCCCCGCTGATGGAAAATACGTCAAGCTGCACCTGCGCCGGCCACGGCAATGGATAGGCGATCGTTGTGGCGGCGTTGAAGGGATTGGGATAATTGGCGCAGAGCTGAAAATCGGCCGCTGCTGGATCGCTCTTTTGCGCAATGCCGGTGCAGTTGGCCACACGGTAGAGTTCGATGCCCGCGCCGGAGCCGAGATTGCGCGTATACTGTTTGTTGACGGAATCGTTCCAGTGCTCATGAACGCCGAGACTGGCGATGGGGGTGCCATCGTTTTCGGGATCGTAGATGATACCCTCGGGCCAGGTACTCGAGCTGGCGGCCTGGTGCAGATAATCATCCGTGCCTTCCATTTGCGGATAGGGATTCAAACCACGGCTGACGGTGAATTCGGCATGCAAAAAATCATAGCCCACCGACTCGATGGCAACCGGATCGAGCGACATGAACAGCGAAGAGGTCCAGTCGTCGTTGAACGGCGCCATCTTCCATTTCACCGGCTGGCCGATCTCGAAATCGGCCGTCCACAGCGCATCCATCAGATAGAAGAGATTCTTGACGCCGAGCACCTTGTGCCCCATCAAATCGACCTGCACCCGGTAGTGTTTGTAACCGGGCCGCGTCACCACGCCGCGATTCACCGTCGCCACCAGTCCGGTGTGGAGATGATTGGCATCGCTGCGGGTGTGCGAGCCGAAATGGTTCTTGGCGAACATGGTGATGCCGGCGTGACTGTGCGCCTTCAGCGTCGGCAGATTGATGAGATACTCGGCCTGGTCAAATATTTTATAGATCTTGTCGCTTTTGTTGGTGGCGCCGAGCACCGCGCCGCGATCGGAGTAAAACAGCGAAGCCGATGCATTGGCTTCCGCCTTGACGCGTCCCAGATTGGCATAGCCGTCATGATCGAGATAATTCACATCGGGGAACTCGGCGTGCCAGAGGTCATAGCAGTGCTTGTAGATGTGCTTCATGGGATCACCCACATGGATGTCCTTCTGGGCGACGCCGGCGATGTGGACGAGCTGGCGCAAGACGGAGAGGACGAGATGGGGCGACGTCTCGGAGATGCCGTAATAACTATTATAGACCGCCGCCAGATTGGATGTGCTGTAATTCCCGCCCCAGGCGCTGGTGGCATTGGTCTTGATCATGATCTTTTCGCCCGTTTTGTAGGGGACCTCTCCCTTGCCGCGTTTCTGGTTGTGAAATTTGAACAACGCCTCCCACGCCGCGGCGTCGCTGTGCTGACCGCTGATGGCGCGCAGCGAGGTCGACACCATCTGGTTGATGACCACCTGGTTGTTGTTCTCGCACAGGAACCAGCCGTGTCCGTAGGAACGGGGGTTGGCATTTTCGTTGGTGGCCTCCGGATCGTGGACCCAGACGACGCGGCCGGGGAAAATGCCTTTGGCGAGACCCAGCGGTTGATTGGGCGTCTGCCCGATGTGCTGCCCCAAAGCGCAGGTGGGCTGCGTATCGGCGGACAGCGTCATCAACAGAGCCGTCAAAGCGGCGAAGAGGCACAGCACCGCCAGCACATAGCGGGCTTTGCTGAAATAGCGCCGCGCCGTGCGGAAGGCGAAGAGAGAGGCCGAAAGGCCCAGCAGGTAGATGAAGAAAGCGGAGGCGATGGGCGCGGCGGCGCGCATGCAGGGATAGGCGGCGCGGGCTGGTTTGGGGATGACGCGGATGAGAAACCACAGGGTGGCGGCGATGCCCATAAAAACGAAAGACAACTGCTGCCAGCAATTTATCAGCTTTGAATGAGGCTCCGCATCCGGCTTTTCGTGATGTCGCCAGGATCGCATGGGTTTTTCCTTGTGAATAGGGTCAACAACCGGGGTTGATTGCAGCGGCTGAAACGCAGGACAGAGTATGCTGAATAATCCTTGACCGTCTGCAGAAAATA
>DCUM01000174.1 GCA_002327255.1 bacterium UBA2214 | reverse complement strand
CTCATTTGCCGGATGAACCTCATTTAATATGATGTAATCAATTTATTCCCTTCGTGCTCTGTGGCCTTTATGCTGTATGAATTTTGCAGGTTAAAAAACCTTTTGAATTTTGCCTGAATTATAATACATTATAAATATAGAGAATTACACCGGCTCAACCATCAGGAGTTGATATGTGGATCATCAAATGGTTCATCATGGCGATACTGATTCTCTTCGTCATCGGTTTTGCCATGCAGAACACCGCACAGATGGTTTCCATCTCCTTTTTTGACTATCGCAGCCAGGAGTTCCCCGTCTGGATGCTCATGTATCTCTCATTCGCCGCCGGCATCCTCTTTTGGCTCGTCGTCACGCTTCTGCAAAACAGCGCCGGACGCGCCGAAAGACTCCGGCTCGAGAAAGAGATCAAAAAGGTGCGCGAAGAACTGGACCGGCTGCGCAATCTCTCGGTCGAGGAATCCATCGCCGCTCTTGGCATTGTGGCAAGCAACTCTCAACAGCGTGAGGGATAAGCGATGCAAGAAACGCTCATCGTTGCACTCATCGGTGTTTGTGCTGCCATCCTTTTTGCGGTGCTGCTGCATAACGTCCGCCGTGAGAAAAATAACACCAGTCCGGGACAGGAACAGTACTATGCCGCATTGAGTGCTTACCTCTCCGGCGATCTGGACAAGGCTCTGAAGAAATTTCATGAGACCATCAAAGTAAACACCGAAATCATAGATGCCTATATTAAGATAGGTGACATCCTGCGCGCGCTGGGTGCGCCCGAAAAGTCGGCCAAAATTCATCACGATTTACTGATCCGGCAGAATCTGAGCGACGATCAACAAGTCTCGATTTATCACGCGCTGGCGGAAGACTACAAGGCGGAAAAGAATTATTCACTCGCTTTGGAGGCGCTCGACAAATTGACCCTGCTGGATGCGAACGATTCCTGGGCAGGACACTTTCGCATTGCCCTCCATGAAGCCACGAATGACTGGCAGAATGCCACGGCCGCCGTTGCGGCCCATCCAGCACTCAGCAGAGAGGAACAGCAGTGCCGCATTGCGCGCTATCTGACGGCACAGGGTGCGGAACTGGCTCAAAACAGCAAGGAACACGATGCCCGGCTGCGTTTCCGCGAAGCAAGCAAAGCTTCCCCGGAATATTTGCCACCCTATCTGGAACTGGTGGACAGCTATATGCGCGACGGCCGCCCCAAAGCCGCCTTGACCGTTCTGCGCCAAATTGTCACGTTCAATACACCCTATCCCGACTTGATCTTTGGCCGCCTCAAGCAGGTACTCTTTGAACTCGGCTTATACGGTGATCTGGAAAAATACTATCATGAATTTCAGGAGACCCCTTCGACGCGCGTAGAAGCTTCTCTTGGACTCTGTGAATTATACGTCAAAAAGGGAGAACTGGACAAGGCGGTGGATACCTGCAAAACGGCGCTTTCCCATGAACCACAACGCCTCGAGGCGCTCCTGATGCTGACGCAGCTCCATCTCAAACTCGGCCAAAATGACAAAGCCGGAGAGAACCTGGCGCACATCGAAGCACAACTGATCGCGCGCCAAAGCAACTTTACGTGTTCCAGCTGCGGTCATCATGGCGGTCGCTTCTTCTTCCGCTGCCCCAATTGTCAAACCTGGGATACCGCACAAAGAGGTTAAGTATGCGCAAAGCGTTGATGGCCATGGCGTCATGCCTCATTCTCTCGTCGCAACTGCTCTGGGGGCAGACGCCGCTGGCGGATTTGGAACGCGCCTGGCAGGAGGATCGTTTCGAGGAGATATCGCGTCTGCTGCCGGCCGCCGAAAAAGCACACCCGGGTCACCCCACGGTATTTTTTTTCAAGGCGCTTGTTGCCGAGGAGGCCGAATACGCCTTTGAACAGTACAAAAAAGTCATCGAAGCCAGGGAAGAATCCAAATATGCCGATACCGCCCTGTTTAAAATGGCGCAGTACCACTACGCCCGCTCCTATTTTCAGGCGGCGCGGCGCACCTGGCGGCTGCTCCAGAATCGATTTCCCAACTCAAAGTGGGTGGATGACAGTGCCTATCTGATCGCGCAGAGCTACATGGCTGAAGGTAAAAAAGATTCCGCAGAGATTAACTGGAAGCGTCTCATCAAGACGCTGCCCGGCTCACCCTACTCCGATCTGGCCGTCGCTGATCTGGAAAGGACACCGCAAGCCATCACCCCGGCCGCCAAACCGGCAGCTGTTCAGCAAAGTGAGAAAAAAGCCGCTCCCTATTATGCGATTCAGGTAGGGGCTTTCAGCCAGCCTGGCAATGCGAAAACCATTCTCTCGGGATTGGAAAAAGTCGGTTATTCCGGCCAGATCGTCGAAAAAAAAGTCGGCAGCCGCACCTTCTTTGCCGTCTGGATCGGTCAATTCAAAGATCGTCCGGCTGCTGAAGATTATGCCAGGCGTTTTATCGTCAAAATGACCAGAGAATACAATATCGTAAAAAGCGAGTGATGCATGAAAAGAGATATTACCATGGCTGCACGGCAGGGTCTCCTTCTCTGTGATGGCGGCATCGGTACGCAGCTGATGGCACTCGGCCTGCCTGCCGGTGAGGCGCCGGAGAAGTGGAATCTGGAGTACCCCGATCGTGTCGCGCACGTGCATCAAACCTATATCGCGGCGGGCGCCCGGGTGCTGACAACCAATACCTTTGGCGGCAGTCCGTACAAGCTTAAGAGTGCCAAAATCGATGCGGACCCTGGTTTGATCAATCGCCGCGCCGCAGAAATTGCCTGCCAGGTGGCGGGAGAAAACGCCTGGGTCGCCGGTTCCATCGGACCCACGGGCGCCATGCTCATGATGGGGGATCTCTCTGAGGAAGCCATGTATGAGGGATTCCTGCTGCAGGCGCAGAATCTACTGCTCGGCGGCGCCGATTGTGTGATCGTCGAAACCATGTCCGACCTGCAGGAAGCACTTGTGGCGGTGCGCGCCGCCAAACAGGCCGGAGACAAACCGCTCCTGGCCTCCATGACTTTTACGGCGGGTCAGCGTGGCTATCGCACCATGATGGGAGTTGATATTCCCACCGCCGTGCGCGAACTCACGGCAGCCGGCGCCGATGTGCTGGGCTGCAACTGCGGTAGCGGAATCGACGATGCCATTCACATTATCAGAGAGTTGCGCACGCTGACATCCCTGCCGCTCCTCGCCGAACCCAATGCCGGGCTGCCCCAGTATGTGGATGGCCAAACCCTCTTCCGGGAATCACCGGAAATCATGGCCGCGAAAATCCCGGCCTTGCTGGCAGCGGGCGCCCAACTGATCGGCGGCTGCTGCGGCACGACACCGGCCCATATCGCAGCCTTTGCAGAGCAGGTGAAAGGATTGCCGCCATGTTAAAAAGAATATTGGTCCTTCTTGACGCCGGGCAGCCGGAGCATGTCATACGGGATCACGCCCTGCACCTGGCAATGGGTCATCGTACCACCTTGCTGCTTTTTGCGGCACGGCGCAAGGATGAAAGCGCTGCGGAGCGCAAACGGAGCGAAAAAAGAATGCGCACTTTTGCCAGCCTGTGCCAGGAAAAATCCATAGCCTATGAGATCATCTCCTCATCCACTTTGTCGTTTGCGGACTGCCTGCCGTGGGCGCGCAGCTGCGACCTGACACTGCTCGCCATGCCGCCGCAAAGCCTCTCATCCAGAGAGCAGAAACACCTCGTGCGACTTTTGCTTGAAGGCGGTTGTCCGGTTTTTGTGGCGCGCGCGGAGGTCAAAGCCACACATACCGTGCTGGTGGCCTGGAGCGGCGCCGCCGGCATCACGCGCGCCGTGAAATGGCACAGTATGCTGATGCGGCGTTTTAAAGCGGAATATATGCTCTTTCATACGGATGAATCATCCGAAAAGGCACAAAGGATGCTCGAAGCGCCGACGCTCTACCTCCAGGGACACGGCCTGGCCGCCGAGACCCTCGCTCTCTCCGGTTCATGCCCGGATCTTGCCGCAGAGATCGAGGCGCGGATTCAACCTGCGCATCTGCTTTTCTCGACCAATCCGGGCAAGCTTTGCAGCACCGAAAAACTGGGCAAAACCTGTCGCGCCCTGTTTCGGCAAACCAAGAGTTCCATTTTCATCGCGGTCTAGCGCGGTGTGATTAATTTAATACTATTCAATCCATCAATTCCCTCGTGCGCCTTGACCCTGGTGCCTTTGTGGTGTATGAATTTTGCAGGTTCGAGGTTATTTCATATTTGCTGAACAGAACAATTTGGACCGAATGATCATCATGGTTGAACTATTGCACGACACCGTTTTGGCAAGCGGTATGACTGAAGAAGAAGTGCGGCTGCTGGCCGCTGTTGCCAGCGAATCGACCTTTTTAAAAAATGAGCTTATTTTCAACGAAAAAGAGAGTGGCGATTCGATCTATCTCCTGCTGGAAGGCCGGGTGCAAATCGAACGTAAAAATATCGTCTCAAACCGCTTCCTCAAGCGGCAATTGTTGACACTGCGGGCGGGACAGGTTTTTGGTGAAATGGCCTTCATTGAAAAAGGCCTGCGTTCTGCCAGCGCCCGTGCCAAAGGCCACGTGCGCGTCATCGTGTTTTCTTCCCAGAAACTCGAGCAGCTGATGCAGGAACACCCTGTGGCCGGATGCAAACTCATGACCAGTTTTGCCCGTATCCTCAGCCAGCGGCTGCGGCGCATGAACGATCACTGGTTGAGTAAATCCCTGCAAAATAATCACCGGGTCGATTTCCAACGCTGATGCATTCGCGGGCATTGTCGCCACAATACGGCGTCTAAGGGCATACGCATCGAATAATTAATTATTTATTCGCTTGACATTTTAGTACAAATTTTGTTAATTTTAGCTACAATTTAATTTACGGTGTGTTGTGACTGGGACTAAGGGAGAACTTGGTGGCATGAGAATCCAAATTGCGCATCCTATCACTTCCTATCTTGATGCGATCAATCATCTGCTAAGCGCACAGGGGGAAGATTTTCAGACCATCGGCGCCACCTCATTATCAGAAGTTTTTGCAGCTATCGATCAAGAAGCAGCAGAAGTCAGTGTAATAGACGCCATTTTAGTACGGGATCAGCCGCAATCGATTTTCGCCAGGCTTTTGGCAGCAGCACCCTGCCATCCGTTGATCATCCTTCTGGATGAAACGGATGAAAATTTGATCGCGGACTTGAAGGCAGGTAAAAACATCACCCTGCTCTATAAACGCAAAGGGTACCTGAGCAGCGTGGGCGATGCGATACGCGACAGCTATTCCAGACGTATCCCCAAACCCGCTGTTCCTCCTCCCCCTGTCTCAGCAGCAAAGCCCGCCGCTGCATCAGCCGGCGAAGGCTATTTTATCTGCGACCGCCGCGGGCGTTTCCTCTCCGTCAACAAGAGTCTGCAGACACTCACCCGCTATTCTGAAGAGGAAATACTCGAACTTTCGCTCTCCGACCTCTTGAACAAAGAGGAAGAACAATCCTTCTTCCAATACCTGGTCGCGGAAGAGGAACAGCCCAAAAGCGATCAGATTGCCGTCCATTTGATTGATAAAATGGGCAACCGTCATCCGGTATTTTTCAAGATTACGCTCCTGCGTGATGAATCCCGGGAGCAGCGCGTCATCGGATTTCGCGGTACGGTCGTGCTGCGCAGTGCAGAGAGCGATCAGGCGCTGCGCACCACCGGCCCGGTCGATCAGAATATCATGGTGCAGCACCTTCTCGATATGGTGCAGATGAGTTATAGCGAACCGATCAATGTGCTGCTGAAGCGGGTTGGAGAGGTCGTCTGTCAGGTATTCGGATTCACACGATCAACCGTCGCGCTTCTTGACCGCCGTAAAAAGGTCTATGTGAAGCAGGCGTTGGTGGGATATGCGGATTCCTCCCCGGCAACAGCGGAAGATCGTCCACTCGATGTGCCCCAGGATGTTGTCGATCGGCTCTTCATCGATAAAAATCCTCTGAAAATCATCTACTACAACCAGGAACTCGTCTCTTCCGAATTACTGCACAGTAGCCAGTCCACAGCCTTGCAGAAGGTACAGAGTGCCCGGGAAACGCAATGGCACCCGCGTGATCTGGTGCTTCTCCGCCTGGCCGATCATAATGGCAGTCAGTTCGGTTTTATTTCCATCGATGAACCACTGTCGACCATGACGCCGACCGCGTCAACCTTCCATAACCTCGAGCTCTTCAGTATGCTGGTCTCCATGGTGGTTGAAAATTATTACCGCTATTCGACGCTGGACCGGCGTAACCGCCGCCTCAAGCAAATCATGGTGAACAGCAATATCTTTAAACTCTACCTCAGTTTGAGCGAACTGTTGCGCGAAGTCGTCTGGTCGGTCAAGTTTTCGCTGGAATTCAATCTCGTCACCCTGGTTCTGATCAGTAAAAAAACCGGCCAGTTGGAAACAAAAGCCGTTGCCTGCGATGACAAGATAAAAATGTCGCAGATCAGCGAACTTTCCTATGATTTGAAGGATTTCAGTCTGCTGCTGCGCGAAGAATATCGCCGCGGCAAATCATTTCTGATCAGCTCCGAAGAGAATGTGCTCAAGCATTTCAAACAAATCTACTACGGCAATTTGAGTAACGGTCACTATCAGGATGGATGGCCGCGCTATGCCCTCTTGATGGTGCCGATCAAATCGCGCGAGGGCAAAATCATCGGTTTCCTCATGGTGGATGACCCCGGCGATGGCCGCATGCCGACCTCGGAGAGCGTGAGCGTTCTGGAAATTCTCGCCAACCAGGTGGCCATCGCCATCGACAACCGCATGCTCTATGTTCAGGGCAAGGAATCTCCGCAAGCGCCATCGACCGCAGAGATGCCTAGCAGCGAAGCGGAAGAAAACAAGGAGATGGAAGAGAGCAGCACAGGATTGCGGAGGCTGGTCGATCGTTTTTTACGTTGAGAAACGCTCAAAAACGTATTACTCTTACCGTGTTCCCGATGCGTCTTTGAGTGGGGCACGGTTTTTTTTATTCAGGATGCATGCCAGACCGAATATTTTATCAAGAGTGGAAACCATTGAAGAGAAACAAAGGACAACAAGAAGACAGACGCCCCCAGGTTTTACCACTCTGTTTTATCACCAGGTTCATGCCGGAGCGGGTCTGAGAGAGCCGGACCTTGCCTGATGCTGCCATCAACGCCCCGCTTCGTGTTCTTCATGGCCTTTGCCGTTTTTAAAATACATGACTGATATGACCATCAGCAGAAGAAAATTCATCCGCAACGCCGCCATGGCCGCCTCTGCCGTGAGTCTGGCGCCGTGGAGCGCAAACATAACGCGTGGTGCTGCAAGATCTCGTGTCGTGTTTTCCCATACGGCCGTTCCTGAAGGCAGGGAAGAAGCAGTGCGCTGTCTGCACGCGCTGGATCGCGGCATGGAAGCGTTGCTGCAGCGGCCTGTGCGAGAAGCCTGGGCCAGCCTTTTTTCGTCAAGCGATGTCGTCGGCCTCAAAGTGAGCTGTCTGGCTGGAAGAAAATTTTCCACCCACGTTGCGCTTGTGCAGGCCATTTGCACGCGTCTCGAGGATATCGGCCTGAAAAAGGGGCAAATCATCATCTGGGATCGCCTCGACAGCGATCTCGATAACGCCGGATTTGTGTTGAACCGAAATCCGCAAAAGATTCTGTGCATGGGCAATGATGCGGTCGGCTACAGCCGCGAACTCTACGAATACGGCTCGGCCTGCAGCCGCTTGTCTCGCCTGGTCACGGAACGATGCACCGCCATCATCAATTTGCCGGTCCTGAAGGACCACGGCATTGTCGGCATCAGCGCCGGACTGAAAAACTTTTTTGGCGCCATTGACAATCCCAATAAATATCACGTTGCCTGCGGAGACCCGTATGTGGCCGATGTCAATATGTTTGCCCCTTTGCGCGATAAAGTCCGTCTCACCATCTGCGATGCCATGCTGGCGCAATACGAGGGGGGGCCGCCCTATATGCGTCAGTGGAACTGGCCTTATCAAAAATTGCTGTTGACACAAGATATGGTTGCTCTGGACCGGTTGAGCTGGAACATCATCGCCAAAAAACGCAGGCAATCGGGATTGCCTTCCCTGGAGGAAACGGGCCGCACACCCGGGTATATTCACACAGCCGCCTTGCACGGATTGGGGAACGATGACATGAAACAAATTGAAGTGGTGGAAACATGACAGACGCTGACGCCCACAGTCGCCGCGCATTTCTGCAAAGCGCAGCAGGAGGGGTCTGTCTGCTCCTGTCGGCTTCCGCCTGGGCAGCATCTGCGCCTGTGACGCCCGCTGAGAAGTTGGTCGAGGCGCGATATTATGAAAAACTGCCCCATCGAAAAATTCGCTGTCTCCTCTGCCCGCGCGCCTGTGTGATCGATGACCGCGAAACCGGCTACTGCGGCGTGCGCGAGAATCGCAACGGCACCTATTACACACTGGTTTATGGCAAGCCGTGCACGCTGCATATCGATCCCATCGAAAAAAAACCGCTGTTTCATTTTCTCCCTTCCAGTGCAACACTCTCCCTGGGGACGGCTGGCTGCAATGTATTGTGCAAGTTTTGCCAGAATTGGGAAATCTCGCAGTCACGGCCGGAACAACTTCCCGCCCTCGATTTGCCGCCGGATAAACTGATCGCCCTGACGCGGCAAAAACAGTGCCCCGTCATCGCTTTCACCTATAACGAACCCGTTGTATTTACAGAATATATGTACGATATCGCGCAAATCGCCAAAGCCGGCAATAGGCACACGGTGATGATTTCGAATGGATATATCCAGGAAAAGCCCCTCAGGGATTTGTGCCGGGTGCTGAGTGCCGTCAAGATCGATCTCAAGGCCTTCAGTGAGCGTTTTTACAGAGAGATGGTCTCGGGAGAGCTGAAACCCGTACTCGACAGTTTGCTGATCCTCAGCCAGGAAAAAATCTGGTTTGAAATCGTCTATCTGGTCATACCCGGACAAAATGATGATTCACAGGAACTCAAAGCCTTGTGCAGATGGATTGTCAGGGAATTGGGTGCTCAAGTTCCCGTCCATTTCACCCGATTTCATCCGCAATATCGCCTGACCAATATACCTGCAACGCCGCTACGGACCCTGGAGCATGCACGCCAAATCGGCCTCGATGCGGGATTGCATTTTGTCTATTCCGGTAATGTACCCGGGCATCCGGGCGAAAACACCTATTGTCCCCATTGCCAAAAAGTTCTGATTCAGCGTATCGGTTTCGCCGTTGCCGCGAACAGACTCGGCGACGGCGTTTGCCCCCACTGCCGCCAGCTCATACCCGGCGTCTGGAAATAGCTGCATTTTGCAAGTCTGACGAGGGAAGACCCATGAAGCGCATAGGAACCTTTCAGCAATTTATTACGCTGCTGTGTGTACTGCAATGGCCGGCAACGGCTCAACTCAGGGAGACCACGCGGCCAGCCGCTGTCGCCGGGCAATTTTATGAAGCGAATGCGCACAAATTGCGAACGGATGTGGCTTCCTGGCTGGCCAGGGCGAAAAAAAACGACCACCCGGGTCCTCTCAAAGGCATCAGCGTCCCCCATGCAGGATACATCTATTCCGCCGCGATCGCCGCAGAAGGTTACAAACAGGTCGAGGGACGCGATTATGAGACCGTCGTCGTGCTGGCGCCGAGTCACCGCGACTATTTCAAGGGCGCATCGATTTATGCCGGTGCGGCGTATGAAACGCCTCTGGGCGTCAGCAACATCGATCACGCCATCGCTGCGGCCCTGGTACAGGAGTGCGCCTGGTATGTGCGTTCCTATCAGGGGCATGGTCCCGAACACGCGGTCGAGGTGCAGATTCCATTCATTCAAACGGTACTTCCGGCGTGTGAAATCGTCCCCATCGTCATCGGCGCTTTCGATTGGCCCATGTGCGAAAAAATGGGCCAGGCGCTGGCCAAAGTTATCCAGGGGCGCAAGGTGCTGCTGATCGCCAGCACCGATCTCTATCATGGTCAGTCCTATGAAATGTGCCAAAAAATGGATGAAGCCACGCTGGCCGCTATCACGCTCATGACACCGCAAAGACTGTGTCACGACTTTATGAACGAATCCCTGCAAGCTTGCGGCGCAGCGCCTCTGGTCGTCCTCCAGGTAGCCGCCCTGGCCTCTGGTCCCACACAGGCTGTAATGCTGAAGCATACCAATTCGAATGATGTGACCGGCCAAAAAGGCGGATACGTGGTGGGTTACGGCACGGTCGCCTATTATGGCAAGGAAGCGGCGGAATCCGGAAAAAAGAGTTTCAAACCTCTGCCGCTCCAGGCGCAACGCAAGCTTTTGAAGATGGCCCGCGAAAGCATAAAGTATTACTTGAAAGAAAAGCGCCCGATGGCCTTTTCAGAGGATGATGAATGGTTGCAGGAGAAACGGGGGGTCTTTGTCACACTCACCCGCAAGGGGCAGCTGCGCGGTTGTATCGGATATCATGAATCAGACCGGCCGTTATCCGAACTGGTACCGGATCGCGCCATCGCCGCTGCCTTTTCTGATCCACGCTTCCCACCCCTGCAGGCGGGCGAACTGGATGAAATCGAAATTAAAATTTCCGTCTATCTCACCAATGTCTATCCGGCGAAAAGTATCGATGAATTTCAGATGGGCAAGCACGGTATCATCATGATCAAAGAGGGTCGCGGCGCGACCTATTTGCCGGAAGTTCCCGTGGAAGCAGGCTGGAAGAATAAACAGGAGGCGTTGGAGAGTCTGTGTCAGAAAGCCGGACTGCCCCCCGGCGCCTGGAAAAACGGCGCTCAATTCTATCTCTATGAGACGCAGGTTTTCGACGAAAAAGTTGTTAACCCCTGATCAGGATGACATGATGAACCGTTTAACCATGATCGACAAGGAGAGACTCCTGACGGTCGCCCGGCAGACCATCGAAGCGGTCACTGCGGGCAGACGGCCGGGTCCCTTTTCAAGCTCCAGCGCGGTGCTGACGGAGAAACGGGGTGCATTTGTAACTCTGCACGAGGGGGGTGAATTACGCGGTTGTATCGGTTATGTCCGCGCCATCAAACCACTGCTGGAAACCATCGTCGAGATGGCCGAAGCAGCAGCGTTGCATGATCCAAGATTTCAACCCGTGCAAGACGGAGAAGCAGCCCGGCTCCATATCGAAATATCGGTTCTATCTCCCATGCAACTTGCGGATACTCCGGAGCAGGTACAGGTCGGCGTCCACGGCGTCATGGTGGAACGGGATTTCCATTCCGGACTTTTATTGCCGCAAGTCGCCCCTGAGCAGGGCTGGGACCGGGAAATGCTGCTCACGCACGCCTGTTTAAAAGCCGGTCTTCCCGGCCATGCCTGGCGCGACTCCAAAACCAAAATTTATCTATTCACGGCAGATGTATTTGGCGAGGCGGATCAAGTCCTCCCCTGAGATCTTGCACGATCATTTCCTCCCCGGTTGTCTCCGCACCCTCACGGAAATCCGCAGTTATATTTAGCTTGATTGGAAACATAGAATTGATTATGTTAACAAAATCCGGCTGATGGGTATCAGGTCAAAACTGGAAGGGATGATACGCCTGCTTCCTGGATGGCTTTAAAGGCCGTCCTGCATCTGCGCCATCGTTCTTTGCAGACGCCTGTGGAAACAGTAATGACGTGTCCGCCAACGGATGCGACGGTTGCTGCCTGGCCCTGGCTACCCGTCGAAATCACCATGGATCGTACCGTGGCTCCTCTGTGGGCCATCAAATCGATCGTATGGGTGATTATCAAGCGCCTGTGCCGTTGTCGTCAAAATCGCAGCAGCGCTCCTAATCTCTAACGCCCAGATAGTGGTATGAAGAAAAATGTATGGGGCAGTTCCCTGTTTTTTATTCTCTCTGCCGTGCTTGGTATGCTCCTCCTCGTCACCTTGATGCCATCGCTTGTCACTGTGCTGCCACGCACCATGACGATGAACCGGATAGAGGCGGAGCGATTGGGGGAGAAATATTTGCAGTCTTGGGGTTATACACCCTCGGATTATGGCGTCAACACCACCTTCGAATTGCGTAAAGATCTTCTCAGGTATGTCGAACTGCAATTCCTGCCGCAAGATCGTCAGGAAGCATTCCAGAGTCTGCCGGTCTATTATTGGCAGGTGCGATGGCGGCGTCCGCAGGATTACCACCCCATGCCGGGCCTTGGTCAGGGCAGATTTCCGGAAAATTACACGGAAGTTTTCGTGCAATTTGATCATCTCGGCAGCCTCGTAGCCTTCTGGTTCGAGCAGGAAGAGGATTCGCTGCTCACACTCCTCTCCGATTCCACTGCAAGGGTTATGGCAGATTCCGTGCTCCGGGAGCGGCTCGGAGATGAAGCCCAGCTTTATGAGATCACGCGCGCACGGAACAGTACCCTGAGTAATCGCATCGAGCATCTTTTCTCCTACACCCGAACACAACCCAAATCCGCCTTGCAGCAGCAGTTGAATATCGGCATAACCGGCTCGCGGATTTCCAAATTTGCCTTCCAGTACAATACGGCAACGACGGGGGCTGCGGAGAAACCGCGCGCCATCGAAATGATCCCGCTCCTCTTCACCCTCGCCCTGGTGGCCATCCTCTGTCTGGTGATTTTTGTACGCCGTTTACGCATCGATGCGATAAACTTTCACTATGCCGCTGTTCCTGCCGGTCTCATCGCACTCTGTACCATGGTGATGATGAACATCGAAAGCAGCCGGCCGGAGTGGATTTATTTGCTCTTTGGGACCATACTCTCAATGGGCGCTGTGGCACTGGCCATGGCCGTTGCGGCGGGCGCCGGAGAATCCATATTAAGGCAGGTCGCTTCCGATAAATTGTTAACCCTGGACTCACTCTTCCAGCGCCAGGCCAGGCATCGTGTGATGGCCCAGGCCATTCTCAGGGGGCTGTGCATGGGCATCGGGCTCGCCGGCCTGGTCACGCTGGCGGTCAGAGTGACCGCCGTTTTTGTGCCCGTCAGCCTGGTGGACTGGTCTGCTGCACTGGTGAAAGAAGCCAGCACCATTCCATTTCTCTACAGTCTCGTGCGCCTCTGCTCGGAGGTCTTGTGGTGGCAGTTTGCCGTCATCCTGGTCATCGTGCCTTTACTGTTACGCTATACGCAAAAATCCATTTGGGTCATCCTGCCCACCGCTTTGGTGTTTGCCTTCGCTTACCAGAACCAGATGACATTCCCCAGCGACCCCGTCGCTGTCTCCATGGTTATTGCATTTTCCCTTGGTGCCGCTTTTGTGGCGATTTTTACCCGCTATGATTTTATAACGGTGTTAATCACCCATTTCAGTTTTGTGATCATTCTTTCCGCCGTACGATTGTGCGCTATCGAACACCCTTCATTCGAACTGTCCGGCGTTTTATTGCTGCTGATTCCCCTGCTTTTATGCGGCTTCGCACTCTGGGCCTGGAAAGTGCCCAAGCGAATGGAGGAATTGCGTAACTATTTACCGCCTCATACCGTAAAAATAATTGAAAATGATCGTCTCAAACGGGAATTGGAAATCGCCCAAAAAGTGCAAATGAGCTTTTTACCCAAGTCCAATCCCAGCATGGACGGTCTGGAAATTGCCAGCATCTGCATCCCGGCTTCCGAGGTAGGCGGCGATTATTACGACTTTATTCGCCTGGATGAACATCGTCTGGGTTTTGCAATTGGAGATGTTTCCGGGAAAGGAATTTCCGCCGCTTTTTATATGACACTGACGAAGGGTTTTTTGCGTTCCCTGTCACGATTGAACTGGAGCCCGCGTCAGGTCATGATCGAAATCAACAGTCTGTTCTATGAATCCGTCGATCGTGGTCATTTCATAAGTCTTGTATTTGGCGTTATCGATCTGAAAAAGAAGGTCCTGACATTTGCAAGGGCCGGGCATAATCCCATCATCTGGCAACGCCGTGACAACGAGCGTTTTGAACGATTGAGCCCCCCGGGCATCGCTCTGGGTCTGGAACCGGGCATCGTCTTTAGCGAAATCATCCAGGAGCAGGCCATCCGGATCGAATCCGGTGACCGTTTTGTGCTCTATACCGATGGTTTTTCCGAGGCGATGAATCCCATCTCCGGAGAGTTCGGGGAAGATCGCCTTGACCAATCCGTCCGCCGCAACGCTTCCGTCTCTGCGCAGGAATTGCTGGAAAAAATAATCGCCCAGGTGCAGCATTTCGTCGGTCAGCACCCGCAACACGATGATATGACCATGGTCATTCTGCATATTCTATGAAAGCACACCATCACATTGCCATGAGACAATTGAGCAGTAGATCACTTCTTGTGCCGCTGGGTCTGTTCCTGGCCGCCGTCCTGCTGGATATCAATGCCTTGACCGGCATCGTTTCGGTGGCGTCCATGCAATATCTGCGTGAGGCGATGATTGTGCTCGCTTTGATCCTCTCTTTGCCCATCATCTACAAGCAGAGCTGGGCGTTGGATCGCAATGTGCTGCGCGGCCTGAAATCGCTTTTTTATCTCATTCTGGGTACCTATCTTTTGCTGCTGCTCTCCAGTCTGGAAAGTTTTGCAGTGGCGACCCTGAGATCGGGTGAAAATGCGTTGTATGAATCGCTTTTGGGTTACACGGTCATTACTGCGTGGACGCTCTTTTCTTCCATTTTTGCTCTGGTGGCATTCGCCATGCTGAGGAACCTCATCTTCATCAAGCAAAAAAAGAACACCGCGCTTAACTTTTTGCTGCTGATGCTCGGATTGGTATTGTATGCGCTTTTGAGTTTTACCCATCTCGGTGACATCGCCAGCCGTTTTTCCTATCGTTTCAATGGTGAGACGGTGGGATATTTTATACTTTTTGTGCTCATTAATTTGATGGTCATCAATTCCTTTCGGATCTCCTGGCTCAACTATCTCAACAAGAAGCAAAAACTGGTGATATTTGCGGGCGGACTCATCCTGGTGCCTCTGCAGTGGCTGCTGTACCTGAAATTTCATACCGCCAATCCGGCGGCGCTGTTCAGTCCCGTGCTGGGCCGCTTCGTCGATATGGGATTTCTCTTTCTCTCCATTTATCTGTCGGTTGCCTTTATTGTTCTGGTATTCTATCTGCCGACCGCGCAAATCTATGATCGCAAGATGCGCCAACTCGCCTCCATGCATGATCTCAGTCGCACTATTTCAGCGGAATTCGATCAGACGAAACTGGTGGAGACCATCGTCAAGCTCGCTGTTCAAGTCACCGAAGCCGATGCCTGCTGGCTGATGTTCGCCGATGCAGGTGGTGGAGCGTGGCGCATCGTGGCGTCTCACAATCTCAGCGAGGAGGAACAAACGGCGGGCATGCCGGAGCGAATCAACCGCTGGATTATCGAGAACGCCGAACCCCGTCTCAACAATCATGTGGCCAAAAGTGAACTCAATATCTCGATGGCGGTTTGGAAGCGAGACGTGCAATCGTTGTTGACCGTTCCCCTGAATACCAGCGAAAAGATCATCGGCTGCCTCTTTGCCTCCAAGCGCCTGGAGTACGGTTTTGAGCAGGATGATCTGGACACCCTGCGGGCTTTTGGTGAGCAAGCGGTGGTGGCCATCGAGAATGCCCGGCTCATCGAATCGTCTCTGGTCAAGGAACGGCTCGAACAGGAGTTACGCATCGCCCACGATGCACAAATGAAATTGTTGCCCAAGGTTATGCCCGATCTGCCGGGTTTTATTCTTGAAGCGGTCTGCCTGACCGCCAATGAAGTGGGAGGGGATTACTATGACTTTTTCCGGATCGACGCGAACCGCCTGGGCATCGTCATTGGCGATGTATCCGGAAAAGGGCCACAGGCCGCGTTCATCATGGCGGAACTCAAAGGCATCATGGAGGCGCTGGCCCGGCACCACGACTCGCCCAAACAACTTCTGATCGCCGCCAATGAGACACTTTACCAGACCGTGGACCGCAACACTTTTGTCAGCGTCATCTACGGGATTATGGATATCAGGAAGAGATGTTTTACTTTTTGCAGAGCCGGACAATGCCCGTTGTTGCTGGCACCGGCGCTTGGAGAAACCGTGCACGTGCTTGAACCGGGTGGCATGGGACTGGGGCTGGATCGTGGCGCGCTGTTCGCAAAAGGTTTGGAAGAGATCAACCTCAGGCTCCAAAAAGGTGATTTGATGCTGATGTACACCGATGGCGCCATTGAGGCGCGCAATGCGCGTGGTGAAGAATTCACCGAGATCAGATTGGTCGGGCTTTTCCAGCAGCACCGTAACTTGTCCCCACCCCAATTAAAGGAACGTTTGATCAACGAGATCGTCCGATTTGCCGGATCTGCAAAATCGCACGATGATTTGACCTTTTTGATCGTGAAGGCTATGTAATTTACTACTTTGAAAGATTTGGACCACGGAGGAGTGTAGATGGAAAATTTTCAAGTAACCCGTTTGGACAGTGAGCAAATGTCTACGCTCAAAATTGGCGGTTTCCTCGATGCGCATACCGCGCCTGCCCTTGAGGAGGCGATACAGCGGCTGGTGGATGAAGGCCGTTTCAATATCGTCGTCGACTTTAAGGATTTGAGTTATATCAGCAGCGCAGGCTTGGGGGTTTTTATGGGTTTTATCGAAGAAATTCGCGGCAAAAATGGTGATATCAAAATGTGCGGCATGTCGCCCAAAATCTATCGCGTCTTTGATTTATTGGGCTTTCCGACCATTTATCAGATATTCGATCAATTGGACGAGGCCGCCGCTCTGTTCGAGCCAAACGCGGCGCCTCCCTCTGGTAATTAGGTTAGATGTAACTGGTTTAGAATCCAGCTTATCCCTTTCTTGCACATATATCGAAAGTTGCATTTCAAACAAGGTGGAACCAGTGATGCCAAAACATAAAGTACAATACAAATTGCGCATTCCCAGCCAGACCGATAATCTGGAGATCATCCGGTTTTTTGTCGGCAAAGTGGCCCGCAAAGTCGGTTTCAGCGATGATGATGTCGGCAAAATCGAACTGGCTGTTGATGAAGCGTGCACCAATGTCATGAAACATGCCTATAAAGAGGATGTCCCTGATAAATCCCTGGATGTCGCCGTGCAAATCGATTACCAAAAATTGACCCTGGTTGTGACCGACCATGGAAAAGGATTCGATCCGGGGCAGATNNATCTATCTGATGAAAACCCTGATGGATGAAGTCGATTATGATATAAAGCCCGGCGTCAGCAATCAGGTCCGAATGGTTAAATACTTGCTCGATAAAGACACCACCCGTGTCCTGAACTAAACCAGCGAAAGTGGGAGCATGGAGACGCGATCCTCAACGGCATTGGCCCGAGAACTTGATGAAAGATTGATGGAACTGCAATCCTTGTTTGAAATGAGTCAAGTACTCAATGCTTCTCTTAACTTGCGTAATGTGCTCAATAATCTGTTACTGACCCCCATGGGCAGGATGATGATCAGCCGTGGATTGGTCCTCCTGGCCAACGAAAATGGCGCATTCGAAGTCTCCATTCTCAAAGGCTTGTCCCGCGATCTCGCCGGGAAAAAACTGTATTTCGAAAATGCCGTCGATGAACCCCTGACGATCGCACAAATCCCCAAGCAGAACAGAACACTCAAGGCTTTCTGGGTGGAACTGGAACTGGAACTGGTTATCCCCATCACCAGCAACCAGGGCACGGTCGGTTTGATCGGCTTCGGACGCAAGCTCGGCGGCGTGGATTACTCGCCGGCTGAGATCGAATATCTGATGTCGCTGGCCAATATCGCCTCTTCCGCCATCATCAATGCCCTGATGTTCCAGAAAATTGAACTCATCAACCGGCGTCTCGACAAAAAAATCCAGGAACTGAAAACCCTTTTCGAAATCGGCAAAGAACTCAATGCCAACCTGGATATGGAGCGCATCATCAATCTCCTCATTTATGCCGTGATGGGCGAACTGGTGGTCAATCGCTGTTTTGTGTTCCTCAAAGAAGACGAAGGGATGAAACTTTTCTCCGCACGCGGTCTGCGCGTGGATGATGATACGCGCACGCTCCTGTGTCAAAATTCGTTCCTGGAGCAACTCGCTTTGACGCAAACCGCCATCATCATCGATGAGACAGAGCTGCACCCGGCGCTGCGCGTTCTCCAGGATCAACAGCTCAAATTGATCATTCCCATGCAGAACCAGGAAGAGACCCGCGGCGTTCTCATCGTTGGGGAGAAAATTTCGCAACACCCTTATCAGAACGATGAGGTCGAATTCCTCTCCACGTTGTGCAATCAGGCGATGATCTCGATCGAGAATGCGAGGCTTTTCGAAGAGACACTGGAAAAAGAGCGCATCGAGGAGGAGTTGTCCATCGCCCGGGAAATCCAGCAAAGGCTGCTGCCGAATCAGTGCCCGAATACCGATCAAATATCCATCTGTGGAATGAATATCCCATCCCGCCAGGTCGGCGGCGATTATTTCGATTGCATCAAGATCGACGAGGATCACCTGGTGGTCGCCATCGCTGATGTTTCGGGTAAAGGCATCCCCGCGTCGCTGCTCATGTCCTCCCTTCAGGCGGGTCTGCATAACCTCATCGATCTCAACCTCGATTTGTCCACACTGGTGGCCAAACTCAATAATTTTATCCATGCCAATACCAGCGTCGATAAATTTATCACCTTCTTCATCGGCCTCTTCGATTTTGGCGACGGTACTTTCACCTATGTCAATGCCGGCCACAATCCGCCGTTGCTGCTGCGCGCCGACGGCTCCTTGCAGCAACTCGATGTCGGCGGCCTCTTGCTCGGCATGATGCCCAATGCCGTCTATGAATATCAAACCATTACCATGATAAAAGAGGATGTCATTCTCCTCTTCACCGACGGTGTGACCGAAGCCAAGTCTGTCAACGACGAAGATTTTGAGGACGAGAAGCTTGTACGACTATTGCTGGAATCCTTCCGCCTGCCCATCGAAGAGCTGCTTAAAACGATCAGCGATGAGATCGATCTTTTCACCAAAGATGCCCCGCAGTCAGATGACATAACCATGATGGGCATTCGATGGCTGGCATGAAGCACAACAACCTGGCTCCAGCGCTGATTCTCGTCGTAGAGGACGAAGAAAATCTGCGCCGGCTGTTTGTGCAATTTTTGCTGCGGGAAAAATATAATGTCCATGAGGCTCGCAACGGTGAGGAGGCCAGGGAGATGATTGCACGCTCGGATTACGATGTGGTCATCACCGATATGCAGATGCACAAAATGAGTGGCATCGACGTGCTCACTACCGCCAAAATCAAGGATCCCTTAACACAGGTATTGATCGTCACCGGATTCGGATCCATATCCACGGCCGTCAATGCCATGCAGCAGGGCGCGTATGAATATCTCACCAAGCCGGTACAGGCTGAAGCGCTGGTGATTAAAGTCAAGAACGCCCTGGAACGGCGTTACCTGCAGCAAAAACTGGAGCGTCAGGAGAAGAGTCTCGAAGAACACCATTTGCTGATCGAACGCGATTTGAATCTGGCGCGTCAGGTTCAGGAAAGTCTGGTTCCGGAATTCTTTTCGACGCAAAAACTGGATGTCAGTGTAAAATATTTTCCCATGATCGGCCTCGGAGGCGATTTTGCGGATATTTATCAGCAAAGCCCCGGTCATGTTTATTTCACCGTCATCGACGTCACCGGTCACGGCATAGCCGCCGCCCTCGTGGTCAACCGTGTCTGCAATGAATGGCGCAAGTGGGCGCTGGAGGGACTGCATCCATCAGAAATATTATGGCGCCTGAACGATTTTTTCATTCGCACGTTTCATGATACACCGCTTTTTCTCACGATCATGCTCGCAGAATGCGATCTCTATGAAAAAACACTGCGTATCGCAGGAAGCGCCCATCCCGATGCGCTGCTATGGCGCAGCAGCAGCAAGCGCTTTCAGCATCTCGAAGCACAGAATATCATCATTGGCTTTGAACACAAACGTCTGGCGGAATTCAAGGAAGAAGAAACAGGCCTCGAGCCGGGCGATGTGCTCTATCTCTACACAGATGGTCTCATCGAGGCTGAAAACGAGGCGGGCAAGCCGATTGGGCTTGAAAATTTGCAGCGTCTGATCAAAAAACATGTCCAATCGCCCGCCCTGCAATCGTCCGCGGATATCATCGATGATCTGCTCAATTATAGTCAGGGCGTGGTGGGCGACGATATGCTCATCCTCGTCGCCGCGTTCCACTGAGGTTGGTGCCAACAAATGGGTGAAAGAAAGATTAAGGTGCTGCTGGTGAATCCCTGGATTTACGACTTTGCAGCCTTTGATTTCTGGCAAAAACCTCTCGGCTTGTTGTATATCGGCGCGCTTCTGCGCCAACACGGCTTTGAAATCTCGCTGCTGGATTGTCTGGACCGTTTTCACCCATGGTTGCGGGAATCGTCGCCGCCGCTGGGGTTTTCGGGCTTTTCGGATGGGTCTGGGAAATATCATCGTGAGGCGATCGATAAACCAGCCTGCTTGCGTGGCGTTCCCCGCCGTTATTGCCGCTATGGCATACCGCTGCATATGGTCATCCAGCAGCTGCAGGCCACGCCCCCACCCGATGTCATTCTCGTGACCTCCTGCATGACCTATTGGTATCCCGGCGTCAGGGATATGGTCGGGCTGCTGAGAAAAATATTTCCTGCGACACCCGTCCTGTTGGGGGGTGTCTATGCCACCCTGTGCTCCGATCACGCCAAGGAGGTCGTCAAACCGGATTATCTCATTGCGGGTGAGGGTGAGGAAGAGACACTGGCTCTGCTGCGCGCGCTCTTCGCGATTCCCGAAGCGGGAGGGGGGCGCCTGCAGGATGAGTGGCCATATCCCGCCTATGAGTTGTATCCCGAATTGCACAGCATCGCCTTGCTGACATCGCGAGGCTGTCCGTTTCATTGCACTTTCTGCGCCTCCCGTTCACTGAGCACCGGCTATCGCCGCCGTTCACCGCAGGCGGTCTACACGGAATTGAAATTCTGGTACGAGCAACGCGCTGTTCGCCATGTGGCCTTTTACGACGATGCACTGCTCCATGATGGCGAGCACTACGCCAGGGTTTTGTTCCGACTCCTGGCGGAGACTGATTGGCCATTGCATTTCTATACCCCGAATGGACTGCAGCCTCGTGAGATCGATACCGAGACGGCGGATTGGATGTTTCGCGCCGGCGTCACCTCCATCCGGTTGAGCTATGAAAGCAGCAATCCGGCACGACAAAAGGAGATGTCCGCCAAAGTAAACGATGAGGAGTTGTACCATGCCCTCTCGGCGTTGCGCCAGGCCGGATACCAGCCGCGGCAGATTGGCGTCTATGTCCTGATGGGACTTCCGGATCAGGAGATCGCGGAGGTCAGGGAATCGGTACTCAGGGTGAACCGCGCAGGATTCAAGGTTAATCTTGCCTCCTACTCGCCGATCCCGGGCACCAGAGAATACCAGAAAGCCATCTCGATGGGTTTATGGAAAGAGGATGAAGACCCGCTGCTGGCCAACAACTCCATCTATCCGGTATGGCGCAGGAAATATCCCGTGCAGGATATCGAAGCCCTCCTGGCCTGGGTGAAGCAGCAAAATGAGCGCCTGGCGATTTGATCCCCGCTCCGCTCATGGCGCCGCAGGCGCTGAGGCCGGGGCATTTTCGGGTGCGCGGCTGTTTCCACACCCCCGCGGGATGAAAAAAACACTTGAACCTTGTGATATATTTGTATAGAATAGGGAAAGAAAAAACAAACCACCTGATCCAGTCATAAACTGCTGCGGGCGCGGCGGTGAATCAGTGAGGTCAAGACACAAATCTGCAAAACGAGGGATGGTCTATGCAGGCGGGCAACGCATCCACACCATTTTATCTGGCTATTGCCGGCAACATCGGCGTCGGCAAAACGACGCTGACGCAGATGATCAGCGACCATTTCGGCTGGAAGGCCTATTATGAGCGCGTGATCGATAATCCATACCTGGACGACTTTTATGCGGATATGTCGCGCTGGAGTTTCAATCTGCAGGTCTATTTTCTTTCACGCCGGTTCATGGATCAAAAACTCATTTCTGCCAGCCCGCAATCGTGCGTCCAGGATCGCACGATCTACGAGGACGCCGAAATATTTGCTTATATCCTTCATAAACAAAACTATATGACGGACCGGGATTACGATAACTATCGCGAGCTCTTCTATACCATGGTGGAATATCTGCGCAAACCCCATCTCATCGTCTATCTGCGCGCCTCCACCTGGACCCTGATCTCCCGCATTCGCAAACGCGGCCGGGAATATGAGAAAAGAATCACCAATGAATATCTTTTCGAACTCAACGAGGCTTATGAGCGTTGGATAGATAACATCCGCACTACCCTACCGGTACTCGTCGTCGATGCGGATCAGAATGATCTCGAAAAAAATCCGGATCAGTTTTCGGCCCTGTGCCGGGACATCCGTAAACAGCTGCACCTGGAAGCGCGCCTGAAATGACGGCGCCGGATCATGAATGGAAAACGGTCGTGCACGAACAGAGTGAATTGAATAGGTCCTATTCAAACCCCTATCCCTATTTGGGCTACACCCCCACGCTTCCCCAGACCTGGCGCCGCATCGGCAAGCTTTATGTCAATGTGTCGCTCCTGGTTTTAACCATTGCCTCCACCTGGCTGACCGCAGGGTTGTGGTACTGCATCGCCATCATATCCATTCTCATGGCCCATGAGATGGGGCATTACCTGATGTGCCGCAAATATGGCGTCCCGGCGACGTTGCCCTATTTTATCCCCTTTCCCATCGCCAATCCCTTCGGAACCATGGGCGCCGTGATCTCCATGAAAGGTTACATCCCGGACCGCAAGGCGCTTTTTGACATCGGCGCGGCCGGTCCCCTGGCAGGACTGGTCGTCTCCCTGCCGGTTGTTTATTTTGGCCTGCAGGCTTCCCAAGTCATCGACAGCACGGCCGCTGCGGATGCCGGGTTGAAGCTGGGAGAGTCGCTGCTCTTCAAAGGCCTCTCCCTGCTCGCCCTTGGAGCGCTCGAGGAAGGAAAGGATATTCTTCTGCATCCTTTGGCCTATGCGGGATGGGCCGGATTGTTCGTCACGGCGCTCAATCTGTTGCCGATCGGACAACTCGATGGCGGTCACGTGGCCTATGCGCTCTATGGTGAAAATGCCAAATATGTCACCTATCTCTTTCTGCTCTCCCTGGGTATCCTCGCCCTCATTTACAACGGCTACGCACTCCTGTTTGCGTTATTGGTTCTTTTCGGCAGAAGACATCCGCCACCCTGGGATGACCATACGGCTCTGGATGCATCCCGGCGACGCCTGGGCTATCTGATATTTATCATTTTCGTCCTGTCCTTCACCCCGATTCCTTTTAAACTGTGAGCGGAGATGCTCTCATGCCCCTTGTGACACGCGTGCTCGAATATTTCAAAAAGCATAAAGTCATCCTCATCCCGGTCCTCCTTTTCGTTCTTCTCGAAGCCCTCTTCGACATCATCGAGGTCACCATTGGGCAGCTCATGTTGTGGAGCAATGAGCGGCGCCCCAAAGTCGGGCGGCTGTGGACCGAGGAGGAGCGCGACCAGCAGGGGCAGCGCCAGGCGTTATCCAGGATTGATTCCTTGCGCCAAACCCCCGAGCATCTTCGCTACATACACACGCTCGATGATCTGGTGGCCTTTCTGGCCTACAAATCGAACCTGTGGATTTCGCGGAATGATTTTCTCGCGATCTACCGCAATCTGCCCGCGGAAGAGGCTGCAAGGCTCATCGATCCGTTCATTCTGAAGGATCTGGCTGACAACAGCGCCTGGTACAGTGTGAGATTGAATCAGGCAGAGCAGAAATTGATCCTGTTATTCAGTGATCCTTTTGGCCAACCGCTACTCGACCAGCACGTCTATCTGGACCCGAATTCCCGCAAGCTCCTGCCGCCGCGTCTGCAAGCGGACCCCGATTTTCAGGGCCGCATTGTCGACAGGGAGGTTTTTATCAGGGCGTTTGAAAATTTGCCGATTCGTCTGCAGCTGCAAATCGTCAATGATCCACACAAATGGGCGGCCTGGGAGCCGCGTCTGCTCCAGGTCGGTATTTCGCCGGTTGTGAAGGATGGCGCGGTGCTGATGACTTTCGAGGTGGCGGCCTCTGACAGCACACAGTTGGTTGCGTTGCAGGCCAGCGAAATGGCGGCTGCCTATCTCGTCACCGCCATCAATGCTACGGCGCCGCAAACGTATGGGCTCAGCCTGCCAGCCAGGGAGGTCTCCCATGAATAATACCACGGCCAGAATCGTATGGCTCCTCGGCATTCTTCTCGGATTGTTGATGGTCATCCTCCTCATCGTTTCCATGATGACATTTCCGCGCATTCCCGGCGATCTCAATGAAATCGCACTGAACAATCCAACCTACATTCTCGGTGCGGATGGCCAGATCGCGAAAATTCTCGCTGATCGTGAAGTCATCAAACTGGCACAGATGTCGCCCCATGTCCTTCATGCGTTCATCGCCCTGGAGGATCACCGTTTCTATTCGCATCACGGCATCAACAAACGCGCCCTGACACGGGCCATATTCGATAACATCATCCACTTCCGGGTTCGCCAGGGCGGGAGCACCATCACCCAACAGCTGGCGAAAAATCTCTTTTTCAGCTTCGAACGGGATTGGGCACGCAAGATAAAGGAGATATTTGTCGCGTTCCAGATCGAACGGCAATTCAGCAAGGAGGAAATACTCGAAGCCTACATCAATCAGATCAATTTCGGCTCCGGCGTCTACGGCGTCGAACTCGCCGCCCAGACCTATTTCGCCAAGCATGCCAACGAATTGACCCTCGCGGAAGCGGCGATGCTCGCCGGCATTCCACGCTGGCCAGCCCGTTACAATCCATCGATCAACGCCGCTGTCGCCAAGGAACGCCTCTCCTTTGTCCTGAAACGCATGGTGGCAGAGGGCTATATCAGCGAGAACGAAAAGGCGCTGGCGCTCCTGGAGGAATTGAAGGCGGAACGCATCAACAAAATGCAGGGCGCATCCGATTATTTTGTGGACGAAGTCAAAAACCGTCTCAGCAGAACACTGGGCGCCGAAGCCGTCAATTACGGCGGTTTGCGCATTTACACCACCATGGACCCTAAATACCAGTTCGAAGCGACGCGAGCCGTCAGCGGGGGATTGGTCAAGCTGGATGAAATGATGGGATTGCCACCTTATCAGCAAGCCTCCTGGGACGAGAAAGCGAATTATCCCCAGGCTGCCCTGGTGGCCGTCGATCCGGCGACAGGGGCCATCAAGGCGCTGGTCGGCGGCCGCGACTTTCGCCGCGCGCCCTTCAACCGCGCCGTCTCCAACAACCGTCATGCCGGCTCTGCTTTCAAACCCTTCATCTATTTTACCGCTTTGCAGCGTATCGGCGTCAACCCGGCCAGTGTCTATGTCGATGAAGAGATCGCGCTTGAGACAGGCTCCGGCGTCTGGTCGCCCGATAATATCGATTTCACCTACCAGGGCCCGGTGGTTTTGAAATGGGCACTCATGCGTTCGATCAATGTCATTGCCGCCAAGTTGATCAACGAAGTCGGGCCCGAGCAAGTCGCCGCCACGGCAAAGAGTCTGGGCATCCAGAGTCCGATCGAAGCGAATCTCTCCCTGGCACTGGGCGCCACGGGCGTATCGCCCTTGGAGATGGCGGCCGCATTCGCCACCATCGCCAATGGCGGCATCCGGCGTACCCCCATCCTCTACACCATGGTCAGGAACAACCTGGCGGAAATCATCGAAGAGACCATTCCCAGAAATCAGCGCATTGTCGATCCCGCCACCTGTTATCTGCTTTTGGATATGATGCGGGGCGTCTGCGAAAAGGGCGGGACCGGTGCTGCCGTGCGCAGCCATGGATTCACCAGACCGTGTGCCGGGAAAACCGGCACTTCCAATGATTACCGCGACGCCTGGTTCGTCGGTTTTTCTCCTGAACTGGTGACGGCGGTTTGGGTGGGCTATGACGACAACCGCAGCATACGTGACGCCAAAAGACGCGGTCTGACCGGCTCCCGGGCCGCTCTGCCCATCTGGGCGACTTTCATGCGCCATGCGCTCAATCAGGAGGAAATACGCGATTTTCCAATCCCGGATGATATCCAGTTCGTCACGATCAATGTTCACACCGGTCTGGAAGCCGCTGCAGGGGATTCCCTGATAACCGTGGCGAAGCGCCTGCGATGAACCTGCAGGATTTTAAAATCGCCGGTGTCGGAGAGGTCCTTTGGGACCTCTATCCGGAGGGAAAATACCCCGGCGGTGCGCCCGCTAATTTTGCCTGCCATATCGCCCGCGCCGGCGCCCACGCCATCCTCTGCAGCAGGGTGGGGGACGATGAACCCGGAAGGCAATTGAAAAAAGAACTCGCGCAGCGGCACATCGATCTCGCCTGCCTGCAAACGGATACCGAAAAGAAAACCGGAACCGTCTCGGTACACCTCGATGCATCGGGACAGCCCTCTTTTACCTGCAGCCGGGATGTCGCCTTCGATGCCATGATCTGTGATGCGGCGTGGCGCGCCTCAGCGCCACAGCTGCACGGACTCCTTTTTGGCACGCTGGCGCAAAGGAATCGCACCAGCAGGGAGGCCATCGGCGCCCTGCTCCTCAATGCCGCGGGTGCCGTGAAGCTTTTCGATGTCAATCTGCGCGGCTGGAACCCGGCGACGGCTGAAATCGTCGCCGCGGGCCTGCAACTGGCGGATATCCTCAAGCTCAATCAGCAAGAGTTCGAGATGCTGCGCCATCATATGGCGCCAAAGAGCAGCGACTCTGCATTTATCCGCCATCTGCTGCAAACTGGTGCGGTGAAACTGATCGCCGTGACGCGGGGCGGCAACGGCTGCCTGCTCGGCGATGCCAACGGACTGGTCGAACATCCCGGATTCCGTGTCCCGGTTATCGATACGACCGGCTGCGGCGACGCATTTGCCGCCGCCCTGATGCTGGGTTTTTTACAGCGCCATTCGCTCGTGGAGATGGCCGAGTCAGCCAACCGCCTCGGCGCCTTAGTCGCCACGCGGCGCGGCGCGGTTCCGCACTGGCAGCCCGAAGAGTTGGAGGCAGTGACTGCGTTGGCGCTGGTGGAGGAGGAGCCTCTTGGAACTGCTTGAAGGACGCATCTCGGTGGAAGCCGCTCTGCGGGCGCGTCAGCGAAAATTCAAACTGCTGCTGATCCGATCCGGATTGCATCCCGAGATCGCCGATCCATTGATCGCCCTGGCCGAGGAGCAGCACATACCCTGCAAAATGACTGCCGCCGCCGAAATCGATGCCCTGGCGCACGGTAAAACCCACGGCGGCGTCGTCGCCCTGTGCGCCCCGAGACCCGCACTGCCTATGGAAGAACTCTTCAAGCGCGCCGGCGCTGCACCGCGAAATGCTTTTTTGCTGTTGTTGGAAGGGGTGGATGACAGTCAGAACCTCGGGTTCGTCTTGCGCTCCGCCGAGGCGTGCGGGATCACCGCGGTATTGATCAAGAAGCATGTGTGGGATTTTGATGCGGCGGCCGTCTCCAGAGCCTCATCGGGCGCTTTTGAACGGCTGCCGCTGTACGTTTTTGATCAGGCGGAAAAAGTGTTGCCCAGAATCTCCCGTCTGGGTATCCGCATCTATGGTTGCATCGCCAATGCGCAAAAGAGCATGTATGAAGCCGATTTGACCCATTCCACCCTGCTGGCCCTGGGAGGAGAAAAACGCGGCCTCAGTGCCGCCGTGCGCGGACATTGTGACCGCTTGATCCGGATTCCCATGCTGGCCGACATCGGTTCGCTGTCGCTGAGTCACGCGGCCGCCATCCTCCTCGCCGAAGGCATGCGGCAAAGGCTGCACGCCATGGAAACCAAAGGTTAAAAACCGCTGATCAGGCCGATGGTCATGCGATTCTGCTTGTTTTCAAGATCGCGTGTGTACTCCGCCAGCAGACGCAGATTCCGCTGCAGCAAATAGGTGCCGCTCAACGTGGCGCTCTTGTAAAGCGTCCTGCTCGCCTCGCCGCCGGCCGTCCCGGCACTCTTTTCCTCGATGCCGTTATACAGTGCCGTGAAATAGTAACGCGAACGGTCCTGCTGCGGGGCGAAGATCAATTCGACGACCATGCCGTCGGTCCTTATCTCTTCTCCGGCTGTTTCGAACCATGGATTGCTGTCGCGGCGTTGCAGGTACTGGGCGGTCAGCTCCAACGGACCTGCCTTGACGTTGAAATCCGGGCCCCAATAGGTCACCTGGTTGGACTGGTCACCGGACGCAAATTCGAGCACTTCCTCGCCACGATAATAATACCCGCCCACGCTGAGGTTCTCACCGATCCCCTGAAGATAGCGAAAGCCGATATTTTTGCCGGCATCGATGTCGAATTTGCCCGTCTGCTCATCGGCCCGGTTCTTGCCATTGCCGTTGGAGAGCGAAAGCATGAAATCGCTGCCGCTCCCTTCCAGGGCATAAGCCAGCATCACGCCACGGTCATACGCCAGGTTGGTGTGGGAAAGGCCGGTTTTATGTTTGTAAATCATATAATCTTCGTAGGTCAAGCGCAACTCCCGCTTCATCAGCGGATCGCTGGTCTGAAACTGCCCCACCATGATGTCCAGGGGAATGGAGAACACATCGTTGAAATGAACATAGGCATCCTCGATGCCGGCCACTTCACCGCGCTCACTCATGTAAAAATAAAAGTAATAGCCTATGTTTTGTCCGAGCGCGCCTCCGGACATCAGTTTCAGGCCCCAGGGCGACTGCAGATCGTTTTTGACTTTTTGATTCGATTCGTGCATGGCATAGGCGTCAAAACGGACGCTGAGGGGGAAGGTCTTGTTGAGACGCAACAGGGGATCACCGGCTGTGATATAATCTCTATCCTTTTCATCTTCGGCGATGATAAATCCATCGCCCGCAAATTCTTCGCCATAGGGTTTCAGTTTGGGAATGGGGGCGTGGCAGGTGGAACAGGAGAGATTATGACGCCGGGCAAAGGCCGGAATGGCAAAACTGGCTGAGGCCGCGATAAAGGCGTCCACCACAAAAATCGTGATGGTCAGGGCGGCTGATAGACTAATCCGTTTCATGGTATACTCCCGGTTTTATTCATAGACTTCAAAGGAGGTGGTGGTGCTGTTGACGGGTATGACCTCACTTTCATCGGCCGGCACACCCAGGAAATCGGCCACGGGCTTGACCAGTTTCTGATAGTTCAGTTGTGCCGTGACCGTGACCTCGCCGATGGCGATATCGTCCGGCAGTTGCCAGGTGAAGGTTTCAATTTTGGTCTCGCGCGGCCCGATGCGATAATCGACGCCGAGGGATTTGGTGTTCCACTGCATGATCGTGATGTTCCCTTGCGGATCGAAATAGGGCATGCGATAAATGCGGTTGCCCAGCGGGACGCCATCGCGCGCCACACCGGCAAAGTCGGGGATATTTTTGGGCAACCCCATATCCTGATATCCCAGGACATCGCTGGCGATGGTATACGCTTCACCGGGGAATCCTTTGCGATCCACCGGGAGATGGTATTCTTTGCCCGCGGCATCCGTGGCGGTCACATGCAGCCAGACGATGCGGTCTTCGACCGATCCGCTCGGGAATTTGTGTCCGGTCTTGGCATTGAAGAGCTGCAGCTGCAGCACCGCCATGCCGTCGTAGGCCACTTCGCGCTCTTCCGGGTGCATGCGCAGCTCGATGGTGCCGGCGATTTTGCCGGCATCATGGGCGCCATGGAAAAGATGCTGCGCCACCATGTCTTCCTTCGCCATGGTGGCGTTTTTGCCCAACGCTTTGGGCATGTGGCAGCGCTGGCACGTCACGCCCTCCGCCGCATAGGGACCCTCTTTCCACTCGATTTGGGTCGATTTCACCCAGATACCATAGGGATTTTTTTCATTGTGGCAATTGCCGCAGTACTCCGTCTGCTCATACAGGGAGAGCGCTTCGGTATCGTGATGCGGGGATTTGAGTCCCGGCTTGGCCCCGTATTTGAGCCGGCCCGGCGAAGATATATAGCTGAAGTTGACCGGAACGTCACCTTCCCAGCCGCTGATGGTATGACAGACCTCGCAACTCACACCCTCATTGGCGCGCGAGTTGGCGGAAGGCCGCGGCGGAGGCACATCCCCCGCCATGAAAGCCAGCGGCGTATGGCAGCCGTTGCAGCCATCCACCGCATCTTTAAGCTCAGGCACTTTTTCAGCATGTGGGACTGCGAGATCAAAGTATTCGATCTCATCCCAGTGGTGCGTGTAGGACTGCGACATCATCGCCTGGCGCCACTGCTGGTAGATATGGACGTGACAGCTTTTGCAGGCTTGCGGTTTTTCGTACTGATCATAACGTTTGCTGCCTTTGAGGGCGTCCCCGGAAAGTTGCGGCTGGGCTGTGGCCGCGGCCAAAATGAGAAAGAAGATGATGGAAAGGAGTTTCACACGCATAAAACCTCCTTGACAACGGATGCGCAGCGATTCCGAACGACTCATTCGAAAAACCGCCTAAGGAATAGTTCTACGCAGAGTATCCCGCTCCACGGGGTACTCTGCGGCAAAAGTCCACCTCTGCGTGATGCTGCCTGACGGGCTATTTCGCGGCCCAGAGTCCATGCAGGTTGCAATATTCCCGCACCTTGACCACCGCATCCTGGATGTGGAACTCGGCCACCGGCTCTGCGCCCGGTTGCAGATATTTGCGATAGACCTCATGGGCGGTGATGACTTCGATCCATTGGATGTAGTGGTTTTCCAGCATGGGGTGCACCACACTGCCAACCACCACCCTGACGACGCCGTTTTGATCCGTGTATTCCGGTACATGCTTTTCCAGGGCGCCGTCGGAAGTATTCTCATCCTGCAGCGTCATGGGCTGGCCGCAGCATACCAGAGTGCCCCCGCCGACAGCCACGACTTCCACCATGTTTCCGCACACGGAACAACGATACACTTGCGATTTTGCGATCATATCTGGCCTCCTGTTCAAAGGAAATAGGTTTAGCCTCGTGACGAGGTGATGTATTGAGCCGCTTCGAGAAGATCATCGGCCGCAAACTCGGCCAGCGCTTCCGCCTCTTTGATCTCGGCGGGATCGTGCTGGCCGGTACGAACCAGCAGGGCGTGGCACCCCGCGTGACGGGCGCATTGCATATCCGCGATTTTGTCGCCGATGAACCAGGAAGTGGTTAAATCAATCTGAAACTCATCGCGCGCCCGATAGAGCATACCCGGATTGGGTTTGCGGCAGTTATGGTCATCCTCCCCGGGTGCTGCATAGCACAGGTAAATGGCTTCGAAAAAGGCATCCCCCAGTTTGCGGATCAGCTCTGCGTTGACGGCTGAAACCTGATCGGCGCTGATCACTCCCCTGCCGACCCCGGACTGATTGGAGACGATGAACAGGACGAAGCCGGCCTGACGCAGATGCTGCAAAGCTTCCCTGGTCCCGGGCATGAGCCGTACTTTTTTCGGATCCCCCAGATAGGGCACATCGCGAATCAGCGTGTCGTCGCGATCAAAAAATACCGCGGATTTATGCATTTTGCAGATAGCTCGCAACCAGTTCATGGTCATTCACCGTGGCGGTACCCAGTTTGCCGACCACGACCCCTGCTGCGTGGTTGGCCAGGTCGGTGGCTTCTTGTGGCGATATGCCCGCAGCCAAGGCAGCGGTCAGAAAGGCGATCACCGTATCCCCGGCGCCGGAGACGTCATAGACCTCGCGCGCCCGCGTGGGACTATGGTAGGGCTTTTTCGGTGGATGAAAGAGCATCATGCCGTCTTCACCCAGTGTAATCAGCAGATAGGGCACTTGCCATTCCGCCAGCAAGCGTTCTCCCGCCGTAGTCAGCGCTTCGGGGGCGCTGTTTTCCGGCATTCGCGCTGCGGCAAACGCCTCCGCCCGATTGGGCTTGATGAGGGTGGCGCCGCGCCAGTGCAACGGATTGGCGGGATTGGGATCCACCGTCACCAGAATGCGGTACTCCTGCGCTTTGGCCAAAATGAAATCCACCACACTTTGGGTGATGAATCCTTTGCCGTAATCTTCGATGATGACCGCATCAACGCTCTTCATGATGCGTTCCAGCAGGCTCTTGAGCTTGCGGGTCTCGCCATGGGTGAGTTTACAGGATTCTTCCCGGTCGACGCGGACGACCTGCTGCGTTTTCGCGATGACGCGCGTTTTAACGATGGTGGGCATCGTGGTGCTGAATAAAAGGCCGCTGGCATCGATCTTTGCGGTGGTGAGCAGGTTGAGCAACTTGCGGCCATTGAGATCCTTGCCGGCCATGCCGCACATGACGGCCTGGATGCCGAAATCCGCCAGATTTCTCGCGACATTGGCGGCGCCGCCCGGATAGGCCGATTCGCGGGTGACGTGCACCACGGGCACGGGCGCCTCGGGCGAGATGCG
>DCUM01000172.1:374-3577 GCA_002327255.1 bacterium UBA2214 | reverse complement strand
CAACATTACGGAGTCACTCTGCCATGTCGCGCAATCGTTTTTTTCTGGTGGTCACGCTCCTTGTCTTCTCGAAATCGGCCTCGCCGCAATCCGCGTCCCTCTCCCTCGACCCGCAGCCGGCGTCGATCCATGCCGTCCGTTTTGATCCCTCCTATTATTACGATGCGCCGGTGCGCGCCAACGTCCTGGCGGAACAGCTGGCCGAAACCTGGCGCCTTCACGGCGTCAATGTCCTCTTTTACAAAGCCTACGATCCGGCGCACGGCGCCAAATACCGGACCCGTTACGATCTGAATGTCGAAGCCGACTATGGCCGCCACAACCTGCTCAAATATATCCTCAAAGCCTGCAGCCGGCGAGATATCCAGGTCGTGGCCTGGCTACCGGCCCTTCAGCATCAGCCCGCCTGGGAGCAGCATCCGGAATGGCGCGTCAAGAATCCCGATGGCACGGATTACCAACTCGATGCGCACCATTTTCCACTCTGCGCCGCCAACCCCGGGGTGCGCACCTGGTGGCTCGGTTTTCTCGACGATCTCCTTAAAAATTATCCCGGCCTGGCGGGCATCGACATCGCCGAACCGGTGGTACGCTGGCAGAGCGCCTGCTGCGGCTGCGCTTCCTGCGCCCGGCAAAAAGCGGAAATCGGCTGGGAGGATGTTTCAGCCCTCGGCCTCAACAAGACCCTGTCGGCCGGCTTTGAAAAAATTCATCACTATGGCAAAATCGCCTGCGCGACCTCTGTCGTCAGCCCCAAAGCGGATGGCGCACTTTACTCGTCCGCCGAACAGAGAGGATACACCGGCTTTGATCTCGATGCGTTGCTGGATCACCCCCACAAACCCGATTGGATCAGCCTGGAATTGATGTGGCAGCAATGGGCTGACCTTTACAACAATCCGGGCCTCTTTTCACCCGAATGGGTCCTCGGCGCTGCCGCAGCCGTGAAAGCCCAGGTGGCCGGGCGCAGCCGTTTGCTCGTCCATCTCGAACTCACGCCGTTCGCTGCACACCATGTCGATGCGGAGCGGTTGCAGCGGAGTATTGTGGCCGCGAAACAGGCCGAGACACCCGACATCGATCTTTACGACACCCATCAGATCGATCGCGCTGAAAGGTGGCCCGTTGTCCGGGAAGCATTTGCCTGGCAACCGCTGCGGCGCATCCTCATCGTCACCGATCCGCTCGGCGACAACGATGCGCGCCAGGTCGCCAGTCTGCTCAGCCATTTCCGCGCCGAAACCGAGATCGTGCTGCTGCAGCCCGGCACCCCCTTCTCCCCCGGCCGCCTCATTGAGAAAAGTCACCTCTTTTATATCGGCGTCGACCCCCAATTCCATCTGCCGGAGACTTTTATCCGGGCAGCGGCCGCCTTCCAGGGCTCGATCGCCTGGATCCACTTCGGCATCGATCGGTTCCTGCAGCATCCTTCCGCGCCGCCGTACGGCTTTGCGCACAACGGCAGCGCCTGCGACTCGACCTGGAACCGCGTGCGCTACCAGTCGACCTTGCTGCCCAAGCAGGATCCCGATTTTCATCAAATCGTCATCACCGACAGCGCNNCGCTGCACCATTCACGCCTGGCTGGAAAAGGGCACGCAGCGCCTGCCCTATGCGCTGCACAGCGGCAATCTGTGGTATTTTGCCGACCTCACCACCGCCTTCGTGCTCGAAGGCGGCAGCTACATCGTCTTTGCCGATCTGCTGCACGACATTATCGGAGAAAACCACCGCAGCAACCGTCTGGCCATGGTGCGCATCGAAGACATCACCCCCCTCTCGGACATCAAGGCATTAAAAGCCATTGCCGACTATCTTTGCGGAGAGGACGTGCCCTTTTCCATCTCACTGGTTCCCTTTTATCTCGATCCGGCCAGCAACACCGCAGTTTCCCTCTCCGACCAACCCGATTTCGTCAAGGCCATCCACTATATGGTGCGCAAGGGGGGGGTGATCGTCATGCACGGCTACACCCACCAATACCGCGGCGAAACCACGGCGGATTATGAGTTCTGGGACATGATGCAGAATGCACCCCTCTTCGCCGATTCGCGCGAATATGTCCGTGAACGCATCGAGCTGGGATTGGAGGAACTGGCCCGCAACGGCCTTTATCCGGTCACCTGGGAGACGCCGCACTATGGCGCCTCGCAGCTGGATTACAGCGTCATCAATCACTATTTCAGTTCGGCCTACGAACGCCGTCAAACCATTGATCTGCATGGTTCGGATCAACTGCTGCCCTGGCTGATCAGCCGGCACACGGCCGGCGGGAAAATCATACCCGAAAATCTCGGCTATATTCCCCTCAGCCGGCCGGAGGCGGGTCCGCTGCTCGAGGCAGCGCGCAACCATCTGGCGCTGCGCGATGGCGTTGCCAGCTTCTTCTTCCATCCCTTTGTCGATATCGCGGTGCTCAAAGAGATCATCCCGGCCATGAAACAGATGGGATACCGCTTCACCGATCCGCGTCATACCACTCAGCAGGTGCGCGGCAAGACGTTTCGCGTCCTCACCGGTTCGGGAGATGTGGAACTGCCCCTCGCATCGGCTTACGCGCAGGAATTCTATGTCGACAAAGCGGGGAAAATCCAGGACAGGATGCTCTCCGAACAGCCGCGCAGCGACACGCTGCGCAAACGCGTCACCGTACCGGAGGGGTGGCTCTATGTCGCCACAGCCTTGCCGCAGAAACCCCCGGGCATGCTGGCCGGCCTGGTTGCGGACGTGCTGCGGCGCGTGCCCAAACTGGAGGACTATGTCGGAGCGGAACAGCCGCTATGGAGTGCCGAAGAGCAGCCGCCCAGAGCGATTCTGCTCATCGCTGAGGAAGCCGCATCACCCCTGGCCCCGTCCCACACCCCATGGGGACGGGCCCTGGAGTCGGCCGGGATCGATGCCGTCCCCCACCCCGTCGACGCCTTTCTCGCCGTGCCGGAAGGCAGCAACCTCATCGTCGTACCGGCTGCGGCAGCGCCAAAGTTGAACCAGCAGCAAACTCTTTTGCTGATCCGCAGCGTTCAAAATGGCGCCAACATCATCCTCGAACGCCCTTCGGAGCTGGCGGCCGCCTTGGGCATCCTGCCGCAAGAAAGCACGTTCATCGCGCGCGGGATCACAGATGAGTACTATCCCACGGTGCCGATCCAGTGGGGCAGCCCCGACACGCTGATGGATTTCGATACCGAATTCGACTATGTCGT
>DCUM01000172.1:0-266 GCA_002327255.1 bacterium UBA2214 | reverse complement strand
CTGGAAATGATGCGCTATCAGTTCGCACTGAAACCGCTCGTGCGCCGCGAGAGCGTGGAAATCTATTTCGATCCCGGTTCGCGCGAGGAGATCAGCATCGAAGACCTGATCAAAATGTGGCGCAAGAACGGCGTCCGCACCATCCACGCCGCCGGCTGGCACGATTATCCCGATTATACCTACGATTACGGCCGTCTCATCGATCTGGCGCATCGCAATGCCATGCGCGTCTACCTGTGGTTGCAGCTGCCCCATCTCTCCGAAAA
>DCUM01000186.1 GCA_002327255.1 bacterium UBA2214 | reverse complement strand
TTGCAAGCCCATCAATCGATGTGGTCGTCGACTCTTAAAGCCCTGATCATTCATACCGCGCACGAAGCCGGTGCTTCGGCGGGTCCCGATTATCAATTCGGCTGGGGACTGATGAACACCGCGGCCGCGGCGGCCCTCCTCACAGAAGACAGTTTTTCCCCGGCCCGGCGCTGCCTCCATGAACTCACATTGAACGAGGGCGCGACCCATGCATTCCAGGTCGTCAGCGACGGATCGTGTCCGCTCAAGGTGACCGCCTGCTGGACGGATCCGCCCGGACCGGAACGGGCGCCGCAGCGAAATGCACCGGAGGCCGTCCTGATCAACGACATCGACCTGCGCGTCAGGGGCCCCCTGCTTGGCGTCCAGGAGACCCATTATCCCTGGATTCTCAACCCGGCGAACCCGGGTGAGGCGGCGCAATTCGGTGACAATAGCAGGGACAATGTCGAGCAGGTCCTTGTTTCCAGCCCGATGGCCGGCACCTATGAGGTGCAACTCACTCACAAGGGATCATTGAGCGGCGCCCTGCAGAGGGTGTCGGTGGTGGTCTCGGGTCATGTCGACAGCGGGCAGCCCGTACCGCCGGCGCCGGCGCTGATCTACCCGTCCGTCGACGCGGTACTGACATCGGACAGTACCACCCTGCGGTGGCAGGCGGGTGAGAAATCACTTTATCAACTGTGGGTATCGACTGGCGCCGATTTTTCAACGGCCTTTTTGCGGGAAGACCATCTCCACACCCCCATGTGTTTCCTGCATGATCTGCCGGCCAACACCACCTTTTACTGGCGCATTCGGGCAAGAAACAGCGGCGGTTGGGGGCCCTACTCCGCCACCGCACGCTTTGCCACCGGTGCGAGCGCGCTACCGCTGGTCTGGCAGAAAATTACACCGGCCGAGCTGGATTTTTATGTGGAATCCATGGCGGTCAATCATCAGGGGCATTTATTTGCCAGCCTGTCCGATCCTGACACCAGCCTGCCCACCATCGAAGCCGAGAAGCTGTGGAAGACTGAAGATCTGGGAAAGAACTGGATTCCGGTCAATTCCCGCATGTCGCCGCTGGCGATCGACAGCAGAGGCGTTCTCTTCGGCAGGCGTTTGTATGAATTCGGATTGACCGACGCGGGAAAAGACGGCGCCGGTGACCGGCAGATTTATGCCAGCGCAAATTCTGCGACCGATCATCTGTTCATCGATGACCAGGATCGATTGTATATGTTTCCCTACACCTACTGGGGGCTGGGCAAGACCACCTTTTTCCTGATGTCCGGGGACAACGGCGCCACCTGGACGGAATTATCACAGTGGCCAAGGTATCTCAATGTCGGCAGAAACGCTTTTATAATTATCGATGGGGTCATGTATCTGGGCACTTGGAGTGAAGGCATTTACAAATCCACGGACAATGGCAAGAGCTGGCAGAGCATCTCACAAGGTTCCAGCATCACGGGTGTCTATTGCCTGAAAAGGACGCGCGAGAACAAATTAATCGTTGGTACGTCGGTCGGCGTATTCGTCACTCCCCTGGACCACATCCAGTGGCGCCGGATCACCGGCGGCGATATCGAATACGCGAGTATCATCGACATGGTCGTCAAAGACCATGGGCTCCTCTACGGCATCAGCTATGGTTGCAAGGGCCCCGGCGCCGGTTTTTTCGCCTCCATCGATCACGGCGAAACCTGGACCCAGGTCAATTCCGGCCTGTTGCATGACAGCCCCAGGGTGATCGTCCAGGGGCATAATCACGAACTGTTCCTCGGCATCGGTACCGGCTCCATATTTGAGGAAGGCGCGGTGTATTACGGGTCCGAAGAAAAAATTCTGCACTATCTGGCGGAGAAGCTGGGCGTGACCGTGCCGGCTGCCGTGACCCTTCATGCGCCTGCGCCGGACTGGTCTCAAGTGGAGGAAGAAGTAACGCTGTCATGGGGCGCCGTGCCCCATGCGGCCATGTATCAGGTGCAGACCTCCTTCAACCCGGATTTCATCGTCCTTGTTGAAGACCGGCAAACGAATGCAACCTCCTGCCGGATCGGTCGTCTCGGCGGCGGTACCAATTATTACTGGCGGGTGCGCGCGCATAATGCCTTCGGGGCGGGTGAATGGTCGGCCGTTCGCAGATTTGCCACCGATCCCCTCACGGCGGTGGTGATGGATCCCTCCCTGCCGGGGGATTTTGCCCTGCATCAGAATTATCCCAATCCCTTCAATCCGGCCACCACTTTTGCCTACGACGTGCCGGCCGTTGCGCGGGTGGTGCTGGAAATTTTCGATCCGCTGGGGCGCAGAGTGAAGACGCTGGTTGATGCCCGTCAGCCGGCGGGCCGGTTCAGAGCGATCTGGGACGCCACCGATGCGCGTCAACAGCCCGCAGCAGCCGGCGTCTATTTTTGCCGCATGCAGACAGACCAATTCACCCGCGTGATCAAAGTGGTGCTGCTGCGATAAGGAAAATTTGGGAAAACGGGGTCGGACCACTGTGGGGGTGCCGTTTGTGATTGGCAACAAGGGGGTGGAGCGTTATATCGGGATGCGTTTGTGGCCGGAGGAGCTGGAGATGCTGCAGCACGCGGCGGAGCGGATTCGGAAAAAGTATCAGGGGGTCGGACCAGATTATTAACTTGGGAAACAATAGGATAAACATAGAAAGCGAAATACAGTCCTTAGATTGCATTTTGTAAGGCAANNATTAATTTGGTCCGACCCCCTTTTGTTTGCCATAAAAGGCCCTGGAAGGCATGCTGCCAGTAAAAAATGCACTCCGGGGCCATCTTTTATAAGGTCAGTTAATCAATATAAAAACAAAAATTTGTCCTGGTGCGACCCGGTCTTGCCGATTTTAATATGGATAGCTTAATAAAAATAAAAACAACAAGTTGTCCTGGTCCGACCCGGTTTTTTTACGCTTTGCCGGCGCTGCCGAGCACGTGCTGGTTTTTGTGCTTGTACATCTTGACCAGCTCTTCGCGGGCGGGACCGAGGTACTTGCGCGGATCGAACTCGCCGGGTTTGGTGGCCAGCACCTCACGGATTTTGGCGGTCATGGCGAGGCGGCCGTCGCTGTCGATGTTGATTTTGCACACGGCCGAGGCGGCGGCACGGCGCAGCTGCTCTTCGGGAATGCCCGCGGTGTTTTCCATCTTGCCGCCATATTGATTGATCATATCGACGTATTCCATCATCACCGAGCTGGCGCCGTGCAGGACGATGGGGAACCCCGGGGTCAATTTTTCGATGGCTTCGAGGATGTCGAAGCGCAGGGGCGGCACGCTCTCGCCGGGCTGCAGTTTGAACTTGAAGGCGCCGTGGGAGGTGCCGATGGAGATGGCGAGGCTGTCGACGCCGGTGCGTGCGAGAAAATCCTCCACCTCTTCGGGTTTGGTGTAATGGCTGACTTCGTGGCTGACGTCGTCTTCGATGCCGGCGAGCACGCCGAGTTCGCCCTCGACTGTGACGTCGTGTTTGTGGGCGAATTCGACCACTTTTTTGGTCAGGGCGATGTTGTCCTCATAGGAGTGCCCCGAGCCGTCGATCATGACCGAGGAGAAACCGGACTCGATGCAGGAGACGCAGAGTTCGAAGGTATCGCCGTGATCGAGGTGCAGGGCCACGGGGATGTTGCTGCCCGATTCGCGCACCAGTTCCATGGCGCCCATGGCCATGAAGCGCAGCAGGGTCTGGTTGGCGTATTTGCGCGCGCCCGAGGAGACCTGGAGGATGACCGGCGATTTGGTTTCGATGCAGGCGGTCATGATGGCCTGGAGCTGTTCCATATTGTTGAAATTATAGGCGGGGATGGCGTATTGGCCGGCCATGGCTTTTTTGAACATCTCGCGTGTATTGCACAAGCCGAGCTCGGTATAATGATGCATGATGTATGGTTCCTTTCAGTCATATTAACAAACCATTGCGAATTTTTTATCAAATGGCATTCATAAATATACAAAAAAATATTTTTTGAGAAAATGATTATTTTTGCCGGGGCGTGTCACGTTTCAGGGTGGGCTGGAGCTGATAGGGGTGGGCTCCGCCTGTGTTGAAGCTGTTGAAACAGGTCGTTCAACCCCGGGTGTCGCGTTTTTTGCGACCCCGGGGTTCCACATGTGACTGTTATTATTGTTTTGAGGATCCCGAAGTTTCCGTAAAATCGCGGCAATATCTAGAGTTGCACCTTTTCAAAGCCTTTTTTTGGCGGGGCCCACCTGCAAGCGGTTATAGGGTAAAGGCGACGTTCCGTTCCGCGCCGATCGCCCGCAGTGTGTCGTGGACCTTCTCCTGCAGCGGCACACCCTCTTTTTTGTGCTTTTCGTACAATTCGTACTCTTTTTCGCCGTGGATGAAAATCCGCTGCTGGCCCTGGGCTTTGGCGGATTTTTTCAGCCGGTCGATGAAATCATCCATCTTGTCCCTGAATTCATCCATCTCGACAAAGTTTTCGATTTTCAGGGCCATGAAGAAATGTCCCACCTCGGCGGGTTGGTTTTCGCCGTTGGGGCCTTTGCTGTCGACCATGTCGCCATAGGCGCCGCCGGAGAGCACGCCGCAGAGGATGTCCACCANNGGCAGGATGCCGCCGCCGGCCCGTGCGGTCATGTTCTTGAGCACTTCGGCGGCGCTGGTCGTCACAGCACCCGCGGAGTTAACCGCCCAGCCTTCGGGCAAGGGTTTCTCAAGGCGGTCATAGACTTCGAGTTTGCCGCGCGGCACCACCGAGGTGGCCATGTCGAGGAAGAAGGGCTTGTTGCGTTTGGTGGGCGCCGTCAGGGAGATGGGATTGGTGCCGATGATCATCTCCTTGCCGAAGGTCGGCACCACCAGGGGGGCCGAATTGGTCATGGAAATGCCCAGCAGTCCCGCCTCGAGCATCATCTGGCTGTAATAGCCGGCGATGCCATAATGGTTGGAGTTACGCACGGTGACGATGCCGACGCCGTTCTGTTTGGCCTTGGCGATGGCCATGCCGGTGGCGAAATGGGCGATAATTTGTCCCAATCCGGCCTGACCGTCGATGGTGGCGGTGGAGGGGGATTCCTTGACCACGACGGGTTTGGCGAGCGGCAGGATGGTGCCGTTTTTCATGCCATCGACGTAGCGTTTGAGGCGCGCGACGCCGTGGGAGGGGATGCCGCGCAGGTCGGCCGCAACCAGGTTGTCCGAGCAGGTGTGGGCCTGCGCTTCGGTGATGCCAAAAGTGAGAAAAACATCCTGGACAAATTTCAACAGTTTCAGATCATTGACGATGATGGCCATGGGGACCTCCAAGATAAAAAATCTGGCGATTGATTTCTTGTGTGATGGGTATCAGTGAAAAATAGGATGCTGGCGGTAGAATCGCAAGTGATTTTTTGCCTTTTTTTAGGAAAGAGTGAGCCCCAAAAAACGCAAGTGGGCCCCACCAGAAGCAGGTTGGCCCCACCAAAAGCAGGTGGAGCCCACCGGGGGCAGGCATAAGCAGGTGGGCCCCTGCAACAGAGGCATTTGAAACAGTTGGATCAACCCCGGGTATCGTGTTTTTTTGCGACCCCGGGGTTCCATGCCAATCAGGTGGGTCCCACCGTCAGCCACAGCGTCAACTCCCGCCCACGGTCTCTGTGGGCGGCGCCGTCCGGCCGCTTTTGCGGCCATCCGTGGAAAGAAAATCCCTTGTAATTTGCTTTCTATTTTGTAAATTAATTGGCAAAACCTAATCAACGGATAGCACCAGAAAGCAAAAGGGAATTCCATGAAGATTTTTGTCCTCAACTGCGGCAGTTCTTCCCTCAAATTTCAACTCATCGAAACGGACAACGAACAACTGGTGGTCAAAGGCCTGGTGGAGCGAATCGGCGCCTCCGATGCGATCTTGAATTACAAGCCGGTGGGCAAAGAGAGTGTATCGCAGACGCGCGAAATCCCCAATCATGAAACGGCCTTGAGCCTTGTCCTCGATCTGCTGTGCGACCCCATACACGGCGTGATTCATGATCTGAGCGAAATCGGCGGCGCCGGGCACCGGCTCGTGCATGGCGGCGAAGAGTTCGTCGAGTCGGTCTTGATCGACTCTGCTGTAAAAGATGGTGTGCGGCGCTGCATCCAGTTTGCGCCGCTGCACAATCCCCACAATCTCAAAGGCGTCGAGGTGTGCGAGCAGCTCATGCCCGGCGTGCCCCAGGTGGGCGTGTTCGATACCGCTTTTCACCATACCCTGCCCACGAAAGCGTACATGTACGGCCTGCCTATGTCGCTGTACCGCAAACACCGCATCCGCCGCTACGGCTTCCACGGCACTTCCCACGCCTATGTGGCGAAAAAGGCCGCTGAATACCTGGGTCGTCCCATCACCGAACTAAAAATTATCACCTGCCACCTCGGCAATGGCGCCAGCGTCACCGCGATCGACAAGGGCGATTCGGTGGAGACCAGCATGGGGTTCACGCCGCTGGAAGGCCTGGTGATGGGCACGCGCTGCGGCGACGTCGATCCCGCCCTGATCCCCTATATCGCCAAGATCGAGGACCTCAGCACCGAACAAGTGGACGCCCTGCTCAACAAGAAGAGCGGCATGCTCGGACTGACGGAAAAGACCAACGATTTTCGTGAGATCGAAGAGGAGGCGGAGAATGGCGATCCCGTCTGCATTCAGGCGCTGGAGATTTTCTGTCACCGTCTCAAAAAATACATCGGCGCCTATATGACGGTTCTCGGCGGACTCGACGCCCTGGTCTTCACCGCCGGCATCGGCGAACGCTCGCCTTATGTACGCGGCCTCACCTGCCGCAATCTCGAGGCCTTTGGTATCGGAATCGATGGAGCAAAGAACAAGAAAAATGAATTCGATATCAGCACCGGAACGGTCAAGGTGCTGGTGGTGCCCACCAATGAGGAACTGGCGATCGCCCGGGAGACGCAGCGCGTCCTCCTCGCACAGCGCTAGCGCCGCAAGCGACGCGCCGGGAACAGGCCGCGGGAGCTGATGCAGTGGGTTGTTTTCACCCGGCGTCAGCGCCGCAAGCAGAACGCCGGCAGGCAGTATGCCACAAGCGCTGACACAGGGTACGCTCCGCGCAGACCTGCAAACTATGCACAAAGAAAAAGCCTTTTACCTGGATCAGTAAAAGGCTTTTTTTTGAGCGGGAGACGGGGATCGAACCCGCGACATCAAGCTTGGGAAGCTTGCGTTCTACCGCTGAACTACTCCCGCATGCTGTTTATATTACTAAAAAAATCGCCCAAAATCAAGTGCTTTCTATCAGTCTTTTCCGCGCCACAGACAAGCGGCGGCGGTGGCCGATCCTGAAGCCGCCCAAAATCCAGTGCTTTCTATCTTTCTTTTCCGCGTCACAGACAAGCGGCGGCGGTGGCTGATCCTGAAGCCGCCCAAAATCAAGTGCTTTCTGCTCCGGCAGCCTGACCCGGCATTCGCCCCGAAAGAGCGCCGGGATGGGGGAATCCGTGCACGCCGCCGCCTTGTTCCGATCCCTGTACCTTGCTGGCAGAAAACCGATGCAGAGATTTCAGCCCTGGCTGCGCGCATCCCCCCGGAGCGGCGGCCCTGGTGCAACCGCAGCAGAGGCCTGGACGCGTGAGCGTTAATGCGCGCGAAAATCAGTTGCATTTCCAGTAAAAAATAAATATACTTGACGCATATCAAACCGCGCTATCAGACGATATCCTCACCAGCAAGGAGTGCAGTGGATGGATTCTCACGATCACGGGCAGCGCAAAAAAACAACGCTCTTTCGCATCAAAACACTCGACCGCATTTTTCAGGATTCGGAAAAAAAGGAGTACCGCCTCAACCGCGTCCTCGGCCCGGTGCAGCTCACCCTCTTCGGCATCGGCGCCATCATCGGCGCGGGGATTTTTGCCACCATTGGCACGGCCGCCGCGGGCGATGCCTTCCGGCCCGGCGCAGGACCGGCGCTGATGCTCTCTTTTGTGATCACCGCGATCGTCTGCGGTTTCACCGCGCTCTGTTATGCGGAATTCGCGTCGCTGGTGCCCATCTCGGGTTCGGCCTATACCTACTCCTACGCCACCCTGGGGGAAGTGGTGGCGTGGATCATCGGCTGGGATTTGATCATCGAATACGCGGTGGGTAACATCGCCGTGGCCATCTCCTGGGCCAACTATTTCAAGACTTTTTTGCGCGGATTCGGCATCATTGTTCCCGACTGGCTTTCCATGGATTACCGCACCGCGGCCCGCATCGCCGATGCCGAGGGGGTGCAGACGGTGTTTCGCGACGCGCCGCAGCTCTTCGGCATGCCGATCATCTTCAATCTGCTGGCGGTGCTCATCGTCGCGCTGGTCTCCCTGATTCTCATCTGGGGCATCCGCCAGAGCGCCCGTTTCAATGCGGTGATGGTGGGCATCAAGATCGTCGTACTGACGTTTTTCATCGTCATCGGTTCCATGTGGGTCAAGCCGGAGAACTGGACGCCGTTTGCCCCCAACGGCTGGGCGGGCATCAGCGCCGGAGCGGCCATCGTCTTTTTCGCCTATATCGGGTTTGATGCCGTGTCGACCGCGGCGGAGGAGACGCGCAATCCGCGCCGCAATCTCCCCATCGGCATCATCGGCTCGCTGTTGATCTGCACCGTCTTTTACGTCGTCGTCTCCGCGGTTTTCACCGGACTGATCTCCTATCCCGATTTAAAAGCCACCCTGTCCACGGAGCAGGCCGAGCCCCTGACCATGGCGCTGGAGCACGCCAGTCCCGATCTGGGCTGGGCCGTCGGTATTGTCGCCTTTGGTTCGGTCATCGCCCATACCGCGGTGCTCTTCATCTTTCAGCTCGGCCAGCCGCGCATCCTTTTCTCGATGTCGCGCGACGGCCTGCTGCCGCCGGTTTTTCGCCGCGTGCATCCGCGTTTCCGCACGCCGCACATCTCGACCCTGATCACCGGCGTCTTTGTGGCCTCGTTCGCCGCGGTGGCCAGCATCGATGAGATGGTCGATTTGACCAACATCGGCACGCTCTTTGCCTTCATATTGGTGAGTGCGGGCATCATTGTTTTGCGCAAGCGCGAGCCGGATCGGCCGCGCGGTTTTCGCGTGCCCGGCGGCTGGCCCTGGGCCCTTGGTTTGTATATCCTGCTCGGCGGCGCCTCTCTTTTTCTGCCCATGGCGCTATCGAGCCACTTGATCCTGCTGCTGATCGCCGCCGTGGTCTTTATTATCAGCCGCAATCATATCTTTCCGGTCATGGGCATCATCTCCTGTCTCTATCTGATCTATTATCTGCCGCCGACGTCGTGGCTGCGTTTCGCCGGGTGGCTGAACATCGGCTTTGTGATTTACTCGGGTTACGGGGTGATGCACAGCCGGCTGCAGGAAGAGGAGCAATCGGCAATGCCGGCGCGCTGGGCCCATGCGGCGCGGGTCGGCGCCGGAATGGCGCTTCTGGGCGATTTTCTGCTCTTTCTGACGCGGGGATTCGATATTATCATTCTGGCGAACAAGAATCTGGCGACCGGCGGGTGGAGCGAGCGCTGGCAGGCGAGTCTTTCCGCTTTGGGGCAGGCAAATGCCTGGCACGAAAAGTCTCTTTTTTTGCTGCTGCCGCTGGCGCTCAACACCTTTATGCTCGGTTTCATCGTCTGGCGCCGCACGCTGCAGGCGCAGCGTGGCGGCGAGCGCGTGATCTGGCCCGCCGCCCTCGTCAGCCTCCTGTCGCTCGCCGGTCTGGGATATCTGATCTGGGTTTTGTAGGAGGAGGTTGCCGCCGCAATGGCCGCCGCAGGAGCGGCGGTGGAGGCCGTCCCATGGTGGACCGTGGGACAGAGTATCAATAGGGAGTGCAGTGACTGTGTCACTGCTGGCCGCCGTATTTCAGGCGGCCCCTTGGGGCAAATACCAGATGAGGCCTCCGGCCTCAGGCATCGACACAGTCAATGCACTCCAAAAGAGGCACTCCAAAAAGAG